>JAJDCF010000022.1 GCA_029260955.1 Patescibacteria group bacterium | reverse complement strand
GCAGGCTTCAGGAAGAAGCAAGTTGATATTGATGTAGATAATATTTTGGAGCTTGATGAAAAGCATCGCAGCCTTATTCAGGAGGTTGAAAAAATGCGCGCTGAGAAGAATCATGTGTCAAAGGACATTGCCACCTTGGATGGTGACGATCGTGGGAAGAAGATTCAGGAAATGAAGGATTTGGGCAGGAAATTAGACGCATCTGAGGCTGAGTTGAACAAAATTAGTGTTCAGCTTAAAGACCTTATGATAGCCATTCCTAACCCCCCGCATCAATCTGTGCCTGATGGAAGGGATGATGAGGACAATGCGGTGATAAAGACTGTTGGCGAGATTCCGAAATTCGATTTTGAGCCCAAAGATCACATCGAATTGGGAAAGGTGTTAGATATTATAGATATGGAAACGGCTGCAAAAACTAGTGGTGCCAGGTTCTATTATTTGAAAAATGAACTTGTACTAATGGAGTTTGCCTTGATCCAATGGCTCCTCAAAGAGTTTACGGAAAATGGTTTTACACCAGTCACCGTGCCACAACTAGTGAAGGAAGAAATGATGTATGCGACTGGCTTTTTTCCAGCAGATCGCAATGAGATTTACACAGTGAATCAAAAGACCGAGGATAATCCTGACGGTGATGATTTGTATTTGGTCGGTACGTCCGAGGTTCCGCTTGCCGGACTACATATGTTTAAGCCAGTTCCCGCCGAGCAACTTCCTAAGCGCTATGTTGGCTTTTCTACTTGCTTTAGGCGTGAAGCGGGCAGCTACGGAAAGGACACCAAAGGTATTCTAAGGGTGCATCAGTTCGATAAGATGGAGATGTTCTCCTTCTGTCATCCGGATAAGTCTTCTGAGGAACATGAGCTTTTACTGAGCATCGAGGAAAAGATACTTACTGAATTAGGACTCCCCTACCAGGTGGTGAATATTTGTGGTGGAGATCTTGGAGCACCTGCGGCTAAAAAGTATGACTGCGAAGTGTGGATTCCTACCCAAGAAAAGTACCGAGAGCTGACCAGTTGTAGTAATTGTACTGACTTTCAGGCCCGTCGTGGTGGTATAAAGTACAAAGACGACAATGGTACTCATCTGCTACATACTTTGAACGGAACCGCTATGGCTTCTACCAGAACTTTAATTGCCATTTTGGAGAATAATCAACAGGCAGATGGAAGTGTCAAAGTGCCCAAAGTTCTACAACCTTTTATGAACGGAATAAGTGAAATTAAACCCAAATAAATTATGAATCATAATCAAGGTCCACAGGGGCCAAGACCGCCAAAGTACCCACAACCCAAGAACAATGGGAATTCCTTTATGTATGTGCTGATTTTTGCGCTGATTTTGACCGTTTCTTACTATGTTTTCAATCCGGGTGGTCAGCCGGGCACTACAACCACCGAAAAGGAGATTCCCATCAGTGAAATGGTGCGAGAATATCAAGATGGTGCTTATTCATCGGTCGAAGTAAAGAATGGTCGAGTCTATGCGGTCACCAAGAACAATGAAACCCTATTGGCCTTTCGCCCAGAAGGAGAAAGTATTACCGAGCTTGGCCTGAATGACCCCGAGAATCGCACACCCGTGACGGTGGTAAGCACTGAGCAAGCAGCTTTTTGGATGAGCATACTCAGTAACTGGTTACCGGTTATATTGTTTATTGCCCTGATTATTTTTATGGCTAAACAGCTGGGTAAAGGAGCTAATAATGCCTTTTCTTTTGGAAAATCCAAAGCCCGAGTTTATTCGAAGAACGGCAAAAATAAGACAACTTTTAAGGATGTAGCTGGTATGGATGAGGCCAAAGAAGAACTCGTTGAGGTGGTCGATTTTTTGAAGCATCCTAAAAAATACACCAAGATCGGCGCTAAAATCCCACGCGGTGTGATGCTTGTTGGTGCGCCTGGAACCGGGAAAACGCTTTTGGCTCGCGCGGTAGCTGGTGAGGCCAATGTTCCCTTCTTCAGTATTTCAGGTTCTGAGTTTGTAGAGATGTTTGTAGGGGTCGGTGCCAGCCGTGTTCGTGACTTGTTCCAAAAAGCAAAGCACAACGCTCCCTGCATTATTTTCATCGATGAAATTGATGCTGTAGGGAGGCAGCGTGGCTTTGGTATGGGCGGCGGACACGATGAACGTGAACAGACTTTGAACCAGATTTTGACCGAAATGGATGGTTTTGAGAAAGATACTAATGTAATCGTAGTGGCCGCCACTAACCGCCCTGACGTACTGGATGCGGCGTTAATGCGCCCTGGCCGTTTTGATCGACGCGTAATCATCGATATGCCGAATCTTATTGAGCGTGAAGAAATTCTGAAGGTTCATGTTCGAAATAAGCCGATGGACAAGAGTGTCAATTTTAAAAAAATAGCCCAGAAAACACCGGGCTTTTCTGGTGCTGATTTGGAAAACCTTTTAAATGAGGCTGCTATTTTGGCCGCCAAGCATAATCGTCAGAAGATCAAGGCTGAGGACGTTGATAATTCCATCGAAAAAGTTGGCCTTGGCCCCGAAAGAAAAAGCCGTCGCCTTAGCGAAGAGGAGAAGAAGATTACTGCTTATCACGAAGTGGGACATGCTTTGGTTGGCAAGCTTCTGCCTAATTGTGATCCTGTTGAAAAGGTATCTATTATTCCACGTGGCATGGCTCTGGGTGTGACATGGTTCCTGCCCGAGGAAGATAAGCACCTGAAATCTGTTTCAAAATTCAAAGACGAAATGTGCTCACTGATTGGCGGACATGCCGCTGAAAAAATGTTTTTTGGAGAGGTAACCACAGGTGCCAGCAGTGATCTTAAAAGAGCAACCGCTATTGCAAGGCATATGGTTATGGATTATGGAATGAGCGAGCTGGGTCCTGTTATTTATGGTGAGCAGGGCGGCTCTAGCTTTATGGGGGCAGAGCTTGGCTCTAAACCTAATTATAGTGAAGCAGTTGCCAGCAAGATTGATCAGGCAGTTTCTAAGATCGTTCATGAAGCTCAGGATCGAACAAATAAGATACTTACTGCAAACAAGGCTCTACTTGAGAAGATTGCTGAGGAACTTCTTAAAAAGGAAGTGCTTACTAAGAAGGAATTTGATGCCTTCTTTAAGAAGAATAAACCGGCTGCTAGGAGTAAGAAGGCTTAGGGCCTATTTTGTTGGTGGAGATTCCTTCCTCGCTACAAGCGCAGCGGTATGACTTTTTAAGATGTCTTAGTTTTATCTGCACTTTTGTGCCCAAAAGTACGCAAAAGGCCTGAAGGGTTTGCGAACCCAAATTCAACTTCATGCCTTATATCATCTTGTGGCCGGGACGCAAACCCCTCAGACTCCCCAAGGTGCACTTACCATCAGCTTATTTACCTTTACCTGATTGATGCTATCTAGTGTATAACCAGCGGTAGCTACGAAAGCTTAACCCTTTTAAGTTAAGCGTTTTGGCGCTATGGCAGCACCAAAAGGAAGTGAGTTGGTGGGAAAAGGTCTTTGGGGTCTGGGGTAACTTTGAGCAGAAGATGATGGGCTAAGGTGAAGAGATGGGTTGCTTCAAAGAACCCCAGTGTTTTACGCCACTTTTTAAAAAGTGGCAAAGAGAAAAAGGTTTATTAAAAAGTAATAATAGTTTAGAATTACCATCGTATGAAGACTCCGTTTGCGACCAAAATCACTGCGGCGAGAACAATCAAGATTGCTGCTAAAGAGCCTGTTGAAGAGGTAGATATAAGTTCACCTGATAGCTTTGGGCAAGCACCTGTTGATGTTCTTGAAAATAAGGATGAGATTCGTATTGTGGTGCCTATGGCTGGAGTGAATATTGATGAGGTTGAAGTGGTCATCAATAACGATGTTCTGACGATTAAGGGTCAGCGAGAGATCGATGAAGAGGTATCCAAACTAAAAGGCGTTGATTATTACGCCCAGGAATGTTTTTGGGGCGATTTTTCCCGCAGTATTATTTTGCCGCTTCATGTTGACACCAATCAGATTGAGGCCACGGAAAAAAACCACATTCTGTATATTCGAATACCAAAAAAGCCAAGCATTCGGATGCGCATCGTAAGGATTAAATCTAAATAGGAATCTTTTGTCGTTTAAGCTACAATGAGGCACTGCTTCATGCTATAGATTGGCATTGAGCATTTATAGTCCTAATATGAAGATACGAAAAGCAGTATTGCCGGTGGCAGGAATGGGAACGCGGTTTATGCCGGCGACCAAGGTGGTGCCTAAGGAACTTTTGCCGATTGTCGATAAGCCGGTTATTCAGTATTTAGTGGAGGAAGCTGTGAAAAGTGGCATCGAGGAGATTATTTTTGTAATTTCTCCCGATAAAGAGCTTATACGCCATCATTTTTCTCACCACCCCGAATTGGAAGGTATTTTAAAGGAGCGTGGAAAGCATGATATTGCTGAGAAGATCAGCCCCATTCATGGAATGGCCAAATTCAGTTATGTGTACCAAAATGACCCGCTTGGAGATGGACATGCGATATTACAGGCCGAAGAAGCGGTTGGCGGAGAGCCATTTGCCGTGCTTTTTGGAGATGATATTGTGAAGCATGATGTACCCGCTCTGCAGCAACTGATAGACCGATTCACAGGCGAGGTGATGATGGCTGTTGAGAAGGTGCCAATGGAGCATATTTCGTCATATGGCGTGATAAGTCCCAGCGAAGCAAGTGGCCGACTTTATAGGGTGGAGCATCTGATTGAAAAGCCAGAACCACATGAAGCACCGAGTGATTTTGGGATCATTGGAAAGTTTGTATGCCCCGCCAGCATTTTTGAGGCCATTCGCCAAGGATCTGCAAGCAAAGGTGATGAACTTCGTTTAGTCGATGGCTTTACTAAGTTGAGTGAGAATGAAGGGATTTGGGCTTACCATATTGAGGGAGAGCGTTTTGATACAGGTAAGGCGGAGGGTTTGATTGCGGCGAATAACGCTTTTCTCTGAAACCTTTAATAAAGGTTCCAGTACCTCCAAAATATCTGTTTTCGCTCCTCATTTTCTTCGCTAAGCTTCACAAGCTTCCTTCAGGGCACATGTCCCCTCAGGTCTTGTTTCGCGCGCTCGCAAAAATGCGTCGCTCATCTTATTTAAAATATGCTTTTTTGTAGTTATTTGACAAGATAAGTTATTATTTGTACAATTCGTACCTTTAACACATATCAATTATGCCTTCATTTGAACGTGGCCGCACTGCACCTGAACAGACAAGCTCCAGAGAAGCAAGAATTTTATTACCGACTTCTAGGGCTGCCTATTCAACAGTATCCAGAGCTGCTCTTTTGGCGGCGTTAGTCACAGCTGGAACAACTGGATGTGGCAGTGAAGTTACAACATACGATATCGTGCAAGCAGGCACTCCAACAGAACCTGTACCTGCATGCAGCCCAATACCGGACTGTCCAATTCCTACGATTGGCGTACCTGATACGGAAGAACCATCCTTTTATGACCAAAGTGGCAGATGGCGCAGAATAGACCCAGTTACAGGCGAACAGTTCAAGGTTTGTGAGCCTGTTAAACGTGACTTTTGTGAAGAGGGAGAAAACCCACAAGATGATGGATGCGAGCCACCCGTTTGTGAAAACGCGACCATGTGTGACCCAATTCAATCTGCAGAAAAGGGTTCAGCGGGACGCTATCCCTATTTAGCGAATTTTCCAAGATCATCTGTAGATGCATTCCTTATAAACTATGCATATAACAACGATGTTGATTATCCGACTATTTATGATATTACTCCCGATTGTGAGCCAGGTGAAACCCCGGAAGGAGATTCATATTATTCTTGCGATTTAATTGAAACATGCGAGGACACAATTCCTTATTGTGACCCGCTGCCTCGCTGTAAAGAGGGTGAGTCACCCATTAGCTGTGAAGAAAATGTAGGTGGCTACAGTTATTATGACAAGGAAGTCTGCCTTGAGGATCTATATAAAACAGTTGATATGTTGTACCAAAATGGTTTGGAGGGGTATCAACTTGCTGATGCCGGGTGCCAGGAAGAATATGATGAATCCATTGACGAATTTGTTTGGAGAGCGCCACTTGTGAATGTTGCCTGTCTGCCGACTCGAGAATGCGAAGAGGGTGAAATACCTGTGGTAACTACATCAACAGTTGATGTTGACTGTGGTAAATGGGGGTCCTGGGTAAGCTACAGTGATTATACAGCAAGCTGCGATCCAATTAAGTCTTGTGATCAATAGTGGAAAAAATATCCGCCTTTATCATCGCCAAAAACGAAGAGGCTAAGATTGAAACAGCTCTCAAATCCCTGACCTCTTTTTGTGATGAAATAATTATCGTAGATACCGGTTCCACTGATCGAACCAAAGAAATTGCTCTCAATTACACCGAAAAGATTTATGATTTTAAGTGGATTGATGATTTTAGCGCTGCCCGTAACTTCGCGCTGAGCAAATGTTCAGGTGATTGGATTATTTATTTGGATGCGGACGATGAGCTTAGCCTTCCATCGCAAAACAGTTTAAAAGAGCTAATCCAGCAAGCCGATAAAAGTACGGTTGGGTTCTATGTGAATTACAAATACGCGCAAAATAAGGATCAGCTTGTGCCAAGGGTATTTAAAAATGGTTTTGACCTAAAATTCATAATGCCTGTTCACGAATATCTGGATATTCCCAAAAGCCTACAGGGAAGGTTTCAGGCACACCCTGAGATATCAATAGTTCATCATAAGGAAGCCGGTGAAAACATGCCCACTTTAGAACGCAATGTCGCCATTCTGGAAAAAGCCTCCAAAAATGAACCCAATAATGCACATATAAAATTCTTTTTGGGTAGGGATTATTTTAATTTGAATGAAAGTGAAAAAGCCCTTTCTATATTCAATGAATTGATTGGAGATAAAAGTATTGTAGAGCAATCTTTCATTTATAATATTCATCTGTATTTAGGGAAAACTTATGAAAAGATGCAGGAATTTAATAAGGCAGTAGAGTGCTATAAAAAAGCACACGAATTAGATGAGCGATTTGCCGAACCAATAATTTATGAAGCAGATATTTTGCTTTACCGCTTAAGAAAAATTGATGAAGCTAAGAGCCTTTATAAAAAATCGTTAACTATTCCACTTCCAAAAACTACTTTCCCAATCAACCCTGCTTTTTATCATGACTACCCCCAGAATCAATTACATAAAATCGAGCAACTAAAAAAACCAATTGCTTTAATATGCGGATATTATGGCCAGCTGAACATAGGTGATGAACTGATGCTTGCATCGATTATCCAAAATCTATCAAATTTCAGGATTATAGTTGCCTCGTACAACACTCAAATTACAAAAAAACTGCATAATGTTGAATCTGTCCCTCATAAGCATAAGTTATTCGATCAGGCTATGGAGCAATCAGAAATAGTGATTATAGGTGGAGGAACTTTGTTCCACGATCAAGGCCTAGAAGAAAACAAGAATGTTGAATACTACTGTGGATTGATAAACAAGGCATCTGCCCTAAATAAGAAAGTTGTGCTGCTAGGCGTTGGCATTGATACACTTAAACTGAGTAAAAATAAAGAGTACATTAAAAAAGGCTTGGCTAAATGCGAATATATTTATGTTCGCGATCAAGATTCTAAAGCAAGGCTAGTGGAGTACGGCATTTCTGAAAATAAGATCGGAGTTGTGCCGGATCTTATTTTTGGGCTCGACATCACAAAACAAAAGGCAACAAAAGGCAAAAAGCCGCTTATTGGCATCAGCCTTTGCCCCCCAATTCAAAATGATCCGAATGATCTTCTTTCACAAATTGAAAAATATCTTCCATCATTCATCAAAAATAATAAAGATAAATATGAATTTAAATTCATACCTGGATTAGAGGTTGATATGCAGTATTTATCCTATTTTAGAAAGAAATTTGGAATTGAATTACCTTTTTTCAAGCCGGATTTAAATGACTACTTCAATAGCTACTTTCAAATTGTCAATTCTTGTGACTATCTTATTGCGTCAAGATACCACATGCTTCTGCTTGGAGCCTTGATGGGCATTCCAACCTTCGCTATATCTTATGCCGAAAAAACTAATACCTTGTTGAAAGAATTTCCAGATCAAATAAAACCATTCAAAGGAGAACTGGAAAATGACTTTAAAGCAATTATGAGAAATAAGTACAAACTTGAAGTAGGCAAGTGTTTTTCATTGAAAAATGTGTTAAGTTGAGGTACAATGTAGCGAGTTAAATTATTATTATGGCTAAACAAAAAGACGACGACTACCCACAGCATATTGCTGAAGCACTCAATAGTATTGAGGAGCTTAAGCTTAGTGGTGATTATAAGAAGTCCATTTTAGAGGCTGAGAAGCTTCTGTTTGACGATCCTAATTGCGTGGAAGCGCTGGAAGAGATTGCCGACAACTATGTGAGTCTTGATAGCTATGACAAGGCAGAAAAGGCCTGTGAGCACGCTCTTAAGCTAAATGAAAGGAGTTACACAGCAAAGTATATCTTGGGCTTTATTCATTCTCAGAAGCAAGACTGGCCTAAGGCGATCGGTTTTTTGAAAAGTTCTAATAGCCTTCATTCCAACAATCCTGAGATTTTGAGATGTCTTGGATGGGCATTATTCAATTCTAATAAGCGAACACAAGGCGTAGTTATTCTGGAGCGCTCTTTGAATCTTAACCCTGAGAACGCACTGACTCTTTGTGACCTGGGAATATGCTATATGCAGATGAAGAAGTTCGATAAGTCTATTGAGCTTTTAAAGAAGGCAATGCAGCTTGACCCAAATAACAAGCGAATCAAGGATTGCTTTGCGGCTGCTACCTCCTTTAAGGACAAATTCACAGGAATCCGATCTAAAAAATAAGTATGGCTGAGCTAAAGCGAGTGATGGGCTTTGGAACCTTTGATGCGGTTCATCCTGGCCATCTTTTTTACCTAAACGAGCTGAAGAAGTTAGGTGATGAGCTTTTGATTGTGATCGCCCGAGATGCGAATGTGGAGCAGATTAAAGGTAAGCGCCCTCATTTTAGTGAAGAAGAGCGAAAACAAGCTATCATCGATACCAGCCTGCCGAATCGCGTGATACTGGGGCATGAAGATGATTTTTTTAAGGTTCTTCGCGACCATAAACCACATATACTTGGCTTCGGCTACGACCAGCGGGTGGATTTGGATGAGCTAAAGACTCAGTTTCCGCATATCAAAATGGTAAGGCTTGAGTCACATGAGCCTCATAGGTATAAGTCGAGTTTGATTAAGGCTGAATTGTTTGGCTAAAGGACTTTTCTTGTTTGTATTGAGCTTTTTTGATATATTTGCAGTTAGCAAAAAGAAATAAAAATACATGCGGGAAAACCCCCTGAAATTACAGCTTACCTGGCTCAGACGTGCCCTTAAAAATGCCTGGCACAGTCTTTTGCGAAATAAAATTTTGAGTGTAGCGACCATTCTGATCATCGCCCTGATGCTTTTTGTGTTTAATCTGGTCCTGGCTATGAGTTATGCCAGTGACTCTGTTATTGCGAATGTCGGCTCAAAGCTGGATATCAGCGTGGAGATGCAGAGAGGAGTTGAGAATTACAGTGTTCAAACCTTTATCAAAGACCTTAAAATGCACCCAAACGTAAAAGAGGTGGTTTACATCAGCAAAACTGATGCTCTGGCAAGATTTGGGTCCAAATATCCTAATGTTATCTCCTTTTTAGAGCATCATAGCCTTGAGAATCCCCTTCCGGATACGGTGCGCGTAGTTAGCACTGATGTTTCTGATAATAATTTGGTGATCGAGTTTTTGGAGAACCCGCGATTTGCTAATGTTGTGAATCAGGAAAAGCTTATTAAAGATGTGGAACAAAAGGACCGGAACGCTAAGATCCTGAGTATTACACTTTCTATCAAGCGCCTTAGCCTTTGGCTAATTGTTATTTTTGCTTTGGTAGGTCTGATGATTATTTTTAACAGCATTAATATAAATATTCACAGCCACGAAAAAGAGATCAATGTTATGAAGCTAGTTGGTGCCAACTATAATTTTATTCGTGGTGGCTTCCTGTTTGAGGGGGTTGGATTTGCGGTGACCGCACTTGTGATCAGCCTGATCTTCTCGCGGCTGATTCTGGCTTATTTGGCCCGTAATCTAGTCGCTGTGATCACTAACGAGACACTGATGGCCGGGCTTAACTCAGTTCTGCTTCATTTTGAGGACAACTTTTGGACCACCTTTGGCTGGCAGCTTTTGGCAACTGTTATCGCTGGCCTACTAAGCAGCTACTTAGCCATTGAACTATACCTCCGCAAACATCATTCCTTTTAGATGGAGAGACAAAAGAAAACCAAAGGCATTGTTATTCGCCGATTTAATTTGAATGAAGCTGATCAGATTATCACCGTTATTAGCGAAGATGAGGGGAAAGTTTCGGTTATGGCCAAAGGTTCCAGACGCCTAAAGAGCCGATTTTGTGGCAGATTAGAGCCATTTTATCATGTTAATCTGAACTACTTTCAGGGACGTGATCTGGGACATTTGAATGAGGTTGAAATTCTTGAGGTTTATACACCCTTGGAATCAGATTTGAAGTCGAAGAGTATTCTTTTTTTTATGGCAGAAATCACTGCCAAGCTAGTAGCGGATGGTCAGGAATGTAATGAGGTTTATCAGTTACTCACGGAATGCATGAGCGAATTTGAAGAAAGTCACAGTGAGATCATTCTGCATGCTTATATGGTCAAATTACTGACCCTACTTGGCTTTATGGCACCTTGGGATAGCTGCAGCCGAAGTAATGAGAAGTTGAATCTTTTGGAGCCCCTATTTTTGTCTGCTCAAGATGCCAGTGTTGTGCGAAGCGGCTACAATGAGCCAGCTGATGTTCGCCTGACGCCTTCAGTCATCAAATGGATCAATTACATGCAAAAGGAAGGTCTTTCTAACCTAAAAAGGGTAACGCCCAGCATTGGTGAAAAGGCCGAGGTTTACCATGTCATGCAGTCAGTCTTTGGTAATATTTTGAATTATCCCTTCAAATCAGCTGCCTTCCTGCACGCGGTCAGCCGTTAGATCCATTTCGAGCACGAAGACATCTTTTACCAGCTGATCTCCGAGGTTTTCGAAGAATGAGCCCGAACGGATGTTGATATTGTATTTAGTGCGGTCAACTTCGGCTCTTCCATAGCCGCTCAGGCTTTTCCCATTGCTCTCGACTCTAGTCAGAAGTGTAATTGAGTCGGTGATGTCTCGAATGCTAAGGTCCCCTTCAATTTCGTAGTCATAATTCTCTTCACCTTCGTATGGTAATACTCGAGTAATATCAAATCGTGCTGTCGGGTAATCGGCTACAGAGAAGAAATCATCTGATTTTAGGTGATTTACTAAGTTTGTCTTAAAACTTTCATTCTTGATATCTGTATTCGTGATCGATTTCATGTCGATTACAAAAGAGCCTGAATCGGGCTTGCCGTTCTTGACGTTCAATTCTCCACGCTCAAGCGAAATACCCCCCATATGGCCACCGATTGGCTTGTGCGCCTCCCAATATAGGGTACTGGCCTCAACATCTATCGCATAAATTCCATCGGTTAAGACTGAAGCTGAGGCTTCTTCTACTTCGATCGAATTCTGTTCCGATAAACTACAGCCTGTTAACAAAGTAAGAGTTGCAGCAAAAATTAGAAGGGCAAATTTTTTCATGAGTTTAGTTTGTAATTGGAGCGTCGTGAAATATACTAAGGTTTGTAGTATAATGCTTCATGTACAATTATAATAATCAAAATATGAAAGCAAAAAAAATATTAATTGTTGAGGATGAGTTCTTGCTGTCTCATGCCATGAAGATATCTGCCATTGGAGACATTTTTGAGGTAGTAACCGCAAGTAACGGTAAAGAAGGGTTGGAATTGATTCAGTCTGAAAAGCCTGATTTGGTGTTGCTGGATTTAATAATGCCGGAAATGGACGGTTTTGAGCTGATGGCAGCCATCAGGGCTGATGATGATATAAAGGATACAAAGGTTGTCATTCTGTCTAACGAAACTTCAGAAAAAAGCATGAAGAAAGCCAAGGAACTTGGAGCAATCGATTATTTTATTAAGGTTAATGCGGACCTTACTGAAATGGCCAAAAAATTAGAAAAGTTACTGAAATAAAGAATATAAATCAACATAAATTCAATACAATGAAAAAAGCATGGCTAAATTTTATACTCCATCTAACGAGCTACATTTACAAGAATAAAACTGAAATAGTTTCCGCAAAGCTGCCCAGGTCGGTCTATCTGGCTTTTTCTATTATTATTCTGGAAGTTTTATTATTTGTTATTTCGCTTCCTACTTATTTTTTATTCCCATCGGCCAAGCTGGAGGGTGCAGAGAAATATCAAGAGGAAATGCAAAAATACAGACTGCAGCGCAAAGTAACCTTAGTGGTTGTTTTTACTGTTGCCGGAATTATCACTCTGAACGCGATACTGCTATTTTTGATCACCTTTTTTGGCTAGCAGGTTAATCCACATACTTGATAAAGATCCTTCTTTTGTCGGGCTGGCCATTTATGCTGATGTCGTAATAAGACTCATGGGGCTCAAGAAAAATTACTTCGACATCTTCGTATTCTTCCTCATTTATGAGCCAATCCACTGGCTGAGTGGCCTTGAAGATGATCTTTTGTAGCTCGATGGGTAGACTCTTTTTGATGTAGAAAGTTTCGCCATCATCCGGCTTGATGATCATGGGCAGGGCATCGGAGACCTCATTTTGCTTGGCTTCTTTTTCACACCACCGAATTGAAAAATCTTCAAAATCGAATAGCTTGGCCACTTTTTGGATTTCTTTGGGTTCGATCGTTTGAATATAGAAATCTTCCAGGCAGAAACTCCCTCTGACAAGGTCAGAAAGCCATTCCCTTGCATCATTCTGATATATCACTTCCTTTCTCACACAATCCTTGTCCAGGCACTTCACGTGTATTTGAAGGGAATCAGGAGGAATTATTTGATTAGGCTGCACAAAACCCTCGCTTATGGCGTCTTCAACAACTCTATGCCAAATAGGCGCTGCCCCTGTGATTCCTGTCACATCTATCATGGAACTACTGTCGTTATTCCCCACCCACACGCCTACCACCAAGTCCGGCCGATAGCCAAAGGTCCAGTTGTCTTTGAAGTTTCGTGTGGTGCCTGTTTTAGCTGCGAAAGGGATTGAAGTATTGAGGATGCTATTGAGTCCAAAAGATTTTCTGCGATTCACTTGAGAACTTAGGGTGGAACTAAGATGGAAAAGGGCCTCGCTTGTTGCAGAACTTTCGGATAGTAGCTGCTCACTGCTACCAGCTGTCTGCATGCCATTTACCATGCTAATAAGCTTAGTTTCGACCTTTTGCCCCTTATTTGCCAAGGTGCCATAAGTTTCAGCGACATTTTTCAAGCTCAAATCAGGGCTGCCCAGGGCCAGAGAAAGACCGTAGTGAGTAGCATCATGATCTAGTTCCAGGCCAATGGTCTTCAAAAATTCATGACCACGATGAAGCCCTAAGTATTCAAGTAACCGTACTGCCGAAATATTGAAAGAACTTGCCAAAGCCTCCTTTAAAGTGATGACTCCTCCTTCCTGGAGGGAATAATTAAGGGGTCTAAAAATTCCATCTTCCTCGGTGCTTTCATAAAAATCTTTCTCAAGATCTACAGTCAAATGATCAGGATGAGCCCCATTTAAGAAGGCAAACAGATATATGAAAGGCTTGAGTGCAGAGCCCATCTGCCGCTTCTTTTCTATCACATTCACCTGGCCATCGATGTCGGTATCGTAAAAATCTTTGCTGCCCTGCCACACAAGAATCTCACCATTTTGTGGATTGAAAACATACACAGCCGCATTCGTAACATTGTTCGACGCGAGTCTTTGCAGGGAATACTCCATATGATTGATGGCCTTTTCTTGAAGAACGAAATCAATGGTCGTTTTAACCGATAAATCAGCATCATTCCGATGTTTCAGTTCATCGAGTACTGTGGCTGTTACGTGAGGAAATCTGTTGATTGAATCAAACGGATGTAGACCTGAGGTGAGCGAGGAAGGAGCTTGAAGCAATGTGACCAATGTATCCACTTCCTGCTGAGTGAGAGCCTTGAGGTCGGACTTATCAAAGTAGACGTAAGAAGCTGCTCTTAAGCCATATAGCTGATTGCCAAAATAGACCTCATTCAGGTAATTCCTGAGAGTCTCGTCCTTTGAATGGATCAAGGAAAAGTAAAATGCCAGGGTCGATTCCCGAAGCTTTTGGACTATGGTTCTTCTTTCGCCCCTAAAATAGCGATTCTTGATCCACTGTTCGGTCAGGGTACTGCCCCCTGAAACCACGCGCCCAGCTGATAGATTTGAATAAAGGGCCCGCACTTTTGCCAAAACATCTATGCCAAAATGCTGATAAAACCGCTTGTCCTCCACTTTAATCAGCGCTTTAATCAGGCGTTCAGGAATGGGCTCGCTTGGCTTCATGGTGATCTTAAAACCGTCTTCTTTGGGAAGGTGCGCGATCAAGACATCATGGCGATCATAGATTCTGATTTGCCCGAGCTCTAATGGAGTGGGATTTATGATGGGCAGAAACGAGTACAGAAACCACAAAACCAGCAGGAATAGAGCGGCCATTAAGAGTTTTCTTCTCATCATATTGCGTTACTGACCTTTAGCGAACGATTTGCAGTTCTTGGTAACCTGTATGCCCCTCGAAGCTAGGTTGGTACATAGGAAAAACTGATACAGGCGGCAATGAATACTCCCCTTCTACAATCGGGGTAACGAAGTATTCAAACTCGTAATCCTTGTTGGACGATAGCCGGTTTGCCACCGCGAATACCATATTCTTTTTATATTCCAGATGGTTGAAAGGCCAATTCCAGCCTCTGTCGGTTTCTGAGGAGGTGGTTAAAAAGCGTTCATTTAGCACCCTGATACCGGCGGGTAAATGATCTTCAATGGCTACATCGCGAGCATTTATGTCTAGTTCAATCTTCAATTTAACTAAATAGGTTTCGCCCACTCTTAACTTGCCTTGTGGAATAGGAACTTCCTTGATTTCGTATCGTCCTCGCTCATTCTTCTTCCTTTCGGTCGCAAAGTAAGTCCTGCTTACATTAACGCCATTCGATAGGGCGGTGACGTCCTTGGGATCTTCCGGATGAACCACTAAATCGGCATCCAGATATACTGTTTGCTCATTGTCTTTGTTATTCACAGTGAAGGAGAAGTCAAAAGAATCCCTAAGGCTAGATGCAAATTCTTTAAGGTAAATCTTCCTTTTTCTGATGATATCTTTACCCCTTAGTGACATGACACCTTTTTTACTATTGATCTCGTACTGAATAGTGACTGTCTCGTCAGAGCTATCCAAACCTTCGATGTAGTCCTTGAAGGCGATAAATGACTGAATCTTGGTTTGCGTAGAAACATAGTAAGAATCGTAGGATATTTGGTATATATCCTGAATTAGGGCTGCTAGCTGGTCACTATCCGGATCAGATTGAAGGAGTAGCTGAACCAGAAGCGCCTTATAAGTGTTGCTATTCCAGTAGTAAGAATGGCTCTTTTGTTTGATATCAATCTTCTCGATCATATCCATAATTTCATTGTGGTAACGGGTTTCATCGTATTCTGACAAGGCTAAAGCGTAGTAAAGTCTTTCGTGGGTGCTAAAGCTCTTACGGTGCGGGTAAAGCACTTCGCGAGCCAGGCTAAATGATGATGAATCCAGTTTAGCCATAGCAAATAGGGCAGTCGTGAATTCTGAGAGCTGCTCACCTTGTACATCCTTCGCATTCTTAAAACGATCGACTAGGTAAGCTTCGGCCTTATCCAAAATGTCCTGGTCCACATCAACTCCCAGCTCTGCCATAGTGGCCAAGCCCCAAATACCATAGGGCGAATAGTGGTGATTTGTTGACCTGTCGCCGGGCCAATAGCCAAACCCGCCATCTGCCTGCTGCATGTCTACAATGCGCTTCATTCCGACGTCTATGTTTTGATGCAACTCCTCTTCATTAATATCCAAAGCAAATAAATCCGAAAATTTAAGAAGAATGGCATTAGGCAGGGTGCTACTGATGGTCTGCTCCAGGCAGCCATGCGGATACATCAATAAAGATGTCACTATTTTATCGATTCCCGCGAGCAAACTGGTACTGAGGCTGAATTGCACATAACTAAGCGCCGTGTTGGCTTCTTTATCGCTGTGCATCTCAAATTCAAGCTCGTCGGTGAAGTTATTCTTGTAGTTGCTGCGATCAGCGATCAGTGGCGTTGTTGCCACAGGAACCGTTTTTTCGATGCCATCCCCTTCCCCGTTACTTGCTGTGCCCGTTATTTTGTAGGTTATCTCTTCCATAGGCTTACCTTCTATGACAGCGTCCCAAGTGACGTAGGTTCTATCCTGAGGCGGAATTGAAATGCTTTGAAACTCCTCCTTAAGACTTAAGCCATCACTCTCCAAATTCATATGAACCTCAACTTCCTCATCGGTATGATTGAAGACATTCGCTCCCAGCTTCATGTTATCTCCCTGTCGGAAAATTAGAGGGAAATTATCTTCAATTACAAGGTCCTTACGAACCGAAAATGTGGTTTCGTGAGCACCAAAGTGATTAGATTTGGTAGAGGCTAGGACGATCACCCTAAAGTCACCAATGTTGTCCGGAAGCCGGAAGGTAACTTTGGCTCTGCCCTGAGTATCTGTAATGACCGACGGGTTATAATAAGCTGTGTTCTTGAAAAGGCTACGCGTGAACACAGAGCTATCCCCGCCCTTCTCACCACTACCTCCTACAAATCCTTTTCTTGAAAAATAAAGATGATTGAGCATGGCCACGCTCGTAAGGGAAGTGTCTATCTGAAAAGGCATCTTTTCATAGAATTTCTTGAGGATGTCCATGTCGATATTGCCCAATAAGGCTATCAGAGCTTCGTCTACGACAGCTACGGTTAGTTCAGCCTTCTCTGGCGTGTCATATATGTCGCTGGCATCAAAGGATATGCTCACTTCTTCACCCGGGCGGTATTCCGGAAGATCAAATGAACTTCTTATCTTTAACTTCTTTTCAGATTGATCGACCAAGATTTCGCCGTAGCCCACCTTGTAGTCGGATTCGCCTTTCTGGAAGGCAACGAAGGAAAGATAAGCGTTCGGCACGAAGGTGTCAGTTACCTTAACTCGGTGCAAATAGGCGTTGCCGGTAATATCAATTATTTCTTTATCCACCACCTCTCTTTTTTCGGTGGTTATGAGTATTCTCGCATTTTCAAAGGGTAGTCTTACAAGAAATTCGGCTTCGTCGCCCAGTTTATAGGTGGTCTTCTTGGAAAGGACTTGGATTTTGCTGTCATCAACAATCGGCGTATTGCTCACTTCATCCTCGTCGTAAACGTAAACCTTAAAGCTTTCTTCCGTAAAATCTTCCTGATCAAGCAAATTGAAGATATATTCACCCGTTTCTTGGGGGGTAAAACTATAAATCAACTGACCTTCCTGCAACGTAAAATTATCACGGTTCACTTTCAGCCTTTCAACTTCCTCGTCCTCAAAATCAACCTGAGGAACCAGGTTACCCTCGGTATTCATTTTGTGAGTTGTCGTGTAAGTCCGGTGTAGTATTTCTAATTCGTACTGATCATCGTGAACCGCCTCCCATTTCTTATTGGGTGCTAAAACTATTTCCAGCTCCTCTCCTTTATCTATGAAGCCTTCCTCGGTGACGTTTTTAATGTCTACATCGGGGTCAGCAGAGCGATCTTTTGGCAATTTAACAATAATATTCCCGGCTCCTGTTACGATTTCTCCACTATCATCTTTTACTGTCACTTCGACGATATAATTGTAATCGCTCCATCGTGATTTATGATCGATGTTGATGGAAAATGAGCTGTCGCCCGCTTCAGATATCTTGCCGCTTCCTGAACTATAAAATTCTTTTCGTGGTTCATAAAAGCAGCCCCAATAGCAGTCATTCCAGTAACTTTGCTCGTAGTAATATTGTCTGTATACCTTGTATTCGTAACTGGCATCTTTTACAGAACCTCCACTGTAGTAATTGGCATAAAGCCTTACATCCACGGGAAGTTTTTTAGAGTATTCCTTATACGTATAACCCCAACGCGTCTGCTGCTGGTTTACCTCTGGACTTTTAATAAGACCATCTTCAAGTCCGTCTGAATCCAGCATCACTTCGACTTTAAAGTGAGGCTTCTTAAATTCTTCTACGTTGAAAGATGTTCTGGCAATCGTGTAAGCCCCCTCATCTTCGGCAGCCATGACATCTACCCTGTAAATACCCAGAGTCGCTGTGTCTTTGTCGGTTTCGAAGCTCTTGGTGATGGAGCCAAACTCATTGGCATGAACAGTTTCCTCAAAGAGTATTTCGTTACTTGGATCCTGAACTTTGATAACAAAGTCCTCCTTTGAATTTGGCACTTCCAAAGTTTTACCAACTTCACGAAGGATGGCCTTAAGATGAACCGTTTCACCTGGAAGGTATAACTTTCTTTCGGTAAATACATGAGCTAAAAAGTCATCTCCTCTTTTGTCAATGCCTGCATCAGAATACCAATAACCTCCGGAATAGGGCTGATAACCGAAATTCCATCTGGCTATGCCGTCATTCCAACGATTAGATAAGTATGAGAGTGTTTCAGGGGCCTGCGCGGTGACCATCAAAGATCTGGATCTGCCACCCCACCAATCGTAAGCTATGGCGGAGAAGTAGGCATTTAGCTCCGCCGGTATATCGAATTCCAGAAAACCATTAGCATCTGTCTTCCCCAAATAAACAGGTTCTTCGAAGATGCCCTCCTGAGGATCGGCATAAGTTTTGTCGTATTCACGCGTACCCCTATTCCAATCGCTCGTGTACCTTGTGTAGTCGGTTTTATGGGCCTTTATTTCGGCATTGGCTATGCCTTCTCCGCTTTCAAGATCGCTCACCCACACAAAGGCTTTTCCGTTCTTGGAAAGCTTCATGGTTATGTGTGAATCAACCACCGAAAAGAAGAGGGGGTAATGGACCGTTTGATTTTCATCTACTTTCCGCTGGGAGGCTTCTTCGAAAGTCATGAAATAAAGTCCATCAGGATCATGAGAAACTAAGTCCGCTATATCAAACGTCGACGTATATTCGTCTTCTTTAATCTCCAAATCCTTCGTGAAGCACTCTTTTGTAGGCAGCAAATCAATCCCCTTCTCAAAAAAGTAATCGGCCCCTTCTAAATCTCTTCTGTCCAAATACATGTGTTCGATCATGCCATATTCTTCCATGCCAACTTTGCAGAGCTTGATCGTTGCTTTTGGATGGTCGAATTGAATGAGAGAAAAAGTTGGAAGCTTAGAGGCAGAATAGACACTTTGACCCTCATTTAAGCGAAGTCCTAAATATATTTGATCTCCCGTTTCTACATCGATGGACTTTGATTCTGTACTTTCTCCATAAATATCCTTTATTGGCTTAATTTTTATAGAATACTTTGTATTTTCGACCAATTTGATCGGTATCACCGCCTCCGTGGGCGTAAAATAGATATTTTCCAGATCGATATCGGCAGAGGGTCTGAGCTGAATTCTTCTGGCCAATATCTCCTTTTGCCGCTTGCGATGCTCAATAAAGGCGTCTGTATCGCCTGTGTCATCCACATCCGTATACATTGGAGTATCAAAATCAAGCCGAAGGTCCGAATAAAAATCATTCTCCGGGTTAAAAATCTGACCCACCGAAGGCTCTACATTTGCCGGATTGTAAATAATGGTTCCGATTGGTTCCGTCGACTGAGAATTAGCTGTTTTTGGCACCAGATAAATACAAAGCGGATCCTTCTTTCTTTTTAGCTTGGTCTTACTGGCAATTAGCGCGGTCTCTTTGTCGATTAGGCTTATGCTGCTTCTGAGCTTAGTCTTTGGCCCGAAACACTGCACGCGCTCCCCCTGCATTTTTCCCTCACCAACGTAAAGACTCAGATTATCTTCCAGATTTTCTAAATCCACTGTGTCAAAAAAGGACAGCTCGTATTCAGGTAAAAGAGGATTGCTACTTGCCTGCCTTTCAACACGTGGATAAGGTAGCAGACTCTCTTCACTGTATTTCCAACTCCGTTCCGCTTCAAAATATACGCCCGATTTTCCATACTTTTCTGCCTGAGCCCTGTTGTAATCCCTGGTTGAGATTTTGATCACATCCCCCTCCTTAAGAATATCCGGGCCGAATTCGATCGAAGAATTATCACGCTCGTTATAACTCACCACTCCTTCCTGGAGCTCACCGTTGAGCCATACATCTAGCATTTCTACCCTCCTATTTCTGATTGGACGGTCCAGCCTAATATTAATCGTATCTCCTGCCAGAACCTGGCCCTCAACAGGAAAAGCGACACGGTAAGTATTATTATCGGTTTTTGAAAATAAACCCTGATGGTCAGCTATGGCCAAAAATGCGAAAAGTAAAATGGCAAAGATGAGAAGGCCAGCAAGCAGCCAGCGCCACCTTGCCAGGAAAAATTTGTAAAGTTTTTCTAGTTGCTTCTGAACTTTAGCTTTTTTTGACATGGTATGAATGGGTGAAAAAACGTCTTAAACATAACAAATCAGCCCTTCCGAAGCTAGTGAACATTTTTGCGGAGCTACTTTTTGGGCTTTAGTGGAAAAACGCCCGCTTTTTTTTGGGCTGCTCTGTATTGATCCTCTCGGTTGTGTCGATAGCGATGGCTGAAATCCTGACACAATCCTTTTTCTATCATTGTTAAGCCATAATCCGATCCATTGGGCATTTTAACGTATGCCAAGGGTCTTTTGTACCCTCCTGATTCGAAGCTTCCGCCTTTGCCTGTGGGCTGGAGGGTTACTGTTTTTTTCTTTAAAGTTCTTATCGCTACTTTTTTAGCTTCTTTTCCTTTGGGAATCCATTCTGAACAATCTGCATCGGGTTTTCGATCGCAGGCTCTTTGGTTCGATTCAGGACATTCCAAGCCCTTTACGCGAATTGATACTTGCCCTTTCCTATTACATTTATTGTCGCTGTCCGGGCAGACTTTAAAAGTATCTCCATCGATTACCCATTTCACCTTGCGTCTCTGCTCGCCAACAACATTCCATTTTTTAGCTGCAATACTGCAGGATGCAATAAGAGCGGCCAGTACAAGGGATATTTTGGCGCGGGAAATTCCAGGGGTGCTTTTTTGTGATGGGGATTCAGGTGATCTCATGGTTAAACATTCTAATATAGAAACATTATTTGTCAATACCTAAACAACTGCCTTAAGTAAGCCCCTGAACTAAGCGAGCTCCTTAGTGGAGCCTATAGCGGAAGATCAGTTGGGATAGATGGGACAGTTCTCGAATTATTTATGTTCGTTTCTACCTGAAGTAACTCTGTACGGGCAAGGAGTTTCTTGCAAGACTTTTTTAACTTCTTGCTCAGGATTAACTCGGGATAATTGCAAACGTTTTGGAATTGCTGCATGTAATTCTTGACGGTCATCCTTATCCGTAAGTGCATAACTCTTAACACAAATTAAAACATCATCACCATATTGTAAATGAGGACACAACACTCTTGTAGTCCCATCTCTAAAATGTTGAATTGAGGCAGGTGTTGGCTTAAGTACTTTAAGCAGACCGCGTTTGTATTCAAGTAAATCTAAGGTTATCGGGAATTCACAATAATCTGATTCCTCAGGATCAAGGCCAGCATCCAGGCCTATAACCCCATGGCATTCTATAGCATCAGAGCTAACTAGTTCTTTATCTTTCATATGAATTGTTTAACTTAATAAGTATATTACAATACTATTTCATGTTTATATTGTCAATACTCTAAAAAATAGCTTAAATAAACCATATTCTAAATGGTTGGAGCTCCTTATTGGAGCTTATGGCGGAAGATCAGTTGGGATAGACGGGTCAGTGCGGTGCAGTTGAAATTGCTTTTAGGAGCTAGGCGGTTATCATTCTATATCGCGGCGTATTACCTCCAATTTAAGCTTCTTTCTGAAAAACTTAATGAAATGTTCCACTTCTGTTTCTAGGCACAGAATTAAGAGTATATCACCTGCAGTTGCACATTCACGTGCGTGTTCCAAAGCGGCTTGGGCGCTTCTTCTTCGTTCATAAACTTTAATGTAATCATCTTCGAGAGTTGCAGAACCCGGCCTATACTTATCGCATTTAACAATACATTGATACATTGTAGTTTTACCCTCGGGGGAATCAGGATGTGTAAATTCTCTTTGCATAAACAGTAATTAAATTTGATGTTTAAGGAATGGTATAATACTATAGCTTAACTAAGCTGTCAAATAAAAAAGAATGGCTTAAATAAGCCCCTGAACCAGCTTGCTCCTCTCAAAATTCAGTCGGCCCCTCATTAGGCTGGTGTCACATCTTGTGCTACTTGCCCTATTCGGCTTGGTCTATTCATGGGTTTATGTGAGGGGGGCCCAAGTGGTGCGAATATCGAAAAAAGAGCCACAGGCTCTTTTGGAGTATAGAAGCACCACATTGGGGTGGAGCGGGTGAAGGGACTCAAACCCTCGGCCTCTGCCATGGCAAGGCAGCGCTCTAATCAACTGAGCTACACCCGCACGTCGTCTGCTTGCTACAGCTTACGTAAACGCTTTTCATCGCTTACTTCAGCTTTCGCAAGCTCCTCCTCTTCCCCACAAAATCCTTCTCGTCCCGCTAAGCGGGACTGCGATTGAATTTTGCGTGGCCCCCATGTGCCAGAAAATATTAGCAGATGCAGGCTAGAATGCAAATCCCCTTTTTTGTTGAGCTATTGACATATTGTTGTATAAGTGTATTATGCCGACCTCCATATAAAGTGTGAATTTTATGCCCCCAAAGTTGCCAACATCACCGCATGATATCTCCGCAAATGAAAGTGCAAATACAGCTGAGCATTTCGGTATGGATCGAGAATTGACGAGGGAGGAAGTTAAATGTGTCATCAGAGGTAGATCTGTGCTTGTTGTTACAGAAAATGAATTAGAAGTACTCAGGGCTACCTTGAGATCATTGAATCATGCCTTAAAATCAGGCACAACAGTCATTACATTGGATGAGGGTGATATCTCTAGCCGTTTCGACAAGTTACACCTTATCCGAAAAGACGGTAAATTTCCCTTTATTACTTGCACAGATGGCAACGAGGCAAGACAAGCTTTTGAAAATATTATCAGGCAAGGGATTGAGGGAAGTACGCTTTTGGTCGATCACGACATGGGGTCAAAAAGTCCACGTGGCTTTGCGCTTTTTAATGAGCTGGGGCCATATCTTCCACCTCGAACCGCCAGAATGCTTTATTCAGGCTTTCCCCCAAAAGGTTGTAGTGAAGCGATTAGTAGCGGCAAGGTGGATCTCGTCATTGAAAAACCTTCTACTGAAATTGCTGCTCGTGTTGCAAATGCCTGTTTAATTAGGGCTCGCAGAGAGACTTCTGGCGATATGACTACTAAATAAGCCCCATTACTCTTTCGCCGTATTCGTAGGCACCTTTTTTAAGGAAGGTAGTGAATTTAGCTAGTTCAGGCAGTGGAACGATGAACAGGCCGTATAGTGCTTTTTCTCGTTCGACAGTTTTTTCTGGTTTTCCGGGGAATTTTTTGAGTGAATCCTTGTTCTCTAGTTTTACGTCGAGAATATGAAAAACTTTGCCGGCCTCTTCCGTTATATCGGAAACTGAATAGACATCGTAGAGCTTGCGGATTTGCTGGGTGACGTGATTTACATCGTTTACACGCGCGTCCAAAGCCAAAATGACGTCGGCTTTGCTTCGTTTTCTGTCAAAAGTCACGGATACCTCCTCCATGTTGTAGCGTTTTCGGCGCATCAGAGACATAATGCGGTTTAAAATACCCGTAACGTTATTTACCCGAATCGAAA
>JAJDCF010000021.1 GCA_029260955.1 Patescibacteria group bacterium | reverse complement strand
CACATCATAGTCAAGAAAATACAGGTGATCTGCCAGAGGTCCTTTGCGACCATGAGGATTGGATTTAAGATCTATCCTGTAATTCGAAACTGTATTTTCTTTATCTGAGTCATACAATTCGACCCAAAAATCGATTCCAGCAGCGTCCAGAGACGTTCCAACTGCTGAATAAATACGCACTTCATACTCTTCGGGAAATTCGGATTGCATAAGCGCCTTATCAATGTCCCTGGCTAATCTCTTCAAGAAAGGTTTTTTGGGAGCACGTGGGTTACCAGACTGATTTTCTCTTACCATCTTCACCAATCTTTTTTCATTTTTTCTGACCAAAGGTACGACATCTCTTGGTTTAAAATCTGCTGGGATTTCGAGTCCTTCATCAAAGGATTGTGGCCTACCTAGTAAGCCAATTTCTAAATCCTTGCCTGCTGCCATTCCAATTCCACTTTCGGAAGGTCCTTTACGTGCCATAATAATATGAATAAGTTATAAATCATATCATTATAACTTATATTGAATGACAAGTCAAGTCTAATCATTGGTTTCGGCCTCATCTTGTTGGCCTGCAATAACTCTCTCTATTTTAGATCTGGCTGTTTCAGAAAGCTCTCTAAAGGCCTCTACCGAGCCAATCATGTCAAAATAGTCATCCACAACGCTTGGCACGCTTGATAACTCATGATGCTGACTACCTGCAAAATACTCACCACCCTGAGAACCTTTTGTATGTAGTATAAGGAACATTCTGTTTCGGCCTGCATCAACGTATTTAAGCAATTCGTGATTACCCTGACCAATGAGATACTTCCGATCTACCAGAGTATAATCCTGGAACGTTGGATGATCCTTTTTGTCGTTAGCCTTACCTGTCATAATTTCTCATAAATTGGAGAGCATTATAACTCATAGAGGCCGTTTGTCAATACTAAAGGACTTTGTTTACAAATAATCCCAATCGATTAAAATGTAATTCGCTTATGAATACCACTACCCACCTCAAATATCACATCAAAACTTATGGCTGTCAGATGAACTATTCCGACACGGAAAGAGTGATGACAGTACTCGAAAAAATGAACTATGAGCCAGTTGATCACTACAATAAGGCTGATTTGGTGATTTTGAACACTTGCATGGTCAAAAAAAGTGCCGAAAACCGAGTTTATGGGCTTGGCGAACCATTCGCAGAGTTAAAAGAGAAGAATCCGAAGCTGAGAATAGGCATTACTGGCTGCATGATCCACAAGGATACAGGTCTGCGGGGAGACAGTAAGGAAAAGGTATTCAGGACCATGCCGACCATCGATTTTGTCTTTAGAATCAAGGATTTGATGCACTTACCCGACATGTTGCACAAAATGCATCATATGGGGGGAGCAGATGAGGTTTCTGAGATGAAAAGCTACTTTCATATCAGCCCAAAAATCACGAATTTAACGCAGGTTTTTATTCCGATCATGAGTGGATGCAACAATTTTTGCTCATTTTGCATTGTTCCCTTTACGCGTGGAAGAAATGAATGTCGGGATATTGCTGAAATTATGGAGGAAGTCGAGAAAATGGCTAAAAGAGGTGCTACTGAGGTGAATTTTGTTGGACAGAATGTGAATACTTACAAGCCAACAGACGCAAACCCCGATTCAAGTGACTCCCCTTTTACACAACTTTTGCGCAAAGTGGATGCCGTTAAAGGCATTCAGCGAATTCGTTTTTACACAGTGCACCCACAAGACATGGGAGATGATGTTATTGCGCTGTACGGAGAGCTTAAGAGCATGGTGCCCCACCTACATTTGCCGGTACAATCGGGATCGAATTCATGCTTAAAACGGATGAATCGGCACTATTCGGTAGAGCGATTTAAAGAATTGATCGACAAAATGCGAGCTAAAATACCCAATATTTCGATCAGTACGGATATTATTACCGGATTTTGTGGGGAAACGGAGGAAGAATTTATGGATAGTTTGAACCTGGTTAAAGACTGCAAGATTGATCTGGCTTATGTGTCGAAATACTCAGAAAGAGAGAACACGCTGGCTGCCAGAACGATGGAAGATGATGTGTCTTACGAAGTCAAAAAAGAACGTTTTGAACGGATTACGGATGTTATGAGGCAGTTGTCGGTGGACTATTTGAAACAGTTCGTAGGCAAGACAGTTGAGGTGCTCGTAGAAAAGGTGGAAAAGGGCTATGCTAGCGGCAAAAACCCCGAATTTAAGCTGTGCCGATTCAAGGCTGATGACCCAAAATTGGTGGGAGAATATGTGAATATGAAGGTGACTGATTCAAAGGAGTGGGTGCTTGAGGGTGAACCTGTATAATGCTTACATGAAGATAGCAATTGTAACCGACTGGATGACGAATTATGGAGGCGCCGAGAGCGTTATCAGTGCTTTTTGCGATCTTTTTCCGGAGGCGCCAGTTTACACCACGGTTTACAGGCCCGAAAAGATGCGGGAGCTTGGAAAGCTGAAAGACGTGCGAACAACTTATTTGCAAAAACTGCCAATCAAAAAGCATCAGTGGCTGCTTAGTTTGATGCCAACAGCTGTGGAAATGATGGATTTGGATGAGTTTGATTTGGTGCTTTCCAGCTGCCACAGTGTTAGCAAGGGCGTGATTACCAAGCCAAATACTCTGCATATTAGCTACTGCCATACGCCCATGCGCTATGCCTGGGAAAGCTGGGATTTTGAGACACGCCTTCAGAAGTTCCCTCGTTTTTTGCACCCAAGCATTCGAAAGCAGATCAAGAAGATTCGAAAATGGGACTATTGCGCGGCTCAGCGTGTAGACAAGTATGTGGCTAATTCAAGCCATATCGGCCAGCAAATTCAAAAGTACTATGAGCGGGATTCTGATGTGATTTATCCGCCAGTTCATACGGAAAGGTTTAAACCCGCTGCCAAACCGACTGAGGATTATTATTTTTCAGTGGGACGCTTGATTCCCTACAAAAAATTCGACTTACTCGTGGCTACATTCAATAAACTTGAGTTGCCACTAAAAATCGCTGGAACCGGCCCTGAACTTGAAAAGCTCAAAGCGATGGCTGGTCCTACTGTTGAGGTTTTGGGATACGTCAGCGATAAGAAATTGGTAGAACTTTATGCCAACTGTAAGGGCTTTTTGTTCCCTCAAGTTGAAGATGCTGGCATTGTTCCGCTAGAAGCTATGGCTTGTGGTCGGCCAGTTATAGCCCTAAACCGTGGCGGTAGTTTGGACACGATGATCGACGGTAAAACGGGTGTTCTTTTTAAAGAGCAAACGATTGAAGGCCTTTCTGAGGCCATTAAACGCTTTGAGAAAATGGAATTTGACCCCAAATATATTCGCGAACATGCTCAGCAATTCGATGTGGAGCACTTCAAAAGAAAAATTCTGGATTATGTTGAAA
>JAJDCF010000003.1 GCA_029260955.1 Patescibacteria group bacterium | reverse complement strand
CAGATATTCTTCCTGTTCCTCGGTTCCCATAAGGAATAACGCCAGAATGTAGCGCTTTTTGAGGTCCGTCGATAGGTGTGCGTTGCCTTCAACGAGTTTGATAATTTGTTGTTCTATGTCAGTCATGATGTTTGGTTATTTTGTGGCTGATTTTAAATGGCTATTTTCAATGTTTGTAAGCTCTTGAAGCAATTGCTCCTCGGCCTTTGGCACTTCTTCTTCTTCGTGCTTAGCTGTTGTTTCTTTGGCAATCTTCTGAGCCTTTATCCCACCTTCTTTGATTGCCTGAACGTGTTTTGGGTCTGCTTTCCTGTGATGTCCGCCTCCTGCATAATGATCACCGTTCATGGCTTATAAGTTAAATTATATAAACATCTCCGTGTAGTTTTTCGAATTTGGATTTCATTTGAAAAACCGTTTCCACTATGTTCTGTACTTGAAAGCTGGCTGATTGGTCGAGTTTCCAAAGAGATTCAATCTGTCTGATCATACTCATCATGTTTATAGCTGTCAGATCGGCCTTCTCCTGTTCCTCTTCACTGAGCTTGTCGTATACAGCACGGTTGTACAGCGTGGCTGGTGTGTGCGCGTCTATTTCACCGCTTTCCAACTTGCTGATCAGCATTTTCAAAAAATCCTCATGGCCTTCGTTAAAGCCAGTGTCATCTTGAAGAGGTTTGTTCAGCTCTTGCTGAGTTTTGTCGTCAACCTGGTGGTCTTTATATTTTTGTAGAATGTTTTCGTCCATAGATTTGAATAATTTATCTTATTATTATAGCAAAAATAAGCCAGTTTAGCAAGGGGTTATGCGGTGCTTTAGAGCGTCTTTCAGGCACGTTCGATTTCCCACCGAGAAATCTTACTAACATCCGCTTTCGCTCGTCCCCGCCATGGCGAGGACGCCATGGTCGCTCAAGCTCCTGATTGCCCTCAAAACACTCCAAAAACACCTTCATTCGGCTTTGAAATATTGCTTAGAACTTATTTAAAGAATAAATCTCTTTTAAGGGCTTTCTGGTGCGTTTTGTGGTCTTTATTCGTTCCAGTAGTCTTGGGTGTAGTTCGCCTTTGTGATCTTTGAGTTTTTCTTCGTAACCAATGGCAAAAGCAACGATTACGCGATAGCTGGCGGGGATTTTGAGGATTTTTTTGACCTTTTTTTCATAATAACCAGCCATTTGGCGAGTTTGTAAGCCCTCTGCCATGGCCTGAGTGATAAAGCTCATCATTACCATGCCACAGTCATACTGAAAATACTCTAAATTACTGTTATCTTCCATTATGCAGCCCAATTTGGGTTTAGAAACTATAAAACCGATCATTGGAGCCTTTAAGCACCACTGATTTCCACGTGGAAAGGCTTCTGCGAATTTTGCAATGCGACGTGGACCTTCAATCAAGACAAGCTTCCATGGTTGCATGTTGCTGCAGCTTGGGGTCCATTGCGCGGCTTGCAAGCATCTTTCCAGCTTCTTTTTTGAAATGGCCTTTTTTTTAAACAAAAGAGGGGAGTGTCTTTTTTTGAGCTCTTTTAACATTTTTATTGGTTTTGTAATTTATTTAAAAGATGTCCCATTTTCCCCTTTTTAGTTCTTAGATATTTGAGATTAATTTGGTTTGGCTCAATTTCGATAGGAATTCTTTGGCGAATTTTTAAGCCATAACCTTCCAATCCAACCAGCTTTTTTGGGTTGTTGGTCAAAATATCCATTTCATTCACACCTAAGTCGGCCAAAATCTGAGCGCCAATTCCGTAATCTCGCAGATCCATCTTAAATCCGAGTTTATGGTTTGCCTCTACCGTATCCATGCCCTCTTGCTGCAGGCTGTAAGCCTTAATTTTGTTAGAAAGTCCAATACCTCGGCCCTCCTGGCGCATGTAAAGCAGAACGCCACTACCTTTTTCGCTGATTATCTTTAAGGATTTATCGAGTTGTTCGCCACAGTCACAATGTTTGGATGCAAAAATATCACCTGTCATGCATTCGGAATGCACGCGAACCAATGTGACATCCTGATTTTTGACATCCCCTTTGGTTAGGGCTACATGCTCTTTAAGATCTATCAAACTGGTGTACACATGCACATCAAAGAGTCCGAAATTGGTTTCGAGTTTGCTCTCGGCCTCCTTTCGAACCAAAGTTTCGTGCTTATTACGGTATTCAATCAAGTCCTGAATGGTAATTATTTTGAGTTCATGCTTTTTAGCGAACAGCTTTAAGTCCGGCAACCTGGCCATGGTGCCATCTTCGTTCAGGATTTCGCATATAACTCCTGCATGGCTTAACTTGGCCAGTTTCATCAGGTCTGTGGTGGCCTCTGTGTGGCCGGCTCGCACCAAAACACCTCCTCGCTTGGCAATTAGGGGGAACATATGACCTGGTCGTATAAAGTCGTGAGCAGTTGATCCTGAGTCGACTATTTTTTTGATAGTAAGTGCTCTGTCGTCAGCAGAAATGCCGGTGGTAATGCCTACTTTTGCATCGACAGAGACGGTAAAATTACAGTTGCCGTCTGCTTTTTGCACCATGGGGTGAAAGTTGAGACGGTAGGCCATTTCTTCTTCAATAGGCACGCAAATGAGCCCCCGGCCTTCTTTGGCCATAAAGTTTACGGCCTTTTCATCAGCAAATTCGGCAGCCATCATCAAATCACCTTCGTTTTCACGATCTTCATCATCAATGACGATAATCATTTTGCCTTTTTTCAGCTCATCCAGTGCTTCTGTAATTGAATTCAACATGGGCTACAGTATACAGCCCTCTTGCCTAAATTTCCACCTGATAAATGGCTTTTTTGGTCAGCAGATAGAGCTTGTCTTCTTTTTTATCTACGTAAAATCCCTGAACGTCAGGTAGATCTTCGAAGTAAACCTGTCCCATGTATCTGGCACCCGGGCCAATTTCTTTTTCCAGAATAATGACACGTCTGTTTTCCGGATCAAGCACGTACATATTTGTGTGCTCTGGCAATGTGAAGATTTGAGTGGCCGAAGAAATATCAGTGGCTAGATCTTCGACGTCAAAAGTCTGCTGTTCTCCCTTGAAGATTTTTACGATGTCACCGCCTTCCCTAAGTACATATATGTTGCCATCGACTGCCAGTGAAATGGCTCCACTTAGGTCTGCATCGATGTTGTACTCAGTTGCGTTACCATATTTTGATCTGGCGCGGCTGTATTTGTAAATCTGATTATCGGTCGCATTCAAGATGTAAATATTGCGACCATAGGCTGCAAGGTCTTCCCCTGACTTCCAGGTTTCATCGTCGGTTCCAACAAACTGGAATTGGCCATCATAGTATTCGATGATTCTTCCTGACTGGGTCATCAAAGCAATTACCCCCTGATCTTCCATGGCTGTACCGTTCACGACAACTTCGGTTTCATCAACAGTCCTTGGATCGAGTACTTGATCCAAAATAACTTCGTAAAGAGCGTTATATTCATATGCAAAGAAGTTGTCATCCAGATTTACAAAGCCAAGTGCTTCAACACTTTCACGCTTTGTTGACAGGTCGACATAAGGCTTAATGTCGCTAAGTCTAGTGGTGTTGTTAATGCTGTCTCGGGTGGCCTGAACTTTATCGAGAAGAGCTAATGCTTCAGCTCTAAAATACTTGCTGTCTAAGATGGCTTTGGCGTCAGTTTCTACCTTTGCCAAAATGGCATTGGCGGTTTCTTTATCGTTGGCATATCCTTTTGTGTTAGCCACATGCAGGTCTTGATTCATGGCCTCAATTCGTATTCTGTACTCATCTCGAATCTGAGAATCATGACGGCTGTTTAAAAGAAAGCTCACACTCAAAATCAGAACGATGATAATTGCGCCTATAGCCATCAAGATACTGCTTTTTTGCATAGGGATTTTACTACCATGAATTTTGACTTTGTCCTGAACAAATTCTGCGACTTTGTCCCAATATTTTCTCAGTTCAACTAATACCTTGTTTTGACTTCGCCCTTTACTTGTTGATGTTCCTGAGCGCCTTGGTAGTTTAGTGCTGAGGCAGGTAACTCCAATGCTGAGTTCATTGTCAGATAGGACAAGTTCGCGAATTGCATCTAATGCTTCTGTTACTCCTTCTGAGCACATTTGAGCTAGTTGGGTATGAGTTGCAAGCCTAAGAAGTCTTGAGGTAGAAAATAGGATTTTATCTTCCGGCAGAAGCTCACCACTGGCAATATTCACAAAAAGATCATCCGCTTTTCCTGTTAATCCTTCACTGATCAAAGATAGCTTGCCCTTGCGGACCAGGTAGGCTTCGGCGTCGGAACTTTGAGTTAAATGAAGTTCATTTCCTGCAAAAACTGCGATGATGGCGCTGACACTTCCAACAGACTTGTTGCCGCGTTTCTCTTTTAACGTTTTGTAGGTAAGGTTTACCTGCTTTAGAGCATGTTCGAAGCGTTCGTATACGTCGACTTCCAAATGATCGAAAAATACCTCATCGAGCGTGTCGATCATGTCCTGCATTGTGGAACGAGCATATTTTGTGTCCCCCTCAATTTTAAAAGCCACCCAAATCTGATCTTCAGTTCGTGGGCTTTTTAAGGTCTTTAATTGGACAAAATGACTTGAATCACGGGCGACTGAAAAAGTATCTGCAAGTATTTTGAATGACATTTTCTTTTTGTTTAGATTACATACTTCAATTTAGCACTTTTTTGTCTTATTTTTCAAGTATTTCCCATCAAATTAAAAATCAGTATAATGGGTCTGTATCTAAATCAAAATACCTATGGAAATTAAGATTCATACACGTAATGTTCACCTTGGTGAAGAGCGAGAAGCTCTCATTAGGCAAAAATTTGAGAAATTAACTAATTTTGCTCATCGGATTTCAGATGAATCCAGTGAGATTCGTGTGGATCTGGCTCATGAGGAGTCCAGAAAGAATGAAGATGCCTATGTCTGCACTCTAACCTTGTTCGTACCGCAAGATACTCTTCGAGCGGAAAGCCGTAGTGGCTCACTCGAAACGGCTGTGGATGAGGTTATCGAGAAAATTAAAGGTCCCATCGAACATTATAAAGACAAGACACATCACATTTCTGAAAGGAAATAAATGAAGAGCTCCAGTGCCAAATCATGGGATCGGCTCCTATTATTTTTGGTGTATGTTTCACCTTTCTTGTTTCCGATGTATTTGTTTCGCTTCAAGGTTTATGGTATTCCGTTCACCTTTTTAGAAGTTTTTTGTTATTTGTTTTTTGCCGTTTTTTTGTTGGCCCTTATTGTTGGGGTACAAAAAATCAGTTGGGAGAAACCGGCAAGATGGTACTATTTGGCCGCCTTTGTTTTGCTTATTGGTGCGACCTTGGGGGTCATTACAGCTCCACATTTCATTGCTCTTCCTAGTGGAGTGATGATGGATAGCCAGAAGGCTGCTTTGGGCGTTTGGAAGGGGTGGGTGCTGGCACCAATGCTTTATTTTTTCGCTTTTACTCAGATTATCGACGATGGTGCAAAGCTGAAAAAATTATTACTCAACTTTATTTATTCTGGAGCACTCGTATCGGTCGCTGCGTATGTTGTTGGATTGATTGGAGAAGGATTTACCTATGATTTCAGATTGTCTGGCTTCTTTGAATCAGCAAATTACCTGTCACTTTATATTGGGCCACCACTTCTTTTGGGTGTCTATTATATGTTGCGCGTAAATTTTATAGGAAGGCACGATGAGATATTGAATCTTGCTTCGGTTACTGCTATGACTCATGCCCTGTTTATGACTCAGTCTTATGCCGCCATCATTGCGGTTTTTGGATCTTTGGGTTTATATATTCTGGTAATTTTGGTCAGGTATAAAATTGGCTTAAAGAAGCTGGTTATGGCGTTTTTTGGGCTTGTGATAGTGTTTGGAGTCATCGTTGGAACTCAGTGGAATTCTCGAAAGTTTCAGCAGTTTATGGACTTTGAAAACAGATCATCCAGCACTGTTAGGCTAGAGATCTATGAAGTTTCCGCGAGTCTTATCAGCGATTACTCGCTGACAGGAATAGGGCCGGGGCTTTTTCAGAGCTACTACCAAACTAATGGGCCTGATATTCTAGAAAGGGCTCCTATGGAGTGGAATATTCCACATCCACATAACGTCTTTCTTGCCTTCTGGCTGAATGCCGGCATTTTGGGGCTGTTAGCCTTTTTGGGTATCTTGATACTTGCCCATTTGCGACTGACTTATCCGATCATTGCCCTGTGGGCCATTGTTATTCATGGTCTTTTTGACACACCTTTTTGGAAAAATGACTTAGCCATGATCTTTTGGCTTGTTGTTGGTGCTATTTTAATTTTACAAACATATGGAAGTAATTCCTTTAAAAAGCGAACGCCTCCAATCCGGAAGCGAGCTGGTATTAGCCGTGACGAGAGCGCTAAAGCAAAACAACTTAGAGCTTAAGTCTGGTGATATTCTTGTGATTGCTTCTAAAGTTTTGGCTTATAGCCAAGGTCTTTTGAAATCTGTTGATTCCGAAGAATCCTTTAGAGAATTTGTAAAATCCGAGGCTGATCGTGTTTTGGAAGAAGGAGACATGGTTTTGACCATGAAGAATAAAGTCCTTATTCCCAATGCTGGGATTGATCGCAGTAACGTACCTGAAGGAAAGGCGGTTTTGTGGCCGACGGAGCCTTTTGAATCGGCTGAAAAGATCAGGAAGAAGCTGATGAGTGAATTTAGCCTGGAGAAGCTGGGAATCGTGATTAGTGATTCTTTTTGCCAACCACTCCGCAAAGGAACTGCTGGTGTTGCTATAGGTTGGGCAGGTTTTGAGGGGGTGCAAGATGAACGTGGTGCCAAGGACCTGCATGGTCGCGATATGGTGTATACAAGAATTGCGGTGGCTGACAGCTTGTCTTCTGCTGCTAATTTGTTGATGGGAGAGTCAGATGCCTCTATTCCTTTTGTTGTTGTTCGCGATTTTGATGCTCGATTTACTGACGATACTTATTCGAAAGAAGATTATTATATGCAGCCATCAGATTGTATATACCGATCTATCTATAATTCACGGATAACATGATGAGCTATCAAGATGCGATAAGGTATTTGGAGAATCTTGAAAAGTTTGGCGATAAACCGGGGTTGCACCGCATGGAAAGCATGTTGGAGCCTTTGAATAATCCCCATAAGGGTTTGAAGTGCGTTCATATAACGGGGACTGATGGCAAAGGGTCTACTGCAGCTATGGTGAGCTCTATTTTGCAGTCTGCGGGCTATAAGGTTGGCTTGTTTACCTCTCCACATCTGCATAAATATACAGAAAGGATTAAGATAGATGGCGTCGACATATCAGAGGAGTATTTTGTGCGAGTATTTCACCAGGTAAAGGGTGTTTTGGGTGATGAAATAAGCATTAAGCCTGCGCTTTTTGAGGTGATTGCAGCTATGGCTTTCGTGTATTTTGCTCAGCAGGAAGTTGATATTGCTGTTGTCGAAGTGGGGCTTGGTGGTAAGGTTGATTCCACCAATGTTATTGATGGGTTGGTGTGCGCGATAACAAATATTAACTTGGAGCATACGGAGGTTTTTGGCGATACAAGGGAAGCTATTGCTTTGGAAAAAGCTGGGATCATCAAGTCGAACTCCTCAGTTGTTATCAGTGAGCAGGATGATTCAATTCGTAGTGTCATCAAAAATGAGGCTGATAAGAATGGGGCGAGTTTTGAATTTGTTTCTCAGGATGATATTCAATTGAAAAAACAGACGTTGGACGGTCAGGTTTTTTGTTTTGGAGAATACGAGAATTTGGAATTACCACTTTTGGGGGCTCATCAGCTTCTTAATGCTTCGCTGGCAATTAGCTCTGTGCTGGCTCTAAACAAATATGACTTTAATATAACTGTTAATCATATTCGTCATGGACTCAAGCAGGTAAAATGGCCATTGAGATTGGAAATTGTAGATCACAATCCTGTCATTCTGATTGATGTTGCTCATAACCCTTATGGCATTGAGGCGGTTACCCATACAATTGATGAACTTTTTCCTCGAGAAAATAGAGTACTTGTTATGGGCTGCTCTTTTGATAAGCCATATAGCAAAATGGCCAAGGTTCTTTCGGATTTAGCTGATGTCATCATTGTGACCAAGGCTCAATATCATGGTGTTGATCCAAAGGAGCTTCTTGAATCCATTGATTCAAATGACAAAAAAATTTATAAAACTGCGACAGTGAAAGAGGCAATGGCTTTAGCCAAAGAAATTGCCATCAAGGAATCTTTGATTATGGTGTTGGGCGGTTTATATTTGGGGGCTGAAGCTAAGGCCTTTATAAAAACATAGGATTTGTGTAAATTAGAGTCATGTACAAAATTGCTATTCTTTCTTCCACCAACGGAACCAACTTACAGTCCTTTATCGATGCGCGTGAACGTGGCGAGCTTGAAGATATTGAAATATGCTGTTTGATCACTGACAAGAGTATGTGTGGTGCGGCCGAAAAGGCCCGGGCTGCCGGAATTAAGGTTTATTTCATCGATCCCAAGCCAATTAATCGTGAGACTTACGATCAGTCAGTGGCTGATACTCTGGAATATTTCAATGTGGACCTTGTAGTACTTGGTGGTTATATGAAAATCCTTGGAGCGCCTGTACTAGAGAAATTTAAGGGCAAGATTTTGAATGTTCATCCTAGTTTGCTTCCTAAATTTGCCGGTGGAATGAATTTGAACGTCCATCAGGCTGTTTTGGATGCTGGTGAAACCGAAACCGGCATGACCATACACCAAGTGACCGAGGTGTTGGACGGTGGAGAAATTGTTTTGCAGAAAAAAGTAGCCGTGGAATCGGGTGACACAGCAGAATTACTCAAAGATAAGGTGCAGACCCTCGAGAAAGAATGGTATCCGAAGGTAGTTAAGACATTGGCCAAAGGGCAGGACCCAAGTTCGTTATAGGGTCTCCATTGCCTTTTCAATCACGTCTGTTGCGTTGAAGAGATTATTTGAGAAGGTCACTTCTCCGGCTGCATCAAATACGACGAACCAGTATTGTCTGGTGACGCCAAATTCCTCTTTAAGGGCAGTTTCGATATCGAAGTTAGCCTGCATAATGAGTACGCCATCTGGATAACCTGCCAGTTCGTCTTTTAGCTCTCTTTCAATGGCGACGCATGTTGGACACCAGCTTGCATGGAAGAAGATCACAAAGGGTTTTGAGCCCTCGTAGCTGGTTCGTTTTTCGGGACTGTAATCGATGTAACTTGCTGCTTCGTATGAGATCTCAGGTTTAATATTTTCTAAGTTTAATAGGTCATTTCTTGCTTGAGCAGAAAAAGAGCTGACCTCTTGTTTTTCTATGACTAAAGTTCGAAATATTACTTCAGAAACTTCACCTCTTTTGTAGTTGCTTCCTGGGGTTAATTTGTCCGTTAAATTCAGTTTTTCGGCTGTTACAAGGTAGGGGCGATACCATGCATCGAGCGGAACAGTGGCAAATAACAAAGGTGTAAAACTGGCATCTATATCAATATTCCTGGCATTGAGAATCATCTTCATTGCCTCTACATCAAGTACGCTGTTGCTTGGGCCGAATGAGCCATCGGGATAACCGTCTACCCACCCTTTATTCTTGGCATAACAGACATATTTTGCGAACCATTCTGAGTTAATATCAGTAAAACAATCCCTATATATACTTTCATTTGGAGTTATGCCCTGCCCTTCAACCAAAATCTTCATCATTTCGGCTCGGTTAATGGTGCTATTGGGCCGGAATGAGCCATCAGGATAGCCCCCTATAACGCCTTCTTCCTGAAGATACTCGATGGCAATTACGTTGTCGTGATTTGGGGTTACATCGTCAAAGGCAGCCATGCTAGCAGGTGCAATTATTAGCATCAGTGCCAAGCTGATAAATAGTTTACGCATAGTATTATTGTTAATGGTGTATCTAAATTTTAACTCTTTAATCAGTTTACAACAACAAAAACGATGGTATCCTTCTTGGGTATTATGAAAGATTGGCAAGATTGCAAATATCGGAGTCTTTGGCAGCACCCTTCATGGGACACTTTTCAGCAATCTATTGGGCGAAGGACCTGGCGATTTGAGAATGAAGGAGCTAGGGCAATCGTTATCAAACACCCTCTTCCATTTAATTTGTGCTGGTTAGAGGTGCCTCGTGGGCCATTGTTTAAAGATCAGGAATCATTGCAGAAAATTCTGGAAGATATTCGTCATACTGCTCAGCAAGAGAAGGCCATCTTTATTCGCATGTCTTCTTATGAAGATCTTCCTCTTGAGCTTCCTGATACACCTTTTGATCGTCACCCTCAGACAAGTTTGGCCATCGATTTGAGTTTGAGCGATGAAGATATTCTGGCTCAGATGAAGCCGAAAGGGCGTTACAATATTAAGGTGGCCGAAAAACACGATGTAAAAATTGAAGTAAGCTCGGATGTGGGAACTTTTTATCATTTACTTAAAAAAACAGGTGAGCGAGATGATTTTGGCATTCATGAAGAATCTTTCTATCAAAAACTGCTCGAGGCCATGGGGAATAATGCTCAACTTTTGATGGCACGCTACGAAGATCGAGTTGTGGCAGGGGGAATTTTTGTCTATTTAGATGAGTGGGGCATTTATTACTATGGCGCTTCTGATCGTCATTATGGAAAAGTCATGGCACCCTATTTATTGCAGTGGGAAGCCATTAAAGAGGCCAAAAAACGTGGATGTAAGTATTATGATTTTCTTGGAATTGCACCTGAAGGAGCCGTAAAGCATGCTTGGGCTGGGGTCACTCAGTTCAAATCGAAGTTTGGTGGTGAGGTGCTCGATTATCCAAAAGCTAAGGACATTATTTTGCGTCCGTTTTGGTATTTTTTGTATAAGTTGAAAAAAGGATCAAGCTAGAAATATTGTGACGACTCCAGCAATCACACCGTAAATGACCATTGGTATGACGGTTTTTTTGAGGATTTTACCTTCTACACCTGTTAGCCCAAGAACGCTGCAGACGGCGACGATATTATTGATGCAGACCATGTTTCCCATGGCGCCTCCCACTGCTTGGGCGGCCAAAATTGTGGTCAGATTTAAGTTTAGGCTGGTGGCGATGCTCTGTTGAATGCCGCCAAAAGTCAGATTAGAAACAGTGTTAGAGCCAGAGAAGAATGAGCCAAGGCCACCCAGAAAAGCCGCAAAGTACTGCCAATATGTTCCGGTAAGGTCGGCCAGTGATTGGCCGATTATCATGGTTAAGGCTTGGTCACCATCAACAAGTAGCAGCTTTACGAATACCAGAGCAGCTAGCAGTGCGATGATTGGTTTTTTCATTCGCTTCCATGTTTCTGACCAACTTTTTTTGATAGTTTTACTACTGCTTTTGTAAATCAGGAAGGCGATAAAACTGATAACGAAGAAAGGAATGATGGACGGCACATATAATAGAGCGTGTGAAAAGTTTGTACCGGTTCCAAGAATATTTTTGAATTGTAGGACCAGCGAAGGGCTTAGTAAAATGTCGGTAATTGGCTGAAGGCTCATAGTGAGTGAATGGGCAGAGGAAGTCAGAAGTCCTTTTAGACCAAATTCCTGAACGCGGGTGATAAGAAGTAATATAACTGTTCCCCAAAGTGGAAAAGTGGCTTTGGCTAATTTAGTGAATGGAATCTTCTTATGGCTATGCTCTACTTTCTTTAGTCCAATATCTAATCTTGCGATCCAAATAGTAAGGGCTAAGCCAATGAAGCCACCGAGAATAGCCGGGAACTCATAACTGCTTTGAGCCAGCAGGACATATGGAACAACGCAGGCTAAAATGCTCAAATATATGAATACAATATTCCTTTTGATTTCTTTTCCGCTCACCACGAAGCGTAGGGCGATAATTGGAATGACGAGTGCCGCAATAGAATGAATGATGGCCGATTTTGCTCCGATTTCGAGAAGTTGTGGGTCGGTGAGACCGAGTTGTCCCAGGCCAAACCAGACCGGCGTTCCTACGGCGCCAAAAGTCACTGGTATCGAGTTCATTATGAGGGTGAAAATGGCTGCGCTTAAAGCCGTAAAACCCAGTCCGACCAAAAGCGGGGCGGCTAGGGCGGCAGGCGTACCAAAGCCCGAAGCTCCTTCGATCAAAAATGCAAAAGCCCAACCGATGATCATTAGTTGAGCGACCTTGTTTTCGGTAATGGTATTTAGCCATCCACGAACTACCTCCATACCACCTGTGTTTTCCATGGTGCGAAACAGAAAGATGGCACCCCAAATTACTAATATTGGTGTCCAAGCTGTGAGCAAGCCATCAATCATGGTGGCGTTCATCAGCTTAAAGTCGGAACCGAAGTAAAGAATTTTGAGTAAATATAACAAAATAGCCACTAGCGGAAGTGCCAAGTGGGATGGCATCGATCTTTTTTTCGTCATCAGATAGATGAGAAGTGCAATCGGTGAAATGGCGATGATTGTGCTCATTTTTTTGTTTTAGCTTCGGACGAAGTATATCATTTTTGGTCAATATTAGCTGACTAATAGTGGAATAATAGCCTGCTATTAGCCCACTAATATTACGTTTTTAGAAATACCTAGGGTCTTAGTCGGTTGATAAGCCTTGGGAATGGAATGGTTTCTCGAATATGATGAGTGCCGGTTATCCATCCGGTGATTCTTTCTAGCCCGTAACCGAATCCACTGTGTGGCACGGATCCATATTTTCGTAAATCCAAGTACCAATCAAAGACTTTTGGATCGAGTTTATGTTCCTCGATACGTTTTAATATGATGTCCAAATTATCTTCACGCTCGGAACCACCTATTATTTCGCCATAGCCTTCCGGTGCTAGTAGATCACAACAAAGGGCAAGTCCTTCATTCTCTGGATCACGTTTCATGTAAAAAGCTTTCACTTCAGCTGGGTATTTTTCTACAAAAATAGGAAGGTCATATTTTTTGGTCAGCATGGTTTCATCATCCGCGCCCAAGTCATCCTTTTCGCCGATGTCAGATCCCATTTCGCGCAATTCCGCGACCACTTCGGCATGGGTTTTACGTATGAAGGGTCCTTGAATCTTTTTGAGAGGTTCAACATCACGTTCTAAAATCGCAAGTTCCTTCATATTCTTTTCAAGAACACGCTTGATGATGTTCATCATGAGTCCCTCCTGGATTTCCATGCTCATTTTGTGGTCGCAGTAGGCCATTTCGGCATCCATCATCCAAAATTCTGTCAGGTGTCTTCGGGTTTTACTTTTTTCGGCACGGAATACCGGTCCAAAATCAAATACTCGCCCATGAGACATTACAGCTGCTTCTAAATATAACTGTCCAGACTGACTCAGGTAGGCAGTGTCATCGTCAAAGTAGTTTATTTCAAAAAGCTCTGTCGTTCCTTCGCAAGCATTTGGAGTGAGGATGGGGGAGTCGATCTTGATAAAATCATTGTCGGCAAAATACTCGTAGGTGGCATTTATTATTGTGTTTCGCACTCGCTGAATGGCCCACTGTTTTCCGGAACGGAGCCACAAATGCCGATTGTCCAACAAAAAATCGGGCCCATGTTCCTTCTTGCTAATCGGATATTCTTCGGCAGGAATCTGAACCGGTTCGATTTTTGTGACGATCATCTCAAATGTATCTTCCTTCTTTGGATGCTGACTTATTTTGCCAGTGACGCGCAATGAAGTTTCAGCCGTCAGTTTTTCAGCCTGTTCCATCGATTCCTTTCCGCTTTCGTCTTCGGTAACTATGCCCTGCATAAAACCCGTGCCATCACGAAGCTGCATGAAGTAGATCTTTCCGCTACCCCGCCGATTGTACATCCAGCCTTCCATTATTACTTCCTGATCAACAAAATCTCGGGCATTCTTTATCTTAAAACTCATAATATTCCTTGGTTAAACGGGAGTATTATATGTTTTATTCCGTTGTGACGCCATCAAAATCGGCCTCGTTTGCTTCAGCTTCTTCTTTTGTCGCTCGAATAATGCCGTCTTTATGGTGTGCGGGAGAATAAATAGTATACATCTTTAGATCTTCGGTTTCGGAGATGTTAATGACGTTGTGCTCTGCTCCGGAAGGTACGATGATTGCTACACCGTCCTCCAGTTTGTACTCGTTTCCGTCGATGATGCATTTACCTTCCCCTGATTCAAAACGAAAGAATTGATCGTTTTCGTCGTGCACTTCCATTCCAATTTCCTCTCCTGGCTTCAGGCTCATTAGTACCAGCTGACAGTGTTTTGCTGAATAGAGGACCTTTCGGAAATTATCATTTTCCAGAGTGTCATTTTCAATATTGGTAAAGAATCCTTTCATAATACTTAATATAATTAGGTGAATATGATTCTAATTATACAGAATATTGCACTATCGAGGAGGGCTTCTTCCTTATTAGACTCGTGCCTCTTCTTTGTGCGTGCTGATGTAGTCAGTTAACCAGTAACCAACAACCACCGCGAGAAGGGATGGGATGTATTCGGTGCCAACCTTAACGGCATTTCCGTCGTACATCTGTCCAAAGACAAACGAGAGATAGAACAAAGCCGCAATACTGTAGGCAATCTTAGGCTTCTTGTTCAAAATAAGTAGCGCACCTGCAATAAATTCAATTGCCGGAGTGAGAGCTCCGTAGATATAAAGAATGAAGCTAGGTATTTCTTGTGCCATCAGGCCTTCGCCATTAATAAGCATGTCGGCGAATCCAAAATATCCCATTCGGAACTTTTTGACAGCGACCAGAACGAATAAAATACCAAAAGCCAACCTAAGTACGGTTGCACCAAAGTGGTAAGGACAATGATAGACCTTACAAAGTGTAGAACATTTATTACTCATAATTATATATGGTTATATCGTTCCCACCTTACAAAATTTTTTTCGCTTGGTTTGTAGTTCAAGCTACGAGCTACCTGTATTGAGGATTTATTTTGGTATTTGAATAATAAAAATGCTGCCACCACCGGGATTATCCTCTACCAAAACTCTTCCATTGTGCGCAGTTACAATTCTTTTTGTTATAGCAAGTCCCAATCCAGTTCCTTTTATTTTTGTATTTTTTTCTAAACGTGAGAATCTATCAAAAATTCCCTTTTTGTCCTTTTCTGGAATGTTAACACCCGCATTAGCCACTGATATTTGCCACATTCTCCCCTTACTTTCAATTTTTACAGTTACTTCTGATTTTTCTGAGCCATACTTTATAGCATTGCTTATAAGATTTGAAAATGCATCGGCAATGAGTGGATTAACCTTTGCTATAAACTTTCCACCATTGATACCCTCATTGACACCCTTAATATCCATATTTTTTTTGGTGGCGGTGCTTCTCATATTGTCTACTGTGGTTTTTAGTATTTTACCCAAATCTTCTTCTTTATATTTTAATTCTTCACTAGTTTCGATTTTGGCGAGCGACTTAGCGTTTCGTATTATTTTAATAATATTACTACTACAATCCTCTATCATTTTTAGGTTTTCCTTTTTTTTCGGATTTTTCTCCGACCTTAGAGCTAGTTCAGCTGTCAATTTTATACTTGTAGTTGGATTCAGAAGGTCATGGCTGGCGATATCAATAAATACATCCTTTACAGCACTTGCCCTCTTTAGTCTTTCTTCACTGTCTTTAGTTTTCTTGAATAGTGTTTTGTATGGCTCAGTCAAAGATGTCTTAACAAGAGCAACATATATTAGGTAGAATGCTATGATTTTGAAATAGTGTCCTACCAGGTTGGAAAAGCCGAAAACACTAATGTAGAACGTAAATGCCAGCTCAGAAAAAATAGTCAGTATAATCGATGCGGCAATCAATTTAAATATCCCCCTTTCCAATGCATTCCTATTTTTGTATAGGAATATTAATGAAGCTAAAAGAATTGTTGAAATGATATATTCACTGATTATTTTAAAGTCGGTTAAGCCAAATCCCTCAATGAAGGCGTCAGGAAATACTCTGGCAAAAATCAACGCAAGCAGAGTTACTGTAGCAATTGAATAAACGAATATAGTTTTATTGTATTTTAGCTTTCTGACAAAGAAAATAGGGGCAATCAGAAGTGTCAGTGCTTGCAAATATCTTGCGGCAATCCAGAGTTGCGTTGGTAGATTAGCATCGTAATTGGTAAAAACATTCATGTCCTTGTAGGCAAGAAGATGAACAAGGTCAATAGTTCCAATGAACGCGAACGCGATTCCCAGAAACAAAATATAATGATTGTCGCTGAATTTCTTTGAATTCCATGCGATCGAAAAAACTGTAAAAGCTATGAAAATGCTAAAAAACTCTGCTAGTGAGTGGAAAAGCAAAAAATTATAAATACTAGCAAAATACAGTCCGATAAGCACCAAAATACCCACAAAGAATCGAGGAAGGTAACTTTTTGTTACTGATATTTGCATACAGCTATATCTTAGCACAATTTGGAACTAGTTCATTGTACCACATTACGCCTATCCTATTTGCTCGGCTTTTTCTTAGCTGCCTTCTTAGCAGGTTTTTTGACCGCTTTTTTAGCAGGTGCCTTCTTTGCAGTTTTCTTCTTAGCAGGTGCCTTCTTTGCTGGTTTCTTGGCTTCCTTCTTAGCTGGCTTTTCAGCAACTTCTTCGACATATTCCATTTCTTTCGATGCCTTCTTTCCAGAAGAAACAACAGGTGCAAGACTTTTTAGAATTCTATCTAGTTTGGACTCAAGTCTATCTATCTGAGTCTTGAGTTCAGCGTGTGCCTTAGAATTATCTTCGCGAGGTGCAGAATATTCCTTGCGAGGTGCGGGACGATCTCTGTTTGGCCTAGATTGTCCACGTCCGCTGTTTTCGAAACAGTTACTACAGTAGACAGGCTTTTCGCCAGTAGGCTTGAAAGGTACTTCACAGCGATTGCCGCATTCAGCGCAAGTAGCTGGGTGCATTTGAGGGCGACCTCGGTCACCTCCGTAACCTCTTCCGCCACCTCCACCTCCGTAACCACCTCCACCACGTCCTCCTCCACCTCCGTAGCCACCACCTCCACCACGTCCTCCACCGTAACCACCTCCACCACGTCCTCCTCCTCCACCGTAGCCACCTCTGTCTCCTCGGTCGTCTCGACCACCTTGATTGTAATTCATAATAATTTAATTTAGTTAGCTAAGGGAGTTTATGCCTTATGTAGCAAAGAAGCAAGGCGTAATAGCACCATTATTCTTTTGTTCGATTTTCGTTGGCTTTTCTTGATAATTTTTCAGTTGTCTCTCCAAGTACTCTATATAGTGGGTCGAGGGCAAATGTTACCACTCGCTTTATTGTGCTTGCTCGTGAATATCTCCTTCTTTCAGTGCCAACTTTGCTACTTACCGCAACGACTAGGGGTGCTATAATTTCATCTCTTAAGGTGTCTATCATGTGATCTCTAGTTTCTGGGTCTTTTAAGAGTCTCATCAATGCTACTGCGTTTCTAGTATCTGTCGCTACATTGGTTGTAGATTCCTTAATTTCAGACGCTTTCGCAGCTGTTTTAAAGGCTATCTCGTCTCTAACTTTTTTTGCCAATATAACCCAAGAGCTTTTTGGTGCAATATTGGGACTTTGTTGGAATCTATTGATTGGCGGTCGGCTGTGGGGAATCATAATAGTGCTATTTAGGATTGGCACTGATTATAATTTGTTTTAGAAGGATGTCAAATGATTTGTAACCGGCTGAAGCATTAAAATGGCCTGCGTTAGGCACGAATGTTAATTCTGTATCGAGTTTTTTCGCCAACTCCTGTCCGTTTTCCAATGAAACGAATGGGTCATTGTCCGAATGGTACACATAAAACTCTTTGGAGTTTGCTTTGATTTTGTCCCAGTCAAAAGGTTGATCAATAAAAGGTTTATCGGTTTCATAGTTCTTTAAAGGCAGAATGCCCACGGGAGCAGCTACAAAGTAAGCCGCTTTTATTTGCACATCTACTTTTTCTAAAAGATGTAGCAAAAATGCTCCTCCCAAACTGTGGCCAATTATAATTGTGTTTTCATCCAGGCTCTCTTCGTATTTTCGAAAAGCCTCGAACCAACTTTCTGGTGTCTGATTATCTGGCGTGGGGAATTGTGGAACTACAACCTTGTGCCCCAAAACTTCCAATTTTTCCTTTAACCAAGGAAACCAATTTTCCTCTGGGTAACCGCCTGTCCCGTGAAAGATAAATATATTTGCCATTATTCTATATAGTTTGCTATAATTTGCTCATCACGATGGTGAGCTACCTGAGGTGTCGGTGCCGAAAGGAATGCTCACCGTTTTTTTTAGCAATTTTTTTGACCTTCATTATATTCTTTTCAGGAGCCCCCTTCTTTGAGACCTTTTGCTTTTGTATTTTCTTCTTAATTTTAGACCTTCCGAATTGAAGCTTATTTTTGTAATCACTCACATAGAAGAAAGATTTAGTGAATTTGCGTAAAAGAGAGGAGTAATGCTTTTTGCTGGGTATTCCGATTTTTGAAAGCTTCTTTTTTTTGTTCAAATACTCAATAAGGCAATGAAAATCACCGTCACCCGATACTATGATAGCTTTGTCGAAATTTTTAAACTCAATCATGCATTGCAATACCAGCTCGGCATCGCAGTTTCCTTTTATTATTCCTTTTTTATCCAGAGTGGGCTTAAAAATGACAGTGTAGCCCGCAGCCGTGAGTGAGCTGTACATCTTTTCATATTCGCTAATGAAGCCAACAAAAAGAAAGGCTTTCTTCACTTTATACTTGTCTTTCAAAAATACTCGGAACTTTTTAAAGTCCAGCTTCCAGCCAAGGTCTTTGATGGCTAAATTTAAGTTTTGACTGTCGATGAAGGCGTAGTTGTTCATTTTTTTATTATTTTTATACCTCTTATCCCAAGAATTAATGATACCAGGATTATTATTTTTATAATGTAGTGACCGCTTACATCCAAAAAGTCTCTGGTCATGGGTGTAATGCTTCCCGCGAGCAAATGAGATACGATGGCTATTGGTAAGGTGAGGAAGACCCAGTTTAGTTTTGGAACATCTAATCTTAGCTTACGAAATAGCTTTGATAGGTAGGGGGATAGTAAGTAGATTCCCAGAAAGGAAATGGCGAGGTCAAAAATTGCGTAGTCACCAAGGCGAAATTGTCTTAAATATTCAATTGGAATCATGCACATAGCTTATCAGCTTTGTGGATTCGAAGACATTCAAAAGAATTATCGTTATACTTACCTCTGAACTTGAATACTATGCTCACTATCTCGGGACTCACTAAATATTACGGCAATCAAACACTTTTTCAGGATGTGGACCTGAATATTGGCCCCAAAGAAAAAATAGGGCTCATTGGGAGAAATGGATCAGGTAAGACTACTTTTCTCAAAATTTTACTTGGTGATGAGGCGCCTAAGGAAGGCAAGATAGACATGCCAAGTGGGTACAGAGTTAAGTCCTTGGAGCAACATTTGAAGTTTTCGGAAGATACTATTTTGGCTCAGGTCTGCTCAGCTTTGCCAAAAGGTTCGGTGAATGAAGATTGGAAGGCTAAGTCAATTTTGATGGGCTTGGGTTTTGATACCTATGACTTTGATAGGCCTCCTTCAGAATTCTCGAGTGGCTTCCAGGTTCGGGTGCGTTTGGCGGAAGCACTGGTATCCGAATCAGATCTTCTGCTTTTGGATGAGCCGACGAACTATTTGGACATCCTTTCGCTTCGTTGGCTTGAGCGCTTTTTGAAATCCTGGAGAGGTGCCTTTATTCTCGTTACGCACGATCAGCACTTTATGGATTTGGTCGTCTCTCACACTGTTGCTATTCATCGGGGGCACATGCGGAAGATGGCTGGCGGACCTTTAAAACTTTTAGAACACATCAAAAAAGATGAGGAAATTTATGAGAAGACTCGCAAGAATCAGGCAAAAAAGCGCGAGAAAGAAGATGAGTTCATTCGTAAGTTTAGAGCAGGGGCCAGAAGTGCTGGCCTTGTGCAATCACGCATAAAATCTTTGGCTAAGCAGGAATTAAAACAGAAGCTCGATAACATTGCCACGATCAAATTCCATTTTCGGGCCATTCCTTGTAAGAGTGATTCTGTGGTGCAGGCGACTGACATAAGTTTTGGTTACGAAGAAGATATGCCATTGATTAAAAACTTTTCTCTCACGACTTTTCCGGGTGATCGCATCGCCATCATCGGCCGAAACGGAAAAGGAAAATCCACTCTTCTGAAGTTGCTGCACCAAACCCTGAAGCCCGATAGCGGTAAGGTTCGTATGCCGCCAACTCTGGCGGTCAGTTATTTTGGTATCGATTCCATTCAGGAGCTCACTCCTCAAAAGAGCATTCTTGAAGAACTCATTGCTATGCCGAATACTTCTGAGCAAGAGGTACGTAATTTGTGTGGCGCCTTACTTTTTAAAGGCGACGATGTAAAAAAGTTTATCAAAACAATCTCCGGTGGAGAAAAAAGTAGAGTGTGCCTGGGTAAGGCGCTTCTTTCACCATCTCAGCTACTCATGCTTGATGAGCCTACCAATCATTTGGATATGGAATCGGTTCAGGCGCTGACTGAAGCCATCGAGAGATATCAGGGTACGGTGATTTTTGTGACTCATAACGAGGCTATGCTCTCAAAGCTCGCCACAAAGCTGGTCCTTTTTGATAATAATGAAATTCGCGTGCTTGAATACGGTTATGACAAATTTTTGGCCAAAGGTGGTTGGTCCGAAGAAGACGAATCAGCTTTTAAGGCATCGAAAGGGGATTCGGATCAGAAGAAACAATACTTGGATGAAAAAGAATCCCGAAGGCAGGAGCGACTTGCGAAGAAGGCACTTGAAAAATTAGAAAAAGAGATTGAGAAACTAGAAAAACAGAAGGAAATAATCGGCCAAACCCTGCAAGAAGCCTGTTTAAGAAAAGATGTGATAGCCATCAAGGAACATGGAATTGAGTTAAAAAAGATGGAAGATCATATCGATTCTAAATACGATGAAATGGAGGAAAAAATGGATATCATGTAGTATGCAGAAAAGTGATAATACTTAATCATTATTCATATGAAGAAGCTACTTGGATTTCTTGTTCTTATTCTAGCAATTGGTGCCGGTGCTTATTTTTTGGCCCCTAAATACCTACCTGATAGCAAAATTACCGAAATGGTTGAGTCTATGCCTGATATTGTCGATAAGATTGAGTCGACGATCGAGGACAAAATGGATTCAGACGATGAATCGATTGATGAAAGTGAGATAGCTACTGATAATGATGATAGTGATCCAGTCATTCCTATGGATGTGGCCATTAATACCGATGTATCCAGTGATATCGCTATGATTGGAACGGTAGAAGAGGGTGATGGCTTTGTTGCTTTTACAAAAATAGTTGATGACACCGAAGTACTCGATAAAGTTGTTTTGGTAACGCAAAATGGAGAAACTGGACTCATTGAGATGAGCGAGGAAGGACTTCCCTCTACTTTTACTATTGGAGATTACAAGCTTACCTATTCCAACTACACTCAGTCTACGGTTGATATCGAAGTGACAAAGCCCGATGGAACAACTGAGATGATCGAAGGCTCTAAACTCAATATGCCTGTTGCCAAAGAATCATTCAGTCTTATCCCTTCAGCGCATGCTGTGGGTAACTGGGGTCCTGGTTCACCAGCTACTTGGGGCGTTGTCACAAAGTCAGGTGTATCACGAGCGAAGGCTGTTAAGACAGGGGATACCGCTGGATTTACTGATTATATATTTTCCAGCGTTGGCACTACTATGAATATTCTTTCTTGTGGTGTTAGTCTTTCTGCTACAGTTCTTACTGCGGGAACTACGTCGCCTTTTGCCTATCTTGCCTGTGGTATGCTCGCTACCAGACTAGCCACTTTGAATACCGAAATCGGTCCTTGCAAAGGAGATATTTTGGACTGCGCGGCACAAACAGTGCTCTCATCACTCAGAAATAAGGGGCCTGTTATTGCTGGAATTGCCACTGACAAGCTAACAGACAAACCAGTTTCTGGAGCAACAATAATCGTTCGCAATAAGCTCGGAAAAGCAAAGGGGAGGACCCATACGAATTCGAAGGGCTTCTTCAGGCTTCCTCTACTTGAGCTTGGAGCTTATTCAATCACTGCCTCGGCCAGAAATTATGAGACTCAAACCTTTATTCTTGCTACGACCAATACAAATATCCAAATTGCTGCTGACGATGGTGAGAAACCTGTGAATACACAATATAGCTTGAGCAGTCGTAAGTACTTTAAGCCTATTGCTGGTTATTTCGGTCCAGAGTTAAAACAGCATCACAACATTCGTTTCGACATCGAATTTGGCAATGCGGGAGAGTTTGATGGTGATTGGACAGGAAGAGCGGAAACAGTCGTTGCTGCGGTGCCTGATCCTGACTTTCCTGGCGAGTGGATTGATTGTGGGGGAGCGGACTTTAGTATGAAAATCGATGATAGCGAAATAGAAGGAAAGGCAGATACAGATGAGGGCTATCCTCTTACTATTACGGGATCCGTTAAGAAGGGTGGAGATCTTGATGCTGGACTTGCTTATGGCTCAGATAATATTGCCACTTTCGACGGCAAGCTCAGAGAAGAAGAAGGCCAAGGAACATGGAGCGATCCATATGGATGTAACGGAGGATTTAAGATGACCAAAGATGGTACCGAAGGAGCGCTTCCGGAAGGTGGGGCAATGCCTGTGTTCTAAGCAGCGAAGATCAGTGCGTATGCAAGGTGACCAAGAAAAATCAGCACTCCAATGTGCCAAGCGTACTTAATAGCCTGCTTTCGAAGATGTTTGTCGTCTTTCCAGAGCTTCTTAAGTAATTTATGCCTTGGCTCGTATCTGTCTATGTAGGCAGCAACATATCGCAGTACCAGCGCGATTAGAACTCCGCGTATAAGGCCTATGGTGATAATTGATGTGTCAGTCATTGGTTTGATAATATATAATCCATAATGTCTTAGCAAATAATACGAATGGACAACCTAGACAAGCTAAAAATATTTTATCGTGGTTATTTTGAGGGGTATAAAATGGCTCAAAGCCTAAAAGCTTTGGATTTGGCCATGGAATTTCATAATGGATTCCGAAAAGGTGGCTCTCCGGAGGTCACTCATCAATTTGAAATTGTTAACCTCCTAATTCAGCTTCTCCACGGGCATCGCGAAGTGAAAGAAATGGATGACATTATTGCTGCAAGCTTTATGCACGACGTTGTTGAGGATTATTCTGATCGCTATTCGAACGATGATCTTAGTAAAGACTTTGATGCAAAGGTATGTGGCATCGTAAAGTCTGTAACCAAAAAGCTGGACTACGACAAGCACAGCGAGGCGGATCATGAAAGTTATTATGGAGAGATACTTAAAATCCCCGAAGCAGTTTTGGTTAAGTGCGGCGATCGAATCCAGAACATTCAATCCATTGGTGGCCTAAGGCTTTCCCGTCAAAAGGAATATGTGAAGGAGGTGGAAGAATACTTCTTTCCCATGATCAAAAGAGCCCGCAGGCTTTACCCGGATTTTTTCAATATTTTTGCTGTTTTGGGCGAAATACTAAAAAGACAGATC
>JAJDCF010000020.1 GCA_029260955.1 Patescibacteria group bacterium | reverse complement strand
GTCAGCGTAAATAGGGCAATAAAAACAAAGATAAGCTTTTTCATTTCGAGATAATGATTAGGAATTATAGGCTTTCTTTCTATTTTTATTTGATGTTGTAGAAACTTGTGACCGAGCTTTCTGTACCAAAGGAGACTTCTTTTTCACATTCTCCACATTTGAAACTCAGTTTTTTACCGATTCTTTTTGGACTGACAGGTTTTTTGCATTCCCGGCAGTAGTAAATTATTTTGGCAGGCTGCCCTGATTCATCCAGGAACTTCTTGTCGATCTCAACATCGGATTTAATGATCTCGACATATTCTTTATCCGTAGGACAGTGAATATCCACTTCTGAATTTGATGTCGCTTCGTCCATAGGAGATTTATCTTATTAGAAAACTGAACTTTGGCAAGTTATCCGTAACTATTTCTAATTACAGAACTATAAAATATGGTTTAACTTATTCATCATCGTAAAAGCTCATCGACATAGAGTTGCCGGATTTTGGCTTCTTCACCTCTTTTTCGATACCTGCCTCTCGTGTGAAGTGATCAGCTTGGCTTTTTGCTTTTTTTGCCTCAGTGTCACCTTTAGTTGCTTTGCTCGGTTCGGTTTCCTCATCAAGGGGTATATCAATTATATCTTCAATCATGTCGTCTTCCTCAATGTGATCTGATGCCTTGGTCGCGACAACCTCTTTAGCATCTTCTATAACTCTGGCATCTTCTTCAAAGTACATAGGCTCTGGCTCTGTTTGAACCATTTCTTCTTTTACAGCTTTTTTGTCAGCTTCATTTTCTGCTTCGTCAGCTGGCTCATCGTCATCTTGTTTATCATGATCAAAGAACTCTTTTACCTCTTTGGTCTTCTTCTTTTGAATCAGAGCAAAGCCAGAAAGGGCTCCAAAAAAGGCTCCTATAAGTACTAGATATATGCCAAATCGCAAACCTGCCTCTGTGAATTCAAGAGAGCGTTTGGTGTAGATAGCCATTGTTATCAATGTCAGGAAGAAAGATTCACCAATAAGAAAGAACAGGATTTGCTCTCGCTTATAGCCAAATTTCGGTAAGGGTAAGTGCAAATTTTCACCTACAAGTACTATTAGGCTGATGATGCTCAATATAAATATGACGAAACCGATGACTCCTAGGTCTCCGGAAAAGCCTGTTTCTGTTAGGCTTTTCTTGTCAAAATTCATGATCACGCCATACCATGGCATGAAGGTTCCGATGAGCATTGCGATGGATCCGATTCCGATGACTTTTTCTTCTGCTGTTAAGCGCAAAAGCGTGTGTTTTATGCGTCGCAGATTCATAGATTTTTATTAGTTTTTACTGTAAGCTACTCTAGCACAATAAGGTGCTTTAACCAATAGGGGAATCCTCAAAAATACTTAGATATTTTCACACCTGCGGCGCTCTTATATCTTACGTATTTTTGTCCTCGCTATGTTGTGGCCTCTGGCCTAACTTCGCTCGGACCAGATTCCTCGCTACTAACCATGAAAATCGCTTTTGACATCAGAGGGGTCGATGGAGATCGTGGTGGAAAGGGAATTTGGACCGCAAATGTACTTAAAAGTATCCTGAATAATGATCGGGAGAATGAGTATTACCTTTATACCAACAAAGATTGGTCCAATACTTACAAGAATCTGCCCAATGTTCACGTGGTGAATATTTGGGGTGGAGGGCTTCTTAGAGGGGTTTTTTGGCACTGGCGTTTTTACAAATCTATGGTGGCCCATCAAATTGACGCCTTTATTGCCACCGAGAGTTACATCGTTCCTTTTTTGCATGACCCCAAAAAACTCAAAGTGGGATTGGTGGTGCATGACCTGGTCGCCTTTAAATCGCCAGCCAAGCACCAGAAGAAGGCTACGTGGATTGAAAAAATCACCCTGAAAAAGGCAGTTCAGAGGAGTAAATGGATTTTTACCGTCAGCCAGTACACCAAAAAAGATCTGGTAGAGCGCTACCCTCAATTTAAGTTATCCGATAAGGTAACGGTGGTTTATGCGGGTGTGCGTGATGCCTTTTTTAGAAAGCGTGACCCCAATCGAATCATCGAAACTCAGCGTCGTTACAACCTGGACCCTGATTACATGATGATGGCTGGAACCTTGGAGCCTCGTAAGAATATAATAGGTGCTTTGGAGGCTTACAGTTTGATCAGCCCCTTCAATCAACAGCGTTACCGTTTTGTTATTGCTGGCAAAAAAGGCTGGTACTGGAAGAAAATCTTCCAAAAAGTAAAAGAGTTAAAGTTGGTTGGTCGAGTGAAGTTTTTGGAATACATTCCCGATGATGACTTGGTCACTTTGATGCAGGGCGCGCGCCTCTTTTTGTTCCCGTCCTTCTACGAGGGCTTTGGGTTGCCGATTCTGGAGGCTATGGCCAATGGTGTACCTGTTTTGGCGTCTCGTGTCAGCTCCATTCCAGAGCTTGGTGTTGATGCTATTCATTACTCGGATCCCTATGATACAGTGGATATAGCCGATGGGATTACGCAGCTACTTGATAATGAAGAGTATTGTAAGCACTTGGTTGCCAAGGGTTATGGACAAGTCAAAAAATTTAGCTGGGGACAGACAGCCCAACATATCATTAAAGCTATAAACGCATGATTCAGACAGTTGGCATCGTTGCGCGTAGGAACCTTGAAAAACACAGTAAGATTTTTGCGAGTTGTGTGAAATACCTTGAAGCGAAGGGAAAAGATATCTATTTTGAAAAGCGAGTTGCCGAAGTTTTGAAGCTGAAAAAATACAAGGAGTTGGTTTTAGGAAAAACTCATGTCGACTTGGTACTCGTGATGGGTGGAGATGGAACCATTTTGAGGGTGATCTCCAAAATGAAGGAGATGGACACAGTATTTTTTGGTATCAATATGGGGCATCTTGGCTTTCTTTCAGAAATTCCTCCCATAAGTATTCAAAAAACCCTCGACAAGGTCCTTGCGGGTAAGTGTTCGATAGATCGAAGGATGATGCTCAGCATTGAATTGCACAGAGGGGGTAAAAAGCTTAGAAACTTACATGCACTCAACGAGGTGGCCGTTACCCAGGGGACTTTGTGCAGACTTATTAGCTTAAAAACTAAGGTGGATGGACAAAAGCTAGCAACTTTTAAGGCTGATGGCCTGATTGTTGCCACGCCAACTGGTTCAACGGCTTACTCACTTTCGGCTGGTGGACCCATCGTTCATCCGAATCTCAATGCTTTTATTCTTACCCCAATTAATCCACACAGCTTTAATCAAAAACCGATTGTACTACCCGATGACAAGAAGATAGACATCTTGATTGAGAGTGATTATAAGACCATGAACTTAACCATTGATGGTCAAAGGAATGTGCGAGTCAAGCAAGGGGATCACGTTAAAATCAAAAAAGGTAGTTTTGTAGGATTTTTGAGACTTCCTACTGAACACTACTTTAAAAATCTTCGCAATAAGTTAGGTTGGGGAGAGCGTGTTGAAAAATGTTACTAGGCTTTAGAATAACTTGAAGGGCGCTGTAAAATTTGGGCCGTAGTTTCGAATATTTCGGTTCATGATTTCATGTTTCACTTCTTCGGCGAGAGATTTTTTGATTCCTTTGAAGATTCCCTTGGAAAGGAAGAAGGTCACCAGATCTTCTGAGATGACTTTTACTGTGGCCGATCTTGGTTCGTCAGAAACAAGAGCCATTTCACCAAAAAAATCATTTTCTCCCAGTTCGGCTATTTTTTCTCCGTCTCTTTCCACTTCCACTTTTCCGGAAATGATAACGTGCATTCCAAATCCCTCTTTTTCTTGATGAATTACAATGTCACCCCTCTTAAATTTCTTTAGCTTAAAAGCATCCAAAACGATTTTCGCATTTTTCTTGTCTAGATTTGAAAAGAAGGGGATTTGCTTTAGAATTTCTAAGTTCATGGAGTAGTTGCTTTTGCGCTTTTATCATACACTAAAGCCTGCTTTGTGATATATTGGATTCATGAATTTTGACAAAGAAATACTAAATAGGGGAGTTGAGGCCATTGTTCCCAAGAAAGGTTTACAGGAGAAGATGAAAGCTGGCAAAAAGCTTAAAGTTTATTTAGGAATTGATCCAACTTCGACCAATATTCATTTGGGTAACGCTGTGCCGCTTCGTAAATTGCGTGATTTTCAACGAGCTGGTCACGAGGTTATTTTTTTGGTGGGTAGTTTTACGGCTTTAATTGGCGATACTTCCGACAAAGACGCCATGCGCCAGCCACTTACACCAAAAGAAATCGAAGCCAATTTTCATACCTATAAACAGCAAGCTTCCAAGATTCTTGATTTTAAAAAGGCCAAGATTCTTTATAACGGAGACTGGCTTTCGAATTTGAGTTTTCAGAATGTGGTGGAGTTGGCTCAAAAATTCACGGTTCAGCAGATGATTGAACGGGATATGTATCAGCAACGTTTAAAAGCGGGTAAACCTATTGGGCTTCATGAATTTATGTATCCATT
>JAJDCF010000019.1 GCA_029260955.1 Patescibacteria group bacterium | reverse complement strand
TATCGTTAGCGGAAAGTCAGAAACCAGTTACGCTCCTAATGACTTGATCACTCGCGCAGAACTTACCAAGATTGCCACCAAAGCCTTTGGTGTCGAAATTGACCCTGCGCCAAACTTCACTCCATTCTCAGATGTACTTTTGACTCAATGGTATGCTCCATACGTCATTTCAGCTCGAAATGCCGGTATCGTACAAGGTATCGAAGAGGGCCTATTTGCTCCAAACGCTTCCATCACTCGTGCCGCAGCCCTCAAGATCATTCTTGAGTCAGCTGGCCTAGGTGAAGCAGATGCTGAAGCGACCTTCGATGACGTACCAACAGACGCATGGTTCGCAGGATACGTTACCTACGCTAGTAATAATGGAGTTGTCGGCGGATACGCTGATGGAAGCTTCGGACCAGGTAACAACATTACTCGTGCCGAAGTAGCCAAGATTGTTGTAAAGGTTATGGAATTACAATAATAAGTCATGAAGCCCTCCTTACTTGTCGCAGGTTCAATTGCCTTTGATCGCATCGCAGTCTTCAATGACAAGTTTGCAAATCATATACTTAAAGGACACGTTCACCAACTGAACGTGTCCTTTACGGTGGAAGATATGGCGGTAATGCGCGGCGGGACGGGCGGAAACATCGCCTACAACCTGGCCCTACTTGGCCAAAAGCCGATTTTGCTAGGGTCGGTAGGAAGCGACGCAAAAGAATATATGAAAGCCATCGAAAAAAAGGTAAATATTTCCTACGTTAAGTCTTTCCCAAAACTACTCACATCCAGCGCGACCATCATGACCGACTTGGATGACAACCAGATCGCATCATTTTACATGGGAGCCATGAAAGAGGCTCACAAAATCAAGATGAGCAGTGTGAAGGAGAAGGTGTCCATGGCTATCATCGCACCCAACAGCGTAAAAGCGATGAGCGATTACGCAGACTACTGTTTCAAAAAAGAAATTCCCTTTATTGCGGATCCCGGGCAGGCTATTCCGGCTTTTTCGAACAAAGATCTAAAAGACTTTATTACGGGAGCTAACGCCTTAGTGGTGAATGATTACGAATGGCAGATGATCCAGGATCGGACCAAATGGACCGTGAAGTCACTGTTAAATAAAGTAAACTATCTAATAGTGACATATGGCGACAAGGGGAGTAAGATCTGGAGCGCTGTAGATGCGACTGTAATTAACATTCCTGCCTACAAGCCTAAAAAACTGGTCGACCCGACAGGTTGCGGCGATACATACCGAGCAGGACTGATGTACGGTTTCCAGCATGATTTGGGCATCGAAAAATCTGCCCACATCGGATCGTGGTTGGCCGCCAGATGTGTGGAGGCCAAGGGCACTCAGAATCACAAAATTTCAAAAACAGATTTCAAAAAGTTTGTGAAGTCGTTATAATTCCCGGTACATGGATTACAAAGTATCTGACATCAAATTAGCGGATTTTGGGCGCAAAGAAATCATTCTTGCCGAAAAAGAAATGCCCGGCCTTATGGCTTTGCGAAGTAAGTTCGGTAAAAAGAAGCCTTTAAAAGGCGCTCGAATTGCCGGCTGTATTCATATGACCATTCAAACGGCTGTTTTAATCGAAACTCTGATTGAACTCGGTGCCGAAGTACGCTGGTCTTCATGTAATATTTTTTCTACCCAAGATCACGCAGCTGCCGCTATGGCGAAGAAGGGGATTCCGGTTTTTGCATGGAAGGGCGAATCCGAAAAAGAGTACATGTGGTGTATTGAGCAGACGCTTAAATTTAAGGGGGGCAAAGGTCCCAATATGATTCTGGACGATGGGGGAGACCTGACCCAGCTGATCTACAAAAAGCACCCCAAGATCCTGAAAGAAATTAAAGGAATTACCGAAGAAACCACGACTGGCGTCCACCGGCTTTACGAAATGATGAAAAAAGGGACCTTGGTCACTCCAGCTATAAACGTGAACGACTCAGTCACCAAATCCAAATTCGATAACCTATATGGCTGCCGCGAATCACTGGCTGATGGCATCAAACGGGCCACCGATATTATGGTGGCAGGCAAGGTCGTGGTGATCGCCGGATACGGAGATGTAGGAAAGGGCTGTGCGCGCAGCATGAGTGGTATGGGAGCAAGAGTCATAGTCACCGAAATCGACCCCATAAACGCCATGCAGGCCGCCATGGAAGGTTATCAGGTTATGAAGATGGACGATGCCGCCAAGCTCGGTAATATTTTTGTGACAGCTACCGGAAATTACCACGTGATCACTGGCAAGCATCTGAAATCCATGCCCGATCAGGCCATTGTATGTAACATCGGCCACTTCGACAACGAAATTGACGTGAAATGGCTCAAAAAGAATGCCAAAAAGACGAACATCAAGCCTCAGGTCGACAAATTCAAACTCGGAAGCAAAGAAATAATCTTATTAGCGGAAGGCCGCCTGGTAAACCTTGGTTGTGCTACTGGTCATCCCAGTTTTGTTATGAGCCACAGCTTTACCAATCAGGTACTCGCCCAGATCGAGTTATACACAAAAGGGAATAAGTATCCCGCTGGCGTTTACATGCTACCCAAAAAACTCGACGAGGAAGTCGCCCGATTACATCTTGATAAAATCGGCGTAAAACTCGACAAACTATCATCCCAGCAGGCCAAATACATTGGAGTGAGCCCCAGTGGGCCATACAAACCAGATCATTACAGATATTAAGCCGCCAGAGCCAAATCCCGAATAAAGGCAGACACATTATTGTAGCCATTTTTGATGGCGTTTTTTTCGATAGTATTTTTTTGCTCAGAAGAGATGCGAAATCTGATTGTCTCTTCTTGCTTCCTTTTATAGTCAATTTCACTAAGAATCAGTTGGGGCAAATCAATCAGCAGAGCCATTATGTCTTCAGCTAAAAATCTTTGAGATATTCCTCCTGTAGGGCACTCAAAAAATACCCATTTTTTATTAATCGGAGTAATAACATATTTATATCTTTTATTATTAATAGTAATTGTGTGCTTAAAAGATCCAAGTGGTTGATTAGTAGGCTTTTCCAATAAGCCAGCGGATAGTTTGTGCGACTTCTTTTTTGTAGCATTTTTTACACTCATTGTTATGTATTGAAATTATTAAAATAGTCTTAAATATTGGATTGTTAAATTTTACATGACTTCCTTTTACTTGAGATTTTACAAAACCAAAATCTAGCAAAATACTCTCAATTTCCCTATACCGTAGCGATTGCGGATTCCTCAGAAACCGCTTTAAAAGCTTATCTTTTCTAGTCATTCGTCTAAATACAATAAATTCATCTGTAGCTACAGTATATTAAATTGTAGCTACAAAGTCAAGTGATTAGTTTGACTTTGCCTCAGTTCTAAGGTAAAATCTCTTCGTAATCACAGCTCATCAAGAGCAGCGGCGAGTGAATTGGCACTATGACCCGCTCCGCAACCGGCCCTAAATCCTGGGACAAGGTGCGAAATCCACTAAGATGAGAGGGTTAAAATTCCTCTTATATAGGAATTATTTTTTTACCAAAATATTATGTCTAAATACTATTTCACTTCCGAATCCGTAACCGAGGGTCACCCCGATAAGATCTGCGATCAGATATCTGATGCAGTGCTCGATGCTGTTCTAAAAGATGACCCAGAAGGGGCTTGTTGCTGCGAGGTTTACACGACCACTGGCCTTGTTGTTGTTGGTGGTGAGATTACGACAACAACCTACGTAGACATACAAAAGATTGTCCGTGATACCCTTAAAGACATTGGCTATACCAACGCTGATTACGGAATCGATTATAAAAGTTGTAGTGTCCTGAATGCCATTCACGAGCAAAGCACCGACATTGCTCAAGGCGAAAAGACTGACATCGGCACTCATAAAGCCCAAGGAGCAGGGGATCAGGGGATCATGATGGGCTACGCTTGCACAGAGACACCTGAACTTATGCCACTTCCCATAATGCTGGCACACAAGCTTGCACGCAGGCTAGCAGAAGTCCGAAAAGACGGTACTCTTAAATATCTTCGTCCCGATGGAAAATCACAGGTAACGGTGGAGTACGAAGACGGAAAGCCCATTGGCGTAGAGGCGGTCGTGATTGCTGCTCAGCACGATCCAGATGTGGAATACGAGCAACTTAGAAAAGACATCATAGAACATGTTATCAAGCCCGTTTGCGGTGATTATTTAAGCGAAAACACAAAGTTCCTGATAAACGAAACCGGAAAGTTTGTAGTTGGTGGCCCGCAAGGTGACACGGGAATGACAGGCCGAAAAATCATCGTTGATACATACGGTGGAATGGGACGCCACGGCGGAGGAGCTTTCAGTGGTAAAGTCCCCAACAAACAGGATCGTTCGGGCGCTTACATGGCGCGCTATATTGCCAAAAATGTGGTTGCCGCCAAATTAGCCGACAAATGTGAAGTGCAACTAGCCTATGCTATCGGCTATCCAGAACCAGTGTCGGTTCACGTCACCACATTCGGCACAGGAAAAACCGATGACGAGACAATCGAGGCCGCCATCAAAAAAGTTTTCGATATGACACCAGCTGGCATCATTAAAACTTTTGACCTAAAACGGCCAATTTACAAACAGACATCGGTTTACGGTCACTTTGGGAGGGAAGAATTCGCTTGGGAGAAGACAGACCAGATTGATCAGTTGTCTGCACTAATCTGACTACGTTGCTAGCCTGGCCTGGATGACTCTGGCGGCTATAGCAATTTGCCAAAGCTGTAATCACTTCATCACGACTAACTCCCATTCTGTCAGCAATATTCTGAGCAATTTCATCCCCCTCCTTACCCTCGGCAAGGCCAATTGCTAAAACTCTTCTAAGAAGTTTGCGACCACCATGACAACCGGTATTACTCGCTAAACTGTCGAAGCTTTTTAGGGCTTGTTCGTAGCTAAATTTTGGTTCTGGCATGGGGGAACTTTAAAGGCAGCCAATTATAGGCCTAAATTTCTACCTTTTCAACTTTAATTCTCTCACCCAAAAATTTCCCACCAATTTCCGCAAAACGTTCAGGGCAATCTGTCGTTAGATATTGTCTCTTTCCTTTTTTGCTAAGTTTCTTTAAAAGGTCTGGATGCGCTTCAAAATATGATTCAATTGCATCGGCCGCAGCCTTGGCAGAAGAAATTAGCTGACAATTCTTCCCCATAATTCTAGCAATCTCTTTTTGAAGCAGGGGATAGTGCGTGCAACCCAGAATTAGCGTATCGATATTGGCGTGTTTGAGTGGTCTCAGGTAGTTCTTCAGAATCATTCTTGTCGCTGGGTGATCAACAAGTCCCTCCTCAATTAGTGGTACAAGAAGTGGGCAGGCTTTTATTTCTTTTCGGGATCGCTTATCAGATGGAACGTAAAGCACACCATATTTGGCAAGCTCTCTTTCGTAAGCTTTTGACTTTATAACGCCACTGGTTCCGATCACGCCGATATTCCCAAAGCGGGTCTGCTTAAGTGCTTCTTCTACAGCGGGTACGAGCACACCCAAAATCGTTGGCTTACCTTTGTATTTCTGCTGAGCAGCTCTAAGGGCCTCAGCCGAAGCCGTGTTGCAAGCAACAATAATCAGCTCGCAATCCTTCTTCACCAAAAAATCAATGTTCTTCAAAGTCAGAGCCTCAACCCGCTCTTTTGAGTGTGGGCCATAGGGCGCATTGGCTTGGTCGCCCAAATACACATAGTCAAATTCGGGGTACTTTCTTAGGTACTCCTTCATCACAGTAAGTCCGCCGAATCCTGAATCAAAAATTCCAATCATTAATACTTGACAAGTTTAGAAAAAGGTAGTAAAATAACTAAGAAATCGGATTAGAGATCAACTGTGACTGCTGCCGGCTACGACGCCAGCTCGGAACAGTCCAACAACCGGAGAAACAAGGCCATGAAGCCATTCACCTAACACAATCCCTTTCGACATTATGCGACCGGCGTCGCCACGCTCAACGCCGACAACGCATATCGCCGGTCCCCTCGCAATGGGGGCCGGCAAATCTTTTATTATGTAAGATTAGCTTGTGCTGCGGCTATTCTAGCAATTGGAACCCGGTATGGCGAGCAAGAAACATAGTTCAGACCCACGCCATGAAAAAAGTTAATCGAATCAGGATCGCCGCCATGCTCTCCACAAACACCCACCTTTAGTTTAGGTGCCGATTTTCGTCCTTCGTGTACGCACATCTTCACCAGTTCGCCCACACCTTTTACATCAATCGACACAAAAGGATCCTTCTTAAGAATGCCTGCCTCCATGTAGTCGCTGATGAACTTTCCGGCATCATCACGGCTGTAACCAAAGGTCATCTGAGTCAGGTCATTCGTACCAAAACTAAAAAAGTCTGCTTTCTTGGCAATGGCCTTGGCCCTCAGACAAGCTCTTGGAATCTCAATCATGGTACCTACTTTGTACTGCAGACCCACCTTACGCTCTGCCAAAATCCCAAGGGCCACACGATTGATGTCTTTGCTAATCAACATAAATTCCTCCAGCGTGCCCACCAGCGGAATCATGATTTCGGGATGTACCTCAACCTTCTTTTCTACCAGGTCGCAAGCAGCATTGATAATGGCCCTGGTCTGCATTTCGGTAATTTCGGGGTAGGTAATCATCAGCCGGCAACCGCGATGACCCAACATCGGATTAACCTCAGTCATAGCGACGATAATATCTTTCAGTTTCTCGTAAGTCATACCAGCTTTGGCAGCTAGCTTTTCAATATCAGCCTGCTTATGAGGCAAAAATTCATGGAGTGGGGGATCCAGCAGGCGAACCGTACATGGATTGCCGTTCATGGTTTCGAAAATTCCACGGAAGTCTTCAGTTTGCATCACTTCGAGCTTATCCAGGGCTTTCACCCGTTCCTCTTTGCTACTGGCCAGAATCATTTCTTGCATCACCGGAATACGACTGGATTCAAAGAACATATGCTCTGTGCGACATAGGCCTATTCCCTGGGCTCCAAACTTAAAGGCTACCTGGGCGTCTTTCGGCGTATCTGCGTTGGCCCGTACCACCAATTTGGCGTGTTCATCAGCCCAACTGAGTAAGGTTTCAAAATTCTCATCAATGTCAGACTTAATAGTCGGTACTTCCCCGAGAATTACTTCACCAGTTGTTCCGTCCAGGGTAATAATGTCACCTTCATGTATCTCTTTACCATCATGAGTGACAAATTTTTTGGCCTTGGGGTTAACCACAATATCGCCACAACCCGAAATACAACACTTGTTCATTCCGCGAGCCACCACGGCCGCATGAGATGTCATTCCACCGGTGGCAGTCAAAATTCCCTTGGCTGAGTGCATGCCTTCAATATCGTCCGGGCTGGTTTCTTTGCGAACAAGAATCACGCTCTCACCAGATTTTCCCTTTTCCGCGGCTTCTTTCGAATCAAAAACCACCTTTCCGCTCGCTGCCCCTGGGCTGGCCGGCAGGCCTTTGGCAATAACCGGCTTATCGTGGTTTGGCGCCAGCGATGGGTGCAGTAGCTGATCCAGTTGAGCTGCATCAAGTCTTTTTAGGGCTGTCTTTTTATCAATCAATCCCTCGCCAACCATTTCTACCGCCATTCGCACCGACGCCTTGGCCGTGCGCTTTCCGCGGCGAGTCTGAAGCATATAAAGTTGGCTATTTTCAATCGTAAACTCAATATCCTGCATGTCCTTGTAGTGCTTTTCAAGCTTTTTATATATGCCAACCAGCTGTGTGTATGCCGCAGGCATAATTTGCTCCAACTTCTCAATTGAATCTGGCGTGCGAATGCCCGCCACTACATCCTCGCCTTGAGCGTTCATCAAAAACTCACCATAAAATTTTCGTTCACCGGTACTCGGGTTCCGCGTAAAGGCAACGCCAGTCCCACTGGTCTCACCCATGTTCCCAAAAACCATGGCTTGCACGGTCACAGCTGTTCCCAAGTCATGATCAATGTGATGAATAGTTCGATAGCTGATGGCGCGCGGTGTATTCCATGAATCAAAAACCGCATTGATCGCCATTTTGAGTTGCTTTTCAGGGCTTTCAGGAAAAGGTTTGCCAAGGCGATATAGAACATGCTCTTTATAAGCTTTTACCACTGCCCTCAGGTCATCAGACGATTCCTCCAATATTTCATTAAAAGGTTCCATATCCATTCCCAGCACCACATTGCTGAACATTTGAATAAAACGCCTATACGCGTCCCAGCCAAAACGCTCATTTCCACTAGCAGCAATCAAGCCTTGCACGGTTTCGTCATTCAAGCCCAAATTGAGCACCGTATCCATCATGCCGGGCATCGAAATTTTGGCACCAGAACGAACCGAGACCAGCAGGGGATTCTCCTTATCACCAAAAGTCTTGCCTATGGTTTTCTCCAAAGTTTCAAGATTCTTCTTCACGGCATCATCAAGACCTTTTGGCCAACGATGGCGATTCTCCAAATACTCATTACATACCTCGGTTGTAATGGTGAATCCGGGTGGAACCGGAATTTTGAGCCGCGTCATCTCATTTAGATTGGCTCCTTTGCCACCTAAAAGATCCACATCTGCCTTAGAGCCTTCCCCAAAATAATAAACTTTTTTATTCATAGGATTGATGCAACTTATATGCGTAAAATTTATCACAAGAAGCACTTATATAAGGGCAAAAAACCTTGTTCAAAGGTATAATTTATGTTATAATTAGACGATGGAAAACAGAATCAAGCTTCAAAACATATGAACGAAGACGACATCATAAAAAAGGAGGCGGACATAAACAGTAAATACGAAAAATTTCTGAGTGAAGTAAGCGATGCCTTCAATCGTCACTGTGATGAAATAAAAAAGAATGCCGAAAGAAAATTTGAAACTATTCCAGAAGAAGATGAGGCAGCACGTCAGCAGATACTAGATGAAGAAAAGGTGGAACTCGACAAGACATTAGCTGAGCTTAAGCAACTCATAGCTACCAGAAGCACTAAGATGCGAGAACAACTAGAAGAAATTGCTAATTTACGCGATCAGGCTGAATTTAACCTTGATGATCAGCTGGCCGATGTGAGTGACAACGACGAGGCGCACGCTGCCTAAGAAAATCGATGAAATTTATGGGTAAAGTCAACTACTTTTCCATTTTTTACGCTGACTCCATCGGCTTTTAGCCGGCGAATTTTTTCAGCATCACCCAAGGCAAAACCACCTAGTTTTCCATCGGATTGAACCACCTTGTAACAAGGAAACTTATCGGGGTGAGGGTTTTTGTGTAGCAGCTGGCCCACAAAACGGTAAGCACACATGCCCATGGCATGGGCAATCTCTCGATAAGTGCTAACCTTTCCATGAGGAATTTTAAGAAGGAGCCTTTGTAAGTTGTGCTGGTAATTCATACAGGTATATTTTATACTATTTAACGAATTAGCTAAAAAACAAAAGTGATTTTCCTGAAAATTCTCGGCATCATCATCGTTCTGGGCCTGATTGTATATCTGATACTCTGGCATATTCGGGCAAAATTTGACTTGAATCGCTCCTTGAACATGGTTTTTTTGAGGATCACAGTGCCAATCAAGGACTCAAAAGAAGATCGCGAGCGTGAATCCGAGCAATTTTCGAGTGGAAAAACTCAAAAAGAGGTCAACGACGTGATGACCCACTTTTTTGAAGCCATTCATAGTATTTATGATGGATACGCAGTCAATATTTTAAAAAATGAGGACTTTTTTTCCTGCGAATATGTGGTTTTGGAAGGACAGATGCAGTTCTTCATTGTGATGCCCTCAGATTTAAGGCCACTCTTCGATAAGCAGATCACCGCTTTTTACTCCGATGTTTTCGTGGAGCAGGTTGAGGACTACAGCATATTCCGTCAGGGCTACAAAGCCTTTGGTCGCTGTATGCGCCTGTCTAAACCTTCAATGTTCCCCATTCGTACCTACCAATTCCTTGGTTCTGACCCTTTCAACAATATTGCTAATGCTCTTTCTAAGATTGAATTAGACGAGGGGGCGGCTATTCAGGTCATGCTAAGGCCACTTGGGGATGGCTGGCAGAAAAAGGGACGTAAATCCGCTCAGGATCTTTTTATGGGAAAGAATAAAGACAAATCCCTAGCTCAGAAGCTAAATGTATTTAGCTGGATCGCGACCATGATCAGGCTGCTAGCCCATGGTGCAGAAAATGAGAAGTTCACAGAAAATATGGATAGCCAGGGAACGAGCCGTACCACCCCCCTGATGGATGAGCAGGTAAAATTGATGGAAACCAAAAATGTGAAGGTAGGCTTCGAAACAGTGATTCGTATCGTTGCCTCTGCTAAATCCATGAGACGTGCAGAGCAGATTACGCAAGAAATCGTTGGATCATTCGCTCAATTCAATGCACCCAATAACAATGGCTTTGTAAAAAGTCGTTACTTCAATCGTACAGGCCTTCTGAAGGGTTTTATTTTGAGGTCCATTAAGCACGACTGGATTCAGCGTATCCTTCGTCCTCGAAAAATGATCCTTTGTTCCGAAGAAGTTGCTTCAATTTTTCATCTTCCGAACATCAAGTACAACAAGGCGCCGGTCATTAAATGGCAGGAATTCAAAATAGCAGCTGGCCCAAATAATCTACCGACCGAGGGGCTGTTTTTGGGCAACAATGTATTTCGTGGAGAGTCCAGAAAAGTACATATCAAAAAAGATGATCGCAGAAAGCACTTTTATATTATTGGTAAGTCCGGTACCGGTAAATCCACTTTGCTAAAAACCACCCTTAAACAAGACGCGCAAGAGGGTCGTGGTCTGTGTCTGATCGACCCGCATGGTGATTTGGTAGAGGGTATTCTTCCTCATATTCCCCGTGAGCGCGCCGATGACATTGTTATTTTCGATCCAGGTGACTTGGGAAGACCAATGGGTCTGAATATTCTTGAGGCCACTACCCAGGACGAAAAAGAATTCATGTCACAAGAGGCTCTGTCGATTTTCATCAAGATGTTCGGTGAAGAAATAATGGGTCCACGTCTTCAGCACTACTTCCGTAACGGCTGTCTGACCTTAATGGACGACGACGAAGAGGGTGCTGTGCTCATTGACCTGCCGCGTCTATTTACCGATGACTCATGGCAGAAGTATAAAATGAACAAGGTGAAGAATCCTATTGTAAAAGCTTTCTGGGAAAAAGAAATGGCCAGTACCGGAGCTCGCGAAAAACAGGAAATGATTCCGTACTTCAGTGCCAAGTTTGGTCCTTTTATTACCAACGCTCAAATACGTAACATAATCGGTCAGACCAAATCAGGTTTCGACTTCCGTAACGTTATGGACAGCGGCAAGATTCTTCTTTGTAACTTGTCCAAAGGTAAGCTTGGCGATCTTAACGCGCAGCTACTTGGTATGATCATGGTTTCTAAGCTTCAGATGTCCGCCATGAGCCGTGTGGATACACCGGAAGAGGAAAGGCGAGACTTTTATATGTATGTAGATGAATTCCAGAACTTCGTAACAGAATCCTTTGCTTCTATTTTGTCCGAAGCTCGAAAATACCGACTTTGCCTGACCATCGCGCACCAATATATTTCGCAGATCACCAAAATGAGTGGTGGCGGAAAGGGGAAGGCAGAAGACACCACCATTCGCGATGCTGTGTTTGGTAACGTGGGCTCTATGATGTGTTTCAAAATCGGCGCCCAGGATGCCGAATACATGGCAAAAGAATTCGCCCCGGTCTTCTCTGAACAAGATCTGGTAAACATTGCCAACTATCAGGCTTACATCAAATTGAACATCGACAACGCGACTTCAAGGGCCTTCTCTATGGCTACCGTTTACGATCCGGATAAAGGAGATGTGGAAGCTGCTGAAGCCTTCAGACAACTGTCCAGACTCAAGTTTGCACGCGAAAAAGACTTTGTCGAACGCGAGATCTTCCGTCGTGTGGGTGCCGGTATTAAAAAGGCAACCGGTGCAGCGGTAGATGGTGCTTTAACAGGGGGTGCAAAACCCGGGCCAAAAGCTGAAGGCAAGAAGATTGAACCGCCTAAGAAGTAATTATACAAAGCATCAGCTTATTGGGTCGGTGCTACTCCACCTGGAGGTCCTGTTGGCGCTGGTGGCTTTGGTGCTGCTGGCTTTGTCCCACCCGGAGGTGTCCCACCTGGAGGTACTGCTGCTGGTGGTACTGCTGCTGGCTTTGGAGCTGCTGCTGGTTTTTTGCCATCTTTCTTTATAATTCTATCTGTACGCTTTCTTGCACGTCCTTCCAGCTTTTCAATCCTCTTGAGCTCATCAATAATTTTACCAGCATGGTCACCTGCTCCAGATTTCATAAGAGCTTCCTTCTGCACATTCTTATCCAGACTTACAAATTCACTTAGAGTAAGGCCATGCGATTTAGCTATTTGCTTAGCTTGAGCCGGACTGAATTTGTCGCTACTCTTCACACTACTAACGGCTGCTCTAGCCTTATCTGATCCAGCATTTCTGTTAAGAGTCCTGGTATCTTCAGTCTTACCCCCATCGCCGACATATTCGTCAATATGCTTTCGGACATCAAGCATGCCAAGTGTTTCTTGGACTGATTGAGGTTTACCTCCTTTGCCAAGTGGCAAGAGAGGTGCCTTGTATGGCAAAGTAGCAATCTTCTCTGCAGTCGTTTCGCCCCAACCCTTAATCTTTCCAGTTATATCCTTCACAATAGTCATTTGACCTAAGATTCCAAATGTTCCTAACCAAAGAACAACCAGGCTCATCAGTAGCCAAATGAATTGTTGTAGTGAACCAATCCCGCCAAATAAGCTTTCAATCGATGGAATCTTAACAATGACACCAGATTCCCTTCTTACATTGTCAAATGCCGTAAGATCAACTGCGCTTATAGCTTGCCCGGCAGATATCATAATAAAGCTAATGGCAAAAATGGCTCCAACCTTGGCAGGTACAAAAGCCCAACTCACAAATTCAGGAATCCCAAACTTGAAACCACCAACTTCTTTGTCTGAATAGGCGCTCTCGCTAAACCAAATAACCAGCACAATAAAAGGCGAGAAAGCGACAAAGAACCAAAGTATAGCCATACGAATGACAAGAGCAATAAACAGAACGAGTAGTGAAATGCTAAAAGCCATCTGAATAACAAGTGAAAGCAGCACACTTACCGCCAGCTCATCAATTTTTGGAGTACCCTCAGTTCTTATCAAATTTTGTATACGAGCCATTCCATAAGTCAAATAGATTACCGCAGTATTTTGGTCATACTTAACAAAATTTAGATTTTCCATACAAATCGAAGTACGTCCCTGAAGATTCTTAAATTTGTGATCATCTGCAAGTTTAACTTTATCACCCTTTTCATCATATATCTCACTATATGCATCTTGCACTTTCTGACAGTTATCATCATCTGTTTCCTCTTTATCCTGCCAGTAAAGTGGGGTGGTAAGCCCGGAGTCAGCAGGAGCAATAATTAGGCTGGGGTAGCACATTCCCTTAGTTTTTTTCTCGGGGTAACTGTTTACCTCGCAATTGCCTTCACTGCTGCTGTCAGTTTTACCATCAGGCGTGGTAGTAGCAGAAGGCGGAGCAATGCCCGAGGGGATTGCAAAAACTATGTGAGTGACTACATTAGCCGCATCCAGTACAACTTTGGTTCCCAACCAAGAAAAATTGACTGCCACTAATAGAAGGACAAACTTAATCAGATTCTTACTAAGATTGCTCTCACCTGTGACATCAAATATCTCTTTGAGTGCCAAAAATAGCAGAAGGAAGACAAAAGCAATATTCACCAGATTCCTGCTTATGACCCATATTTTATGCAGCATTTCTCCCATTGGCCCACCAAAAATGTAGTCAGTACCCAGAAAATTACCAATGTTAAAGGCAAAAAAGTTGATCATTGGAGCAAAAAGTCGATGTGACCAATTGGCTGTTCTAGCAACTTTCTTTATCAGTTCATCTTTATCTTTTGCATCCTTTGGTGCTTTTGGTAGAGGTGCAATAGTTGCAACAACTTCATCAAATTCCAATAAATCCTGGAGATCTTGATCTAGTCCATCATCCTCACCTTCATCCTCACCTTCACCCTCACCTTCGCCACCATCTTGCGCGTAAGCAGCAGGAATACCAGAAAAGCTTGACTGAGGGGCAACAAAAACCGAACACAAACTCAGTACCATAACAAGCATTAGGCTGATGATAGTTCCTTTGATGAATCGACTTAGGGGTTTCATTTAAATTAGTTATTTATTGGGTGCAGGACTCGAAGAAATATGGCTTGAGCCAGTACAGTGTTCCCTTACTTGATTAACAGATGGTTTTGGCGTTCTGCCAAAGAACTTCTGGTAAAACAAATAGCGCATACGTGGACTTCTGCCACCTCGAGTAAGGGTCGCAATAATACTATCGCTTTTAATTATGCCTTTAATATCAGCGACTGTTATAACAGGTTTCGCGCCGGATTTAGCCTTTTCAGCTTTCTTCTTTAATAGCTCCTTAATTTTATTGCCAGTCATTTCCGGACGTTTAAGAGCTCGCCACTCAGCGTGACTTGGATTGAACAGAAAGCGCTTTACTTCTTTATGGCCAATTTCGCCTAGTCGAACACCAATGTTATCAAGTTTAAAGGCGGTCATAACACCAGCTCGTTTATGTTGAGAAAGCCATGGGTATTTTAAGAAAAGTGGATGACGCTCAGCCATATGAGCGCCAACAGTCGCAGCCGCTCCAAGCAGAAGGCCATGGTTGGTGACAGCGCCCTCAAGAGCATTAAACAGTCTATCCACAGGATCTTCCCCCTTAGATTCGCTGTAGGATTGGGCCAGGTTAGATACCACGGTCACTATACCCAGTAGCTTGATAGCTTTAAGCCCAAGATCACGGGTATTAAAACCACCAGCAGCTAGCGCTGATCTAAAACGCGCTCTTTTGGCTGGCGCTTTAAAGCGCAGACCCATTTGCACGACCTTAACATCCTTGGGCAGTTTAATAGCCTCTATTTCCTTTATGTAGTTCTTACTGACATGCTTTGGAGTCTGGTTTATTTTGCCAACAATCACTTTAGACTGATTACCAAGAATCATAAGCGCCTGCATCTGCGCGGCACGGTCATGGTAGGTTGGCTTAGAAATATTACGGCTACGTCTAAGTTTCTTTGCGTCATCAGGAATATTTCTAAAATTCAATTCATAAAGCTGTGGGTATTGCTCTGTCGCTTGCTTGATAGCACGGAATAATATTTCTCTTGTGCCGATTTGCGATAAAATATCATTTCGCTCATTTAGATTAGAGCGCATAAAGCGAACCAGCATTTTGTCGGTATCTTTGCCTGGTATAAGCGTGCCACTCAAAAGGTAATCGAGTTGCTTACTAACTTGCATCTTTAGGGCAGCGGGTTGAACATTCTTCTCCTTGCTCAAAACATCATGGTGCACGTCAGAATTAAATTTTTGAATGAAGTCCAGGGTTTCCTTAACTCCCACCTTAGAGAGTTCGCTCAGCTTGTCATTAAATTCCTTCACAGCATCATCAAAATCTGATACATTCGCATATTTCTTCATGGCCTTAACAAAGTCCTTTTCAGAAGCATTGTCTTTGGCTGCCTTCACGATTGCGTTGCCGGCAATTTCAATAGTATTTTCCCATTTGCTCGGGTTAAGAAGCTGCATGATTTCAAGTCTTCGCATGGTCTTGTCATCACTTTCATTCATAACTTTGCCCACAGTATCTAATGGCGGGTTGGCGTAAGCCTCTAGGGCAACCAAATCAACACCAGAAATAATGGCAGAGTTACGGTCAACCGTTGAATAAAGCTGATAGCGTCTGGCAATCTCTCGTCTGAATTCTATAAGATCCTTTTTTGTAGTACCCTTCTTCTTTAGAAGCCAGCTTAGTCTGTTTCCTACCCAGGTATTCATCTTGCCTTGAAAATTAGCAACCTTTTCGTTGTATTTGATCCCCTTAAATACGTCAGAGCCAAGAACTGGCCCAAGAATAGGAACATTTGATTTTTCATTGGGGTGAGCCTCCGGATCAAATACTTTTGGGTCAGGATGAAAGAAGGGGTCCAAAATTGGAATGCCCCATCCGGGGATTTTCACTCCCGCGTTCACATCGGCATTAAAGTATCGACCATGCAAAGCATCCAGATATTCATCAAAATAATCCTCCACATCACCAGACTCACTGGGCGCTGGCATAGGTGTTTTAAAATTAAGCAGATCTTTTGCGCCCTCAACGGCTGACCTTAGAACATGAAGCTCCATACGGGTCTTTCTTTCCAAGCGGACTACAGACCTATCAAATTCATTCTTCAGCTTGTCACTCCTCTTCATAAAGATGCCTTTGATACGCTTATAGAACACCATGTAACGCCCCATAGAATTCTTGATCAGGGCATTTTTATAGTTGGTCGCAGAACCCGGCATTATTCTGGTCACATAGTCGCTAATAAGTGTTTCGTAAGGGGTTTTCCCGTATCTTTCATCGATCGCACCCCAGATTTCATCGTGAGTCTTATTCTTGGGGTCGTACTCTAGTTTCTTCAAATCTGGTTCAGCGTCACCCTTGGGCTTCTCAGCATGACCTCCAAGTTTCTTACCACCCTTGTAAACAAGCCTGACTACTTCATCACCCCAATGCTGTAGAAAGCAAAAGTGCATTATTTTAGTTTTAAAATACGTGCCAAGAGTTCACTCATAGGCTCCATCGCTCCTTCCGCTTCAGGAATCTCATCCAAAAGCAGATCACGAACCTCTTGAGGTTTTTGATGATTGAGTTCAATTTTCAAAATCTTGTACCCTTTCCCATTGTTGAGCCTTAGATATAGCAGTTGTACATAGGGCGGGTGATAAACTGTCCAAAAAGTACTGATATTATGAAAAGGATGAAAATTTCCATTGTACTGAATTCCCATATCGGTAATCACCACCTTCATTTTTCTCGGCTCTCTTTTGTCAATCAAAAGAAAAACACCTGCCAGAACTATAAAGACAATGGCCATCGTCAGGCTTCCTGTAAAGTAGGCGTAAGTCAGAAGGCCAACTAAAACAAGCGCTGCAATAACGTACCAGGTTTTACCTCTGTGGCTGCGCACAAATTCAGGTGCTTCCCATTCCAGAAGAACAGTTCGGTGGTCTTTATGTTGATCTTGGTTTTTTTCCATGTGTATAAAATCTAATTATTATAGCAAATTTAAGCCAAAAAATCAAGCTTACACGTCGACCAACTTGTAAGCACACCCTTTTTGCGCTAATCTTCCCTAAGAAAGCCCAACAAATGCTAGAAAAACTACTAACAATCAAAGAAGAATATACCGAGGTCTCCAAAAAGATGTCGGATCCCGCGATTGTGTCTGATCAAAAGGCGTATCGAGACCTGGCTCGCAAAGAATCTCACCTTCGGCCAGTGGTAGAACTTATCACAAAATATGAGGGTGCTTTGAAGCAAATTTCGGACTCCGAAGAACTGCTCGCAACCGAAAAAGATGCAGAAATGCTCGAAATGGCCAAAGAAGAGCTTACAGAAGCCAAAAGTGACAAGGAAAAATTGGAAGAAGAATTGAAAGTCGCAATGCTTCCAAAAGACGCCAATGATGATCGAAATGTGATCATGGAAATTCGGGCTGGAACCGGTGGCGATGAGGCCTCACTTTTTGCCTCTGAACTCGCTAGAATGTACATGCGTTATTCTGACAATAATGGCTTCAAGACTGAGATTCTGAATAGGGCCGAAGCCGACAGCGGGGGAGTGAAAGAAATGATTTTTATGGTGAAAGGAACCGGCGCATATTCCAAGCTAAAATACGAAAGTGGAGTGCATCGAGTTCAACGAATTCCGGTGACTGAATCTCAGGGGCGAATTCACACCTCGGCAGCCACCGTTGCGGTGCTCCCGGAAGCCGAAGAAGTTGACATCGAAATCAGACAAGCCGATTTACGTGTCGATGTGTTTAGAGCTAGCGGAAATGGGGGGCAAAGTGTGAACACCACCGACTCGGCGGTTCGCATCACTCACGTGCCCACTGGTGTGGTGGTGACTTGTCAGGATGAAAAGTCCCAATTAAAGAACAAAAATAAGGCCATGAGCGTTCTTCGTTCACGGCTTTATCAAGCCGAAGAAGACCGTATAGCCAAGGAGCGTGGCGATGCTCGAGCTAGCCAGGTGGGGTCGGGCGATCGCAACGAGAAAATTCGTACTTATAATTTTCCTCAGGATCGCGTCACAGACCATCGAATTTCGGAAAGCTGGAACAATATTAGTGGAATAATGGATGGAAATATTGGCGATATAATAGAAAAACTGAGCTTGGACGATCAAGCCAAAAAAATGGCCGCGTTTAGCTAAATTTGGGCATGTTGCGGAGCCCGACCTGACGTAAATCAGATCGGACCCCTGGGTGAATGAAGTTCCGGGCTGTGTGGGCCCCGGTTACTTGCCGAGGATGATGTCGATGCTGGTTCCAGTTGGATCCAGAAGGAAAATGAAGGCCTTCATCTTGAGCTTGACCAATTCTCCCACCTCGATCTCCGCAATGGAGCAGTGATCGTTATCATTCTTGATGAAGTCACACATCATACCAGCCACGGCTGCCAGGTAGGGTTCGGCCGCTCTTCGGTTCGACACGTCCATCGCCAGGCCCTGCTCATGATTTGAGAGGCCCGGAAAACCGACAGCGATCCTGGTCTTGATGAGCTTTTCGAAATCCGACAGCTTCTTGCCTGGTAGACGAGCGCCCTTGCTGGGGATGTGGGTCCACAGCATGGACTGCTGAAGATTGCTCCGCCAGCAGGTCATCGGACGAATTTCGCCCTTGCCATCGTCGTGCATCATGCGATTGGCCTTGGTGACGGCCTCGGCCAGCGGCTTGACCAGCAGACAGTCCCTCCCTCGATCGAGAATGGACTTTCTGGTAGCTTTTGCCTCCTTCAGGGCCTTTTTCAGCTCCTCGTCGTCCTTGCTGGACGCTAGGTCTTTCTTGGCCTTTCTCACGGCAGCATCGGCGACCTTGAGCTCCTTGCCATCCTCGCGGGTGGTACCCTCCCATGTCTTGATGCATGAGCCGTCGACCCACTTGGGACAAACTAGGGGCTGCGACAGGTAGACCTTGTCGATGAACGCTTCGTAGGCCTCTTGACCTTCGCCCTTCTGGCCTGCCGGTTGGGCGTCGAACTTCTTCTTGATCCATCCGATCTGCTTGTTCCACCCTTTGGCGTGCCGAAGCTGGGCGAGCTTGCCGAGCACCATCTTGTGGCGCCAGTACCCGATAAAGCCACTCAAGTTCTTCCGAAAGATGAACTTGGTCATGGCACCGTCCCTCTCTTGCTTGCTTGCAAGGTTGGGAATGGTGGGCGGAAAGCCAACCACGAAGACGAATTGCTCGCGGGTCTCGTTGTTGAGCTTCCAGTACTTCTGACGCCTCTTGAGGAGCTTGACGCAGCGATCGTAGGCGTCTTTGTCAGCCTTGAATCGCTTCACATCCATGATGCCATTGAGCTCACGGGGCTTCTTACACTCCGTGGGCTTCTCGGACTTCCGGAACTGGTTGAGCTTCATCTGCTCGTCGCCAATACGGGCAACGCGCGCGATGGCTTCGTCCGAGTACTTGCCGTCGCCGGCTTCCTTCTCGTTAGGAGCCAAGCGGCGTCGTTGGTGCACGACGTCCAAAGCCATCTTCACATCGGTGCGGTCATCCAGAGGCTTGCTAGCCTCGATCTTCTTGTGGCCAAAGGCGCCTATGACCATGACTACCAACAGAATGGCAGTCACGAACAGAGCGGCTGGAGCCGTCTTCGTTCTATTTTTGTTCTGCATCTGCTGTCCTTATAGTCGCGGGTTTAGGGTATATATTTCACTACCCGGAACTTCACGTCCTCCAAAGCCGATCCACCAGAAGTGGGGACCAGCCTATGTTGAAAGACTAAAGAACGGGTAATGAAAGCCAATATTTCAAGGAACAGGACATAGCGGTCCAGAGTGCCGTATTGTACCAGTATTTAAGCATCCTGTCAATGCAGATTTTCACCAAGAAAAACCCGCAAAATCACGCGCTCAAGCCGAAGAACCCGATCAGACTTTACATCTGATCGGGCCCCTAAGTTAATGAAGTTCCGGGGTGTAGCGGTCTACTCGGTTAAGAATTTGTAGACCTTTCCGGCGTCGCGGCCCCAGCGATCAATTCGATTTCCCCACCCGGCAAGGATCGTGTCGAGGTTTTCCTCAGCGATGGAGCAGTGGCCTTTGTCGTTGGTGACGAAGTCACAGGCGATTCCATGGTCAGCGAGATAAGCCTCGGCTACGTCGCTGTCAGCGAGGTCAAAGCCAAGGCCCAGCGCGTGATGGGAGTTTCCAGCCATCCTGAAGTTTTCTCCGCTATCGTCCAGTGAGCAGCCAACTCCGTTGTTTGACACGAAGACGACCGCCTGGTGGACATCAGCTCTGTGACAGACGATGGGCTGCATCTCCGTCCCTTTCTCGTCATGCAGCTCACGGTTGGCAAGGGTGACTTGCTTAGCCAGAGATGCGTTAAGCATGCAGTCCCTGCCCTTGTCGCGTACGGCATTTCGGTCATCCAGCGCCTTTTTCAGAGCCTTCTTCAGCTCCTCATCGTCCTTGTTGGACTTCAGCGCCTTTTTGGCCTCTTGTACTGCTTTGTTCAGCACCTTAAGACGCTGACCATCCTCGCGGGTGGTGCCGTCCCAGGTTTTCATGCATGAGCCGTCGACCCAGCGAGCGCAGGCGAGTGGTTCTGCCAGGAACCGATCGACATAGAGCTCGAAGACCTCCTGCTCAGACTTGGAGGGATGCTCTTTTCTGAACGTTTCGAACCTCTTCATGAACCACTTCACAGTGTCCTTGAAGTTATCGTGGCGCCTGAGCTCCCCGAGTTTTTCGATCACGAGAAGTCTTCGCCAGGCCAGGATATGGCTGTCGAGGTTGGCGTACCAGAGGTACTTGCTGTGGACTTCGGGGTTCAAATCCTCCTTGGCAGGAAGGTAAACAGCCTTTTTTACGGGCTTGCCGTTTTCGTCCCAAAAGCCACTGCGCTTCATCTGGCACTGGACCTGCTTGGCGCACTTAGGCACGTCGTCAACGCCCCAATCTGAGTTCTGGCGATCGCGATAACCATCATAGGCCTGGCACACCGCCGTAGGAGTGCGGTCGTCGATGGGCTTGATAGCCTCGATCTTCTGGTGGCTAAAGCTGCCACCAGCCATGACTACCAACAGAGTGGCAGTCAGGAACAGAGCGGCCGGAGCCCTCTTCGTCTTATTCTTGTTTTCCATCAGAAATTTCCTTGAAAAGATTTAGGGCATATATTTCACTACCCGGAACTTCACGCCTTCCACCGCACACACCCACCCGGGTATACACATTGGGGGGTGAAGGCAAATTGAAAGACTAAAGAACGGGTAATGAAAGCCAATATTTCAAGGAACAGGACACAGTGGTCCAAAGTACAATACTATACTAGTATTCATTTATTTTGTCAACGTATTTCCCAACCAAAAAAAAGGGCAAAATTCGGCTTCAAATAAATAAATTTAAAGCTTTATGCCCTCCAGATTTCAATGCTTGCACAAAAAGCCTTCCGCGTCAAGGGTTATAGGCCCAAGGTTGGCGGCAAAAGACATTGATTTTTTGGCTAAAGTTTGGTAAAATAGAAGGAATATAAAAATAAATGACCAAAGACCTCACGCCACAGTTTTCGCGCAAAGTCCTCCTGGTAAGCCTAATTTTCCTTATGGTGAATCTTGGCATTTACGGACTTCGGCACATGGCTGAGCAGCCTGATGCACTGCGAAGTGTAGCGCCAAAGCTGGTTTCGGAAATGGCAGAAAACATCGAGGTTAAATCTGATTACGACGAGGAATATGGACCGGCTAAAGCAGGGCAAGAGATCTTTTCAGGAACCCTGATAAGAACAGGCGAAGCAGAATTTGCGGAGCTTATTCTGGATGAAAATATAATTCGTCTTGACGAACAAACTGAAATTCGTCTGGAAAAGAATAATTTCACCAATGTTAGCTCATACGCTCCAGACACCCCAAGATTAGAGATCGAATTGCTATCGGGAAGCATTTGGGTAGATGCCTTTGATCACATTCAAATTCAGTCTGATAGAGGAATAGCTGACCTGGATCACAGCATAGGCATCGTTACATATTCCGCTCCGATCAATCGTTTGATGGTGGTGACAGGCGCTGCCAACCTAGGCCTGATGGATGGCGATGGTAACCTTTTGAGTGAATTTACGGTACCTCTTCATAACCAGGTGACTTTCGTAGACTCTCAAATTACTGCTACTTACGCTGCTCTCAAGCCATCAAAGCTCAAAAAGGAGCTAAAAATGACCCCGATTTCGGAGGAAATCCTGGCAGACGAATGGGTAGCACGAAATGCAAATGACTTTGGCGAGACAAAGAAGGAATTCTCGGACAGCCTGATAACGTCTAGCCTTGGATACAAAATAAAGTCGGGATATCAGACAGCACTCTCGTATCTAACTTTTGTGCCGGAGGCGAGACGGGCATTGGCTTTTGAAAAGGCCAAAACCATGCTGGTCTACATTCTTGGTGGCCTGCAAGAGAGCGGTGATTTAGATGAAGCGAAGATAATGATTACAGAGTTTAACGAGTTAATTGCTCAGAGAAAGGATGACCCCGAGCTTCAGAGCCTCGTACTGGAAACACTGTTTGCGATCAAATACTCCAGATGTGGAACGCCGGCTTATCTTTTGAAAGAAGCTCTAATGGCACAGGTTGCCGAACGAGAAGGTCCTCATGTCTATAGCGTTTATTTGACAGACTTTAGGCGAGCCCTCTTTGAGGAGGATATACAGGGTGCCGAAATTGTGGCAGACAAATGGCTCGACAGCTGGAATGCGATTTTGACCGAAGCCAATTTTGAGGAATTTGAAAAACAGACCCAAATTCTAAATCATACATTCCTAACGCACATAGACGACATATCACCTCATGTTCTGGGGGTATTTGATGAAGCCGGAATGATGAAGATCGCCTTTGCGGAAGACACAGAAGAAGCACGTTTTGAAGTAACCACAGACAGATTACAAACGGCCGCTTCGCTTATTGCTGCTTACAGGTACGGCATTGCAAAGCAGTGCCTCAAAAATAGCTATCTGGATCTAGACATTGAAAATTTGAGCTCAGACTTGGCTAGTACCCAAATCTTCCTAGAAACCGGCAAGCTACTGGCACAAAGGATTGAGTATGCTGAGAACGTGTTACACGGCGCCGCGAAACCAATTGATGAAACAAAATTCAGAGATTACTTCCAGACCGTTAAGCGAGACGAAGCACTTTCGGCCGATCTGAGAAAGTTCTTTGAGCTGGATAAAGGAGAAATTATTATAGCGACAGAAGTAACAGCACCAACGGCCGCACAGGTGGCAGGACAATTCTTGGATGCACGCATCAACGTAAATTACGCAGATATAAGTCTTATGCCGGCAAGTGGCTTTTACTACAAGGTGGTAAATGCACGGCTAATGGATCGTGGAACGTCAAAATCCACGCCATCTTTTGACGCAACATACGATTTTGTAACAAATTCAATTACGGATGTTATGGTCGAAGGCAGGGCCTATCAAGGCTCGTTTACTCTGGCTGACATTGTGACTTTCCTCAAAACCGGTGGCGAACTGGAATCCAGGATTCCTACGCCAAAACTAGAGGAGGGGATTGAGCTACTGATCACTGATCAAGAAAAAATTGAGGCGCTTGAAGGTCAGGCCATTGCGCAAGATGTCGCCAGGCAACTAGCCTACAATCAACTTTCTTCTTATGGCATCGTCATACCCGAAGTTAAATCAGGCATAGAAATTCTCGATGTACTGAACTTGAATAGCTTCCACATAACTCATGCGCTAGTAAACATGGACGATCGAGAAGAAGCTATCAAAATTAGCTTTGACTACCATTCCGGAACAGGGGCAGTAAGCAATGTGGTCAGCGAAGAGGGGGTCACTCTCATCGAACAAGTTGAAGCGGAGGATTTAGCCAAGGAAGTCACTTCAAAAATACTGGAAGTAGAAGAAGAGCTTAGAGTTGTGGGTGAGTTCAACTCCTTTGCCGAGAAGAATGATTTACAATTCGACCCTGGCGACCTGACTTACAACAAAGATGGCCAACTGTCACTGGCAAATCTATCACTCGCGACCCTAGGATTAAAAGTATCAGGACTTTATGACCCTGAAACAGGAAAGTTTGTCTCAGTATCTCATGAACTACTATCCCATAAAGATATAGAAGTTAAGGAGTATTTTGAATTACTGGCAGATCAGCAAATCATTGCATTTATGGCAAAAAATGACTATGCAATATCCGAAGAGCACATTGATTCAACGTATCCATTCAGCAAAATAAGCATTAGTAAGCTTGAGATTGATGGCTCGGTATTTAACTTTGGACTTGATATCGCTAATACTAAAGCGCTAAAAGTAACTGGCACTGGAATCGAGAATACAATAGAGGAAATCAGCCTACAAGATCTATCTGATCTAATAACTCAGATAAGCACCAGCATACCCGAAACCACCGAATCACCGGAAGATATTTGATAAGCAACTAAATAATATTGCAGGCTAAGGGCAAATACATTAAACTCTATAAGGTTATTTGACTTATAGATTTATGTCCGAAAAAAAGCAGAAATATTCCGCCTCAAGTATTCAAGTTTTGAAAGGCTTGGAGCCAGTCCGCAAAAGACCTGGTATGTACATTGGAACAACCGATGTAAGAGGGCTCCATCACTTGGTGTGGGAAGTTGTAGATAATTCCATCGATGAGGCAATGGCTGGTCATTGTGATCGCATCATGCTTTCGATTAACGAAGATGGCAGTTTGACTGTGGCTGACAATGGACGTGGAATTCCCGTCGACAAACACAAGGCTACTGGTATTTCCGCTCTTGAAACCGTACTGACCGTACTTCATGCTGGTGGTAAATTCGGAGGAGACGCTTCTGGGTACAAGGTATCAGGTGGTCTTCATGGAGTAGGTGTTTCGGTTGTAAACGCGCTTTCTACCAAAATTGTGGCCGAAATCAGGCGCGAAGGAAAAGTATATCGCCAGGAATACAAAGTAGGTGTAGCCCAAGGCAAAATCGAGGTTGTTGGCGAAACGAAATCAACCGGTACCTCAATTACCTTTTGGCCTGATAAAAGCGTTTTTGAGACCATCGAATTCGACATGCAGACCATTATCACACGCTGTAGGCAGCAGGCCTATTTGACCAAGGGCGTCACAATCGCCATCGAAGACAAGCGAAAGGGTCGCTACGAGGGAAAGATAGCGGGTGATAACACCCATAAATATGCCTTTTACTTTGAGGGTGGTGTTCAGTCTTATGTAAGCCATCTCAATCAGAACAAGGAGGCTATTGCCGATGTCATTTATATAGAAAAAGATGTACCTGAGTGCAAGATTGAAATCGCAATGCAATACACTCATGCCTACAACGAAAATATCATCACTTTCGCCAATAACATTCACACAACCGAGGGGGGAATGCACCTGACTGGTTTTCGTTCTGCCCTAACCCGTTCAATAAACAATTACGCCCGCAGCAAAGGATTCCTGAAGGATAAGGACGACAATATGACTACCGAAGATGTCCGTGAAGGACTTACAGCAGTTATATCTGTTAAGCTTGGTGATCCTCAATTCGAAGGTCAGACCAAGTCAAAACTCGGAAATCCCGAGGTCAGAAGTGCTGTAGAATCTGCATTTAACGAAAAACTCACTGAATATCTTGGAGAAAATCCAAACGACGCTAAAGCCATCATGGCTAAAGGAATGCTGGCATCTCGCGCACGCCTAGCTTCAAGAGCAGCTCGCGACACAGTTCTTCGTAAGGGTGCCCTGGAAGGAATGACTTTACCAGGCAAGCTAGCTGACTGTACCAGCCGTGACCCGGCAGTAAGTGAGCTCTATATAGTAGAGGGTGACTCCGCCGGAGGTAGCGCCAAACAAGGCCGAGATCGTTTTACGCAAGCAATTTTACCCCTTCGCGGTAAAATCCTGAACGTAGAGCAGGCTAGGCTTGACCGCATGCTGGGCAACAACGAAATCAAAGCGCTGATCATTGCTCTGGGAACAGGAATCGGCGAAACCTTCGACCTAGAAAGAATCCGCTACAAACGAGTGGTCATCATGACCGATGCCGACGTCGATGGAGCACACATCCGGACCTTGCTGCTAACTCTGTTCTACCGTTACTTCAAACCAATGATCGAAGCGGGTTACCTTTATATTGCTCAACCCCCCTTATATAAGGTTTCCAAGGGTAAAAAGTCAGAATATGCCTTCAGTGATGATGCGAAAGAAAAAATACTTGAGGAATGGGGTATACCCCTCGATGACTCAAGCGAATCGGGCGAAGCAACGGAGAATGACACTGCTTTAGGAGGGGCAGACAATCAGGGTGAGGAAGGCGAAATCTCCGAAATGGAAGGTAAGCCCACCAAGAAAACACGCGTCAACATTCAACGCTACAAAGGGCTCGGTGAAATGAATCCTGATCAACTATGGGAAACCACCATGGATCCTGAGCGACGCAGCATGTTCAAGGTAAAAGTTGAAGATGCAGAAATGGCTGATGCTATTTTTGATACCCTGATGGGTTCCGAAGTACTTCCACGCCGTAAATTCATTCAGACACACGCTAAAAAAGTTAAAAATCTTGATATCTAAATAATCATGCAATACAAGTTTATTAAATACACCAAGGTCTGGTTCATTGTCTCCTCAATCGCCATACTCATAGGTATAGGGGCTATGATCAACAACAAGATGACAATCGGAAGCAGTCTTGTGTACGGAATCGATTTTACTGGTGGCTCCATCATGGAATTCGAATTTGCAGAAGGTCTGACGCCTGCAACAGATGAGCTATTCGCCGCAATCGATAAGGCTTACCCACAAAGTGTCAGCCAGATGACCATTACCGATCTGAATACTTACATCGTTCAGTCCAAGGACATGAGCGAAGAGCAGCTTCAGGCAGTGCATGAGTCAGTCACAGCGGCAATAGGGGAATATGAACTTCTCCGCTTCAACACGATTGGCCCAAAAATTGGTGAGACTCTAAAGAAAAAGGCTGTCATAGCCCTTGGAATTGCTCTTATAGCCATCGTCCTATATATAGCCTATGCATTTAGGAAGGTACCTAAAAAGGTTAGTCCATGGCGCTTTGGTTTTGCAGCTATTGTGGCCTTGGCGCACGACATCATAATCACTCTTGGTGTTTTTGCCATTTTTGGTTTCGAAGTAAATGTATTCTTTATTACAGCCCTTCTAACTATAATGGGCTTCTCTGTTCACGATACCATTGTGGTTTTCGACCGTATTCGTGAAAATCTCAAGAAGCAGGGTCGTGACGATACATTTGGAGATGTTGCCGACATCAGCTTGAACCAAACCCTTACAAGATCCATCAATACATCCCTTTCTACCTTATTCCCGTTGGTTGCTCTATATGTATGGGGTGCGGAAGCAATTCAGATCTTTATTCTCGCACTTATTATTGGAATTTTCGCAGGAACATATTCTTCCATCTTTATTGCCAGCCCCGTACTGACAATTTGGCAGGAAAGAAGGCGGCTAAGATAAAAGGATAAGCTTGACATAATAAGCAAAATCTTGTAAAGTAAATTCACTAATAATTGTAACAAAGTGAAGCTTTTTACGTTATAAACATCTGCCCCTTAAATAAGGTTATGCAGCTCTCTACCAGAAAGACATTAAAGGCATACTGGAAACATTCCACTAAATACAAGTGGCTGATGCTGGCTATGACAGTAAGCATGCTTGCTGCTACAGCAGCTGAATTGGGTATCCCATACCTGTTTAAGATATTGTTTGACACCCTTTCTCAGGCTGCTCCGACTCAAGAGGTGGTGGATAAACTGATAAAAATCTTGCTGCTCATCGCGGGAGGAGGGGGCATGCTCTGGATTTTCCACAGGGCGATTCACTTCAGCACTGCTTACTTCGAGGTCAAAGTGATGCGTGATCTATACAACACCTGTTTTGAGTACTTACAACAGCACTCACACCGATTCTTTGCTGACAACTTCAGTGGCTCTCTGGTCAAAAAAGTCGGACGCTTTATAAGATCCTTCGAGGGATTCATCGACAGGTTCTACTTTGATCTAATACCCCTTTTTCTCAAGATTATTTTCATCTTCATAATTCTATTCTGGGTCAAACCGATCATTGGAGGGATCATGCTCGTATGGTCAATTGTCTTCATGGCATCTACCTTTTGGTTCTCCAGATACAAATGGAAGTACGACATTGCCAGGTCAAAAATGGACACCAAGCTAACAGGTGCTTTGGCTGACACAATCACCAATAACTCCAACATCAAGTTCTTCGCTAGCTTAAGGCACGAGGTAAAGAGATTCGGTAAAGTTGCCTCCAAATGGTCCAGTGCGACCTTACTTGAGTGGAATATTAGCCAAATTGTGGATGCCTTCCAGGGCTTCATGATGATAATGCTTGAATTTTTGATTTTCTACTTCGCTATTCAGGCCTGGGCTGCAGGAGAAATTACGATTGGTGACTTTGTATGGATTCAGGTTTACCTTATCGAGATTTTTGACAGCATTTGGCGATTCGGAAGAAACATCCGTGATCTTTACAAAAACCTGGCTGACGCGGAAGAAATGACTCTGGTATTCGAACAGGCACATGAAGTACAAGACGCCACAAATGCGTCCAATATCAGCATTGTTCGTGGTAAGATCGAATTCAACAAGGTCTGCTTCTCATATAGCTCAAGAGACACCGAGGTCGTCCATGGACTTTCATTCAAGATAAAATCAGGTGAGAAGGTCGCTCTGGTTGGTCCATCTGGTGGTGGTAAATCAACTATTACAAAGCTAATTTTGCGACTCTTCGATGTTCAAAAAGGGCAGATTCTAATAGATGACCAGGATACTAAGATAGTCACTCAAGACAGCTTGCGTTCTCAGATTAGCTTTGTACCACAAGATCCCATCCTGTTTCATAGAACACTTCTGGAGAACATTCGATACGGCCGCCTAGACGCCACAGACGAGGAAGTAATTGTAGCTGCCAGACTAGCCAACTGCCACGAATTCATCATGGCTCAGCCGGATCAGTACCAAACTATGGTAGGGGAACGAGGCATTAAGCTCTCTGGTGGCGAAAGACAACGTGTAGCCATTGCACGCGCCATTCTGTCTAACGCCCAGATCCTAATCCTAGACGAAGCGACCAGCAGCCTAGACTCCGCTTCAGAAGCTCAGATTCAGGAGGCCCTGGAAAATTTGATGAAGAACAAGACTACTTTGGTGATCGCCCACAGACTT
>JAJDCF010000018.1 GCA_029260955.1 Patescibacteria group bacterium | reverse complement strand
AATTACACCGAAAGAACTTCAATTTTATCGAAAATTCAATTTACCCATTCCTCATTTTCACCCCGATGAACGGCATCGTCGTCGTTTAGCTCTAAGGAATTTCCGAAAACTGTGGGATCGCAACTGCGATAAGTGTCAAATTGATATCAAAACTTCCTATTCTCCAGATCAGCCTGAGAAGGTATATTGCGAGCAGTGCTATTTAATGGAGGTGTATTAGTTTTGGCCGGTATCAAAGCCGATTCGGCTCTCCTCTTTTGTTAGAGGGGTGCTCAATTTTTCGATGGCTTGCCAGACTTTTCTAAATTCCTGATCTGATTTTTGAGCATGCTTAAGAACAAATGACCTTAGTTCTGTTACTTCTTTGCTCAGTTCCTTTTTGGAGCTCAGGAATTCACGTAGCTTGATGAATGCACGGACGATTTCAACGCTGATTGAAATAGCCCGTTTACTTTTGAGTAGGTTGGCTGCCATAGCTACTCCATGCTCTGTGAAAGCCATGGGAAGCTTGCGCCTTCCTCCCCAAGTTGATCTTGATATGCCAATTTGGCATTTCAAGTTGAGCCATTCTTCATTGGTTAATTGAAACGCGAAGTCTTCAGGGAAACGTCCCTGGTTGCGTTTAATTGCTCTGTTAAAGTGTCCTGTATCTACTTCGTATAATACTGATAAATCTTGATCTAGTATTATCTTCTGATCTCTAATTACATATATCATGCCCTCAATTCGTTCAGATGGAATGAGTGATTTTGGTGGTGCTTTGCTCATATACTAGCGGTTATTTTGATGTTCCAATTTGGAACTTCAAGATTTCATTATAGTGAACTTTTGTTCACTTATCAAGGCATTATTTAGCTGTATAATTGACCCATGAAAACTTGTAAGCAGTGTCAGGTGCAGTTTGAAATAATCGATTGGGATCGGTATTTTTATAAAATGATGGAAGTTACGGAGCCAACGCTTTGCCCTGCCTGCAGGCAACAGAGAAGGTTGGCTTGGGCGAATCAAATCAACCTATACAAGCGAAAATGTGACGGGACTGGGAAGGATATCATTTCGATTTATGCTCAGGATAGCCCTTACAAAGCTTATCACCAGGCCTATTTTAACAGCGATAAATGGGATGCGGCGGAATATGGAAGAGATGTTGATTTTAGCCGACCGTTCTTTGAGCAACTTCATGAGCTGAGCTTGGAGGTTCCACGTCCCGCCCTGCAGACGGCCTATGAGTTTAATGAAAATTCCGATTACACTAATCATGGAGGCTACCTCAAAAATTGTTACATGCTCTTTGATTCTGATTTTGACTGGGATTGTATGTATGGCTTGGGCGTGAACAAGAGTAAAAACTGTATGGATAATTATCGACTTAAAGAATGTGAGCTCTGTTATGAGTGCGTTGATTGCGTTAAATGTTATGGCCTTTTTTACTCTCAGGACTGCGACAATTGCAGTGATAGTGCCTTTTTAAAGAACTGCATCGGTGTGCGAAATTCATTTATGTGCAGCAATCTCAAAAACAAGGAGTATCACATTTTTAATAAGCCTTACGACAAGGAAACTTACAAAAAGTTAGTAAAATCTCTTTCAAAACACTCTGAGCTTGTGAGGTATTTTGCAGATTGGGATGATTTTAAAGTTAAATTTCCGCAAAAGTATATGCATGGAGTCCAGAATGAAAATGTTCTGGGGGATTATGTTGTTTATTCAAAAGATTCGGATTACTGCTTTGATTCTATGGAGATGCGAGATTGTAAGTACTTTGCAAGATGCTTTGGCGAGGCAAAAGATTGCATGGATTGTGATGAATGTGGTGAGAAGATAGAGCGGATTTATGAATCTAATTTGTGTGGATACAACGAAAATAACGTGCGCTTCAGCTTTCAGTGTTTTCATCAGGCGCGCGATCTTACTTATTGCTTGGATTCTTTTTATTGTCAGGATTCTTTTGGATGTGTGGGGCTTCGACGTAAGAAATATTGCATTCTCAACAAGCAATATTCCAAGGAAGAGTATGAGCAGCTTGTTCCAAAGATTATTGAGCACATGAAAACAACCGGTGAGTGGGGTGAGTTTCCTCCTGTCAAATATGCAACTTTTGCTTACAATGAAACGGTGGCTCAGGAATATTATCCACTCAGTAAGCAGGACGTTCTGGATAAAGGCTGGAAATGGCGTGATGAGGATAAAAAGGAACACCAACCTGCGACAGCTCAGGTTCCTGATGACAGTGCCGATGCAGATGCTTCCATTTGCAATGAGCTACTGGCTTGCGAGGACTGCGGTCGCAACTACAAAATTGTTGAGCAGGAGTTAAACTTTTATAAAGCGCAGGGGCTGACTATTCCTAAAAAGTGCTTCTATTGTAGGCATAAAAGACGATTTGACCTACGAAATCCGCGAGAGCTCTATGATCGAAAATGTGATAAGTGCGGCGTCGATATTAAAACTACTTATTCGAATGAAAGACCTGAAAAAATTTACTGCGAACCTTGTTATCAAGAGAGTTTGAGTTAAACAGGGGAAATCTGGTACAATTAAGGCTAGTTTTTTTAATTGTAAATGAAATTACGTTACCTTCACATCATCGTTCCTCAGGGTGAAGAGGCAAATCCTAAAAAAGAAGAGTTGTTCCAGCAGGTTTTGGTGAATCTTCAGAACACGGTGAAGAACAAAACAGTCTCTTTGGAGTATTTTGGTCATGAGCAGTACACATATTGCTATGTGGTTGTGCCTAATGATCTTTTGGAGACGGTCGAGGGACTTATCTACTCAACTTTTCCGGATTGTGAGATTCACGAAGTTGAGGATTATACGTCGCTGTATAAGGGCAAGAGGGCTGTTGCCGGAACCACCTTGAATTTTAAGTTTATTGATATCTATCCCGTAAAGAATTATGAGGCTTTTAAAGAAGATAGTCAGTCTGGTCTTTTTTCAGTTATCTCAAAAATTGCCGAAGGGGAGCAGGTGTGGGTCCAAATAGTGGTCAATCCAGTCAATGAGACAGCGGGTTATCATTTTAAGCGTAGTTGGGCCATGCGATTTGCCAGATGGCGTCAGGTTTTTCATATTAAAGACTGGTTTAGGAGTAAGGGGAAAACTGAAGATTCTATTCGTTCTAAGCGAAAGAAATTGGCCAACGAGAAGTTTAGTGAACCACCCTTTGATGCTGTTGTTAGGTGTGCCTATTTAGCTAAAGATGGCGCCACCGCTAAGCGAAAATTAGAGGCAGTCATCAATAGCTTCTATCAGTTTAACGAAACTGATATCCAGGAGTTTGCAGCAGGCAGAATAACCAGTTCAAATACTTTCTTGGATCAATATCGTAAACGCAGTTTGGCTGGTTCGCGTAAAATGGGAGCAAAGGAACTTGCTGGTCTATATCACTATCCGAATTCTGATCATACGCCCCATATTGTGCATGTTTTGGCTAAGAAATCAGAGCCGCCGCAGGACTTGCCCAAAGAAGAAACCGATACTGTCTCACTTTTTGGAGTGACGAATTACCACAATAACTTTGTTACCTTTGGCATGAAGCGATCCGATAGGCGAAGGCATCTGTATTCTGTTGGTAAATCCGGTTCCGGTAAGTCTAAGTTTTTGGAGCTTCTTATTAAGTCCGACTTTGAGACAGGGCAAGGGGTCGCTATTCTGGATCCTCATGGTGATCTTGTCGATGATGTGATGCGCTACATTCCGGATCATCGTGTGGATGATGTGGTTCTTTTTGATCCTTCTGATACGGAATTTCCCATTGCTTTCAATCCACTCGAAAATGTTGGTGATGCCTACAAAATGCAGGTAACGATTGGCTTTATCGACATTTTTAAGAAACTTTTTGGTACAAACTGGTCTGATCGACTTGAGCATGTGCTTCGTTATACGACCTTGGCTCTTTTGGACAGTCCGAATACGACCGTACTCTCGATTCTGAAGATGCTCACTGATAAAAATTACCGCCAGAAGATCATTTCTCGCATTGAGGATTCTGTAGTGAAGAACTTCTGGGTCTCTGAATTTGCTGCCTGGAGTGAAAAATTCGATGCGGAGGCTATTACCCCTCTTCTGAACAAGGTTGGTCAGCTTGTTTCCACCAACATGATCCGAAATATTGTGGGCCAACCCAAGACTCAGTTCGATATTCGCGACATTATGGACAACAAGAAGATTCTTCTGATGAAGATTTCGAAGGGATTGCTCGGAGAGGAGAATGCTCAGATTCTTGGTTCGATGATCATCACCAAAATGTATCAGGCGGCTATGCAAAGGGCTGATACAAGGGAATCAGAGAGAAGTGACTTTTACTTCTACATCGATGAGTTCCAGAATTTTGCTACTGATACTTTTGCCGAAATTCTCTCGGAGGCTCGAAAATATCGTTTGAATCTTACTCTGGCTCACCAGTATATGGGGCAGCTTCTTCCTGTGGTTCAAAAAACGGTGTTTGGCAACGTAGGTTCTATTGTTAGCTTCCGTGTTGGCTCAGATGATGCTGGAATTCTGGCTAATGAGTATGCTCCTATATTCAAAGAGCGAGACATTATCAATTTGGGTGTGCGGGAGTTTTACACCAAGATGTCTGTGAATGGGGAAATCAGAGAAGCTTTTTCTGCCAGAACTTTGGACGTTCCTAAGGTTGAGAACGACTATAGTAAAGAAATTATCAAGCGTTCGAGAGAAAAATACTGTAACGCAAAGGCGGATGTCGAAAAACTTCTTGGTAAATGGGATGAGGCAGGGGAGTTCTCCGAAGCCAATGTGGCACCAAAAATGGAGCAACCGTTTGAAGAACCTCTGATTTAAACTTCTATGTCTGCTTGTAAACAATGTAATCGGGAATTTGAAGTAAGCCCAAAGGAACAGGAATTCTGCGAGAATTTTTCTGTGCCTGCTTCTGAAATCTGCAGGCCATGTCGATTAAGGGGGTTGATGGCCTTTCGAAATGAGTGGACGCTTTACAAACGTAAGTGTGATTTAACCAATGAGAATATAATTAGCGCTTATACGCCGGACAGTCCGTTTACGGTATACAAGAACGAGGCTTGGTGGGGCAATGATTGGAATGCTATGGGCTATGGACGAGATTATGACTTCAACCGGCCATTTTTTGAGCAGTATGCGGAGCTTCAAAAAGCTGTTCCACGAGAAGGAACTTCTGTTTTTAGCTCAGAGAACTCCGACTACAACAGTCACATCCGGGAATCAAAGAACTGCTACATGAGCTCCTTGGTTTACCAGTGTGAAGACACTCTTTATTCCTACTGGATGGTTCACGATAAGGATGTTGTTGATTCAATGTACACCAATGAGAGTGAAAAATGTTACAGCTGTACGAGTGTGAATGGGGGATATGACTGTGTTCAGCTTGAGGAATCTTCTAACAGCAGTGAGTGCTATTTTTCTTATCAACTTAGAGGCTGCGATCACTGTATTTATTCCACAAATCTGGTGAACAAGAGCTACTACATGTTCAACAAGCCTTGTAGCAAGGAAGAATTTGAAGAGATGAAGAAGAAGCTCCTCAATGGTACCTATTCCCACTGGAAGAAGGCTTACGATCACTATCTTGATGTTCGTCAGAAAGCTGATCACAGGGCGGTGCATAATTTTAACTGTGAAAATGTTTCAGGAGATCACCTGTACAACTGCAAGAATATGGAGGATTGCTTTGAAAGTTTTGATAGTGAAAAGGCTGTTAATGTTGTTTCGCTTGATCGCTCAAAATTGGTTCAGAATGTTTATTCTGCTGGTTGGCCAGGTTGTGAAGGGGTCTACTTTAGCTCTGTGATTCGTGGGTCAAAAGACATCGCCTTCTCTACTTACATCTGGAATTCCGGGTCTATAAGGTATTCCGATAGCTGTAATAGCTGCGATAGCTGTTTTGGATGCATAGGTCTACAGCACAAAAAGTATTGCATCCTGAATAAGCAATATTCCAAAGATGAATATGAAGCTTTGATGCCCAAGATCATTGAACACATGAAATCTACGGGTGAATGGGGTAAGTTTTTTCCGCAGAGCCTTTCACCTTTTGCTTATAATGAGTCGTCAGCGCAAGATTTTTTTCCACTCGATAAAAAAGAGGTCGTGGATGGTGGTTGGAGATGGCGAGAAAGGGACGAAAAGGAGTATCGGCCTGCTACCATTTCTGAGATTCCTGATGACATTAACGAAGTAAAAGATTCAATCATTGATGAGATCTTAGCCTGTGAGGATTGTAACAAGAACTACAAGATTACTAAGCAGGAACTCAAGTTTTATCGGGAAATGAATTTGCCGATTCCTCATAAATGTCCAAGCTGCCGTCACAAAACACGCTTTCAACTTCGAAATCCATTGAAGCTCTTTGATAGAGAATGTATGGGATGTCAGAAGTCTATCAAAAGCTCATATTCACCGGAGAGGCCGGAAAAAGTACTTTGCGAAGAATGTTTTCTGAAGTCAGTTGACTAGTTTTACATTTTTCTAACAACACCTACCACCTTCCCAAATATTCTGAGTTCATTCTCGGGTACAATGGTTGAGTAATTTGGATTGCCTGGCTGCAAGATAATTTTTCCGTTTTTAGTTTTATCGAAATACTTCACTGTGTAGTCTCCATCTACAATGGCGACAACAATATCACCCACATTTACAGATGCCTCGGATTCTACCACTACTTTATCGCCCTCCTGAATGCCGGCGTCTATCATACTGTCACCGCGGACGTTGATCATGCAGGTTTTTTCGGGTTTTTTGACTAGGAAGTCATTTAGATCTACATGATCTAATAGCGTTTCTTCTTCGGCAGTAGGCATACCTGCTTGTACGCTGTTGAACATGGGTAGGCCTAGTAAATGTATTCCTGGCTTTAGGCGTCCCTTGTCCATTTTCTCTACAAAATGTTCATCAACCAATTTGTTTATGAGTTTGAAGGCGGCATTTTTGGACTTGAACCCAAAAATCATACAGATTTCATCATATGTTGGCATGATTTTATTCTGCCTATAAAAAACACGGATACGATTCACTTTTTCTTTGAGATGATCGATCATAATGAATTAGGTTAGATGAGCAAGAACATAGAATCCTGCTGTGGTTACGATGATGAAAGCGGCAAGCAATGAGCTAGCAATCATTTAGTATGAATTAGAAATAAGTGGTTTGTTGACGGCTCTGCGGTAGCGCATGTAAGCCCTCAGAATATATTCGGTTAGAAGTTTGGAACGGTGAGTCATCTTCAGAATCTTTTTAACAAGACTGACCATAAGAGAAGTGGTGGTGTCGATGCTAACCATGACTCCGATGGCGAAACCGATAAGGAGAATGGCTAGTAAGAAATTAGCGAGCATTGAGTTTTTGATTAGTGAGCGTCTCCATTGTATGAACGTTTGTTCACCAATGCAAGAAAAAAGTGTACAAACGTTCACTTAGCTCGAAGAGAATGGCTTCAGATAGCCAAATATAATCCTTGCAGAACTTTGCAATTTATTCTTTAGTATTAACAACAATGCTCGGGAGGTAGGGATCGAACCTACGAATGCTGGTACCAGAAACCAGTGCCTTACCACTTGGCGACTCCCGAGCGCTGCTGTTAATGAGCTTATTAGTTACTACTTTCTTCCTCAATGATCTCCATCACTCTCTTTGCTGTTTCATCTAGCTTTCCCTCTATATTTTCTACCATATAATCACAGTCTCTTGCACGATTAAATTCTCGGTGCATGCTTTCTTTTCTTTTTTCTAGCTCATCCTCCGATATAGCGGCGCGGTTTACAATGCGATCTATAAGCTCTCCTTTATTCGGAACGGTGATGAATATAGTAACTAGATTTTCTTTATCAATTTTCTCGCGAATACTGTCGAATCCCTGAATGTCCACTTCTCTTACAATTGTCTTTCCATCTTCCAGTCCTTGCATAATGGGGCCTTTTATAAGGCCATAGTAGTTATCTTGATGAACGATGGCCCATTCAAGGAACTTGTCTTTTTCAATGCCTTTCTTAAACTCTTTCTTGCTCAGAAAGTGGTAGATGTCCCCCTCTTTTTCTCCTTCCCGCATAGACCTTGTGGTGGCGGATAGGGGATAGATGTATTCAGACTTGAGTTCTTTGAGCTTATGGAGCACAGAGCTTTTACCTGAACCAGAGGGGCCGACGATGATAAAAAGTTTTCCTTTCACGTGTATTAAATTAGCCCATGCATTTTAGCTTAAACTATGTCTTTTTGAAAGTAATATCATTGACTTCGTAGTCTTATGGTGCTATAATTACATGATAGGTTCTTTGAAATCATAGCTAAGTGGAAAGGGGCCGATAAGTGATCCCGTAATAAGTTTTACTTGTCGGCCTCTCCCTACTTTTCCCCAACTCACTGCAGCCTTCGGGCTACAGCCAGTGAGAAAAGTAGTCTCTCCTCCTTTCGATGCAAATCGAACTGGGTCGTAGAGGCCAAAAACAAAAACAAACTTCAAAAATATCCGTAATTCAGTAGCGGTATACAAAAGAACTGACTACGTTAAGTAGGGAGTCACCTCTCATTTTGTCACCTTCGGGTGATATGTGAGATCTGACACCGGCTCATTCTTGGGTTGTGTGTCGTTAGGGCGTCTGTGCCACCTCTGAAGATCTATTTAAGACTTTACGTGTCAAGCATGGCGCCCTTTACTAATACGCTAAAAACTGGTAGTTTTCGTACTAGTAAAAACAAAAAACATGAACGTACGGGATATCGTCCGAAAAGCTTGGCAGATGACGCAGGTGCATCTAAAAAAACTGATTTGGTATGGTTTCACACCTTCCTTTTTTGGTGTGATCGTTTCAAGTGTCTATATCGGTTATCAGTACAACGCCTTTAAACATTCTGTCCTCTTCGAATCTGAAATGAATTCCGATGTTTTAGGTACGGCTAAAACTGTTTGGGACATAGCTTCGTCACATTCTGCAATTTCTGTAACCTTGATCGTGCTGGGGGTAATAGTTTTACTGGGCTATATTCTTACACCCCCTATTTTTAGAGGCACTTTGATTCATGCCATAATGAAGATAAGAAAATATGAATCAATCGATGGTAGTGTAGAAGTTGGTATTAGGCACTTTTTTCCTCTGTTCGAATTTGCACTATTAACAGGATCTTTTAGCATTACGACGCTATTTACCGAATCATCGTTTATTTTACGTTGGTGGGGTGAGAATATCTTCTTTTTGATTTTGCCGATTTTGCTTTTTATCGCTATGGCAGGGCTGATTATTAGTTTCCTTTTTACTTATACTGAGTACTTCATCGTTCTAAGAGGTCATGGTATTACTAAGGCGGTGATGGAAAGTACTATTTTGGTGATTGCCAACTTAAGAAAGACCATTCTTGTCTTTGTCTTAATGATGTTGATCGGTGCAAGGATTGTGTTGAATGTACTCTTGGTTTTGCTAATTCCTATGATGGTAGTGGTACTCACTAGTTACTTGGCGACTGTTTTTCTCTCAACTATAGGCCTTATCTTTATTGGTATCGCAGCTCTTGCCATACTAATTGTTTCGTCCTATCTACTTGGGCTGTTTCACATTTTTGCAATAGCTGTTTGGGTTCTCACTTTTGCTGCACTTACCGAAAAAGGCGAGGAACCTAAGCCACATGAAGCTAAGGAGCCTGAACCTAAAGATGTGCCAGTAAAGGCTTAGCTGCCTCAAGGATAATAGCTAGAACCCTTGGGTGTCAGCATTTTCGCCTACTTCGCCTCGTTGCCATCTCATGAATTCGTCCAGCTTTACCTCCTTGTAACGCTCTTTGCCATCACTTTCCCATTCAACAAGAACTGAGTTGCTGTGCTCTCTGTATTTTGTGACTTTGCCAGTGACCCATTCGCCTGTAAATGTTCTTCTGATTTTAATATCTGATTTTTTTGCAATCATTCTTTTTACTACACCCTTATCGCCAAATACCTTATTTCTGACTCTATCTACAAAACTAGTTTTAGGTTGCATTTCCACTCCAATTTCTGGCATTTCTTCTAGTGGGTCTTGTGCTTCTACAACCCTGTTTAAGCCACCATCAGATAGGTGTTCAGTATTCGCATCATGCATAATGATCAGTTTTATTTATATCTCAATATTATACACTATTTTTAGTGTATTATCAATGGTTTAGCTCTTTTTAAAGTCCTTTTATCATGTAAGTTCCATCGAGCTTATAGCCAAGCTTTTTGTAGTACTCGCGGGTTCCAATGGCAGAAATAACAGCAAGTTTTTTAAAGCCAGCTTCCTTTGAAAGTTCTTCGGCTTTCTTCATCAATTGTTTTCCGAAGCCCAAGTGTTGAGTTTTAGAGGTGGCAGCGCTTTTTGATAAGCTCTGTTTTTGTCCATATACATGTAACTCGCGGATTAGGGCAGCTTCTTTTAGCTCTTCGAAAATCGGATACTCAGAATTTGATGGGAAGCGCAATCGACAAAGGCCAATCAGTTTGTCGAGTTTGGTTTCATCGATGGTTATAAAAAGCTCACGACCTTCGTTGGCCTGATACTCCATGACATTCAGCTTGGATTCTTCAATGGGAGCGTCCTGGATTTCTCTGCACCGTACACATCGGCATTCCACTCCGGCTCGTTGCATTTCTTGGCGAAGGTTGGATTTTTTTGAACCCATTACAATGCTTTCGGCAGGTATGTCTCGGATGATTCTGATTATACGGCAGTATTCTGGTGTTCCATTTTTGATGACCTTAATTATTTCAATCAATTGCTCATTGGTATAAGGGGTGTGAATACTTGGATCCTCTTTAACCATCTTCGCCAAATCTGAAAAAGGGATGACCATGGTGGGATACACTTTTAGATAGTCAGGCCTAAGACCTTCAAGTTCAAACAGATCATGGGCGGATTTGAGGTCGGATTCGAACGTGGCGCTAGGTAGGTTTGGCATCAGATGGTGGCAAACTTTCAGTCCTACATCGCGGCAAATCTTGGTGGCCAGAATCGATTCGGCTAGTCCGTGTCCGCGTTTGTTGAATTCATTCACTTTGTCGTCTGTCGTTTGGATTCCCAGTTCGATCCCTGTGACTCCATAGCTTCGTAGGCGCTTTAATTCTTCTTCATCGACCCAGTCAGGCCTGGTTTCGACCCAAAGCCCCACACAGCGATTTTTTGCCGTCTCATTTTCTTTAATCAGGTCATTAAGGTTCAGGTTTTTGAAGCTCTCATCCTCGTGTTCAACAAATTCTCCGGGTCCTTCATTCAGCGCCAAGTAAATTCCTTTCAAAAATCGCTCCTGATACCAAATAGGCACGGCGCCCCAAGTTCCACCAGCAGTTCGGATGTCTATTTTGGTGACGTCATGACCTTGGGCAACCAGTCCATTCAATCTGGTTTTTACCTGCTTGTAGGCACTAAACTCGTTCCTTACGGCGCGCATCATGGCAGGTTCGTTGCTGAGGTAGCTTTTTGGCATCCCTTTTTCTGTCGGGCAAAAAATGCATTCACCTGGGCAGCCCAAGTCTTTAGTGAGCACGGTGATGTTAGCGATACCGGACATCGTTCGCACCTTCCTTTTTTGAATCACTTTGAGCACACTGGCATTTGGTTTGATCTCTTTTTCTTCAATTAGTTCCCGATAAGCCTGAATGAGCTCGAGATTCTTTGGAAGAATACCCCCATTCTTTTTGGTGAGCGCGTTGCGAATGGTCTTCAGCTTCTTTTCGTCCAAACTGTCGACTGCGTTTGCGGCAAGAACGATCTTTTTGGCTAGGGGGATCATTGATTTTCGAACGGAGTAGATGGACACGGAAAAATAATTAGAAACGGCTCGTATTATAGCAGATTTCTTGATTATTGTACGGGATATTGTATAATTGGTCCCAGTCACAAAAATCTATGCTTAATGCGGTTGAAAAATCTTTTTCAGGAACAAAACAATTTCTTGATGCTACTAGAAAAGCTTTTAGTGGTGTCGAATTACCCCGTCATATTGTGAAGGTTGCCCTGCAGGGCTTTATTCCACCTCCACATGATGGAGATGTTGATGATCCTGCCAAGAAAACGGTTGTGATGGTTCCGGGTTGGGGTTGTGGCGTTGGTACCATGAAAACTCTAGGACGTGCTCTGAATGGAAACGTGAACGTTCTTTATCCAGACAACTTGCCGGGTGGTCTACTTGCCGCTTTTAGTCAGATGTCTTTAGATCAGGAGGCTACTAATATTGCAGATTTTGTTGATCGCGCTGATCGTGGTGGTGAGGAAGATATTTATTTTGCTGGTCACAGCAACGGTGGGGTTGCTTCACTTTTAGCTTTTGTAAAAATGCAAGAGCGTTCAAGTGATACACTTCGTAATAGGCTGAAAGGTGTTATTACCATGGCCAGTCCCATCAATGGAAGTCCAGATTATCATTATGGTCATGCACCGCTTATTAGCAGATTGCCTGCCACGAAGCACCTGCGTCCGAATTCGAGCGTGCATCGTGAACTCAGCACTCACTATGAAGCTATATCTTTGTGTATCGCTTCCAGTCGAGATGAACTATTGGATTTGGATATGCAGTGGGTAAAAGGAAGGCCCACGGTCAATTTGGACTTTAGTCACTGGGACTACACTTTTGGACCTCCTGAAAAAATACAGCAGGTTGCCGGTTGCATTCAGGCGACGATGCAGGGGTGATTGATTGCTGAGTAATTTTTGAGATCTAGTTCAGTCGATAAGAAATATACTGCTTGTTTAGTGAACATATGTTCACTATAATAAGGTCTTGTTATGAATAACATGTAGCATTATGAATGAATCGATTGAAAATATAATTTACCTGGTTCGAGGACAGCGAGTTATGCTTGATCGGGATTTGGCGAGGCTTTATGGTGTAGAGACTCGAAACCTAAATCAAGCTTTAAAACGAAATAGCGACCGTTTTCCTGAGGATTTTTCCTTCCAGATGACAGAGGAGGAATGGAATTCTTTAAGATCACAGTTTGTGATCTTAAAGAAAAAAACTACGAATTCTCTAAGGTGCCAAAATGGAACCTTAAACGAAGCAAATTCTTTAAGGTCGCAAAATGCGACCTTAGATGTTGCTAGAGGGAAACATAGTAAGTATTTGCCACATGTATTCACTGAACATGGAGTTGTTATGCTTGCTAATGTATTACGTAGCAAGCACGCAGTTAAAATGAGTATTGAAGTGGTACGTGCCTTTATCCAAATGCGAAAAATATTGGTTTCCAGTGAGAAATTCGATAAAGAGTTACGTGAGTTAAAAAGTTTCGTACTCAAGCATGCTCAAAAATCAGATCAGGAGTTCAGAAAAGTGTGGCAGGCTATAGAAAAATTGAGTGAGCCGCCAAGTGAGAATGAGCGGAGGATTGGCTTTGAACTTAACGGAGCTTTGTAATGTAAGGTTTTATAAAATCGTTTACAACAGCGGGAATTTCTCGAATCAAGTAGTTACTTAGAACGTGCAGTTCGCTTTTGCTACATAGTGCTTGAGTATTCCAGCCTAAATCTTTTGCAATGAATTTTGATCTGAAAATATGGAAATCACTGGTGACAATCAGTACGTTTTCTGAAGGCTCAAATTTATCAGTTTTTGTCTTACTGTAAAGGAAATTCTCATAAGTAGAGGTAGATTTATCTTCCAGAATAATCATTTTTTCATCAATTCCAGCTTTGACTAAATAGTGCTTCATCGCTTCTGCTTCTGATATCAGTTCGTCACTGCCTTGTCCGCCGGAAACGATGATAGTCATTTTTTGATTTATCTTTGATGCCTCCAGAGCTTTGTCGAGTCTGAGCTTTAGTCTTTCTGATACTTGATCACCATTCAGACCGGCACCTAATATGATCATGGTGTCCGCTGTCTGTATTATTTGTGGATCCAACTGACGACATTCTTTTATGGGGCGAATTACGAGTATGAGGATGATGATTGAGAGGATTCCGATTGCTAGTAGGCCAGTACGGTAGAACTTCGATATGATTTTAAGAAGCTTTCCTGGGTAACGCTTTTTCAGCTCTTTCAAAGTAATGTGAATGGCCGTGATGACTGTTAGGAGTAGAAGTAAAATAGTCCCAGTACTCAAGCGAAATAGGGCATACTGAATAACTGAAACACAGGTTAGGGTGACGAGAAGAATGGTAGATTTTCGGACAGAGTGGATGCTCATTTAAAAAGGAATTGGCAGCTTACTTTAGCATATTTTCTGGTATAATATCATCTCAATCTTTTTATTATGAAGTTAGGAAAACAACCAGAAACCCCATATGATGCAGATTTTCGGAGGGAACTGACCGAAATTAAGGCTAAGGCTGGTAGGGTTTCACCCGAAGAGGATCTTGGTGAAATGACTGTGAAAGCCTTGCTTGATCGGCTTGAGGTTATCAGGATTCTGCATGGAATTTCTTTGGAGAAGTTAGATGAATTGGATAGTTTTCACAAATATAAAGATTTGGGATGTTTGAGACAGTGGGCTTATTGGAAAAAAAAAGCTGCTGAAAATGTAGGGCACTTTGGTGCGCATGCAAAACTATTGAGTACTGAAATCAGAAGACGTCTCATCTCTTCACCCTCAGAACCATGCCCAGAATAAAGGAGATGAAAAAGATGGTGATGATGGCCCAGAATTTTCCTTTGGTACCTAAGAATAAGGCTGAGACACCAAAAATGCCGGCGAGGGTGTAAATAGCAAAGAGCACCTGTCTTTCACTCATTCCAAATTGCAGCATGCGGTGATGCAAGTGGACAGCTTTGCGGTCCTTGTCCCATTCACCGCCC
>JAJDCF010000017.1 GCA_029260955.1 Patescibacteria group bacterium | reverse complement strand
TGTGGGTGGAATCGCCATTCCTTTTACCTTCTTGGCGGCCTTTACATTTCTGTACAAAACCGGAAACACCTTCAACTTCCTGGTGCTTTTCAGCCTGATTCTCGGTCTGGGTCTGCTGGTAGATACCACGATTGTGATGATGGAGGGAATGCATGAATTTTTGTATAAGCAGAAGATGACGCCAATTAATGCAGCTCTGAAAACGGTAAAAACCTACCGCTTCTCGCTGATGTCGGGCATGTTGACCACCATATCTGCCTTTATTCCCATGTTCCTGATGTCTGGAATTATGGGGCAATTCTTCAAGTTTATTCCAACTACGGTGAATGCGGTGCTCATTAGTGCTTTCTTCATTGGTCTTTTTATTATTCCGGCCTATGCGGTGATTATTATGAAAAAGCCTAAAGAAGGTGAGCAGGAAAATATCTGTTGCAAGTGGCTTCGTGATAAGCGAGAAGCTTTGGTGGAGACGGTGAACATGAAATACAGTAAGTTTCTTCATTCCATTCTCGAAAGCAAGAAGCGAAGAAAGACGTTTTGGGCAGTTACTATTGCTGCTTTTATCTCAGCTATTCTTCTCCCGATTGTTGGCTTTGTTAAGATCGAAGGTTTCCCGTTGGTCGACAACGATTTTATGTTTGTGAACATCGAAGCACCTGTTGGTGTAACGCTTGATAGGCTCGACCCTATCGTCCAACGAGTGGAAGAAGTGATTCAGGCAGATGAGAACATTGAAAGTTACGTTGTTAATCTGGGTGTGGGTGGTACGGCGTCGCTAGAAGGTGATCTTGCTGGTGGCTCTTCTAGTTCCCATCTTGCCAATTTAACCCTCAACTTCGTAGAAGAGGATGAGCGGACCGAGAAGAGTTTTATCATTGCGCAGAATTATGCTGAAAAGCTCAGCTTCATAACCGAGGCCAAAATTACGGTGCCGGAACTTCGCTCTGGTCCGCCTAGTGGCTCAGCTGTGCAGGTGCTTGTGTTTGGCGATGACTACGCAATTCTGCAAACTATTTCTACAGATATTCAGGCTAAATTAAAAGAGTTCGGTGGTGCTCAGGTTGATGATGATATTTCTACCAGTACAGCCGAATTTACCTTTGATTTTTCTGACCCATACAGTAAAGCGGTCCTGAAAAACCACAATCTCTCTGTGGCCGAGGTAGCTCAAGAAGTTCGTATGGCGGTTTACCCGACCAAAGCTGCCACCATCAAACGGGGCGAAGATGAAATAGATATTAACGTGCAGCGTGATTGGGGCGGTTACAAACCTTCATCCATCGATGCCGTAAAACAGATTCAGATCCAGAATGCCATGGGTGATTACGTGTCACTTGGCTCACTGGCTTTGCCGGAAGTTGGGGCGAGTCTGACGAGTATTGGTCATTACGATAGTGAGCAAGCAATTACGGTTAGCGCGGATGTGGCGGCTGGTTTGGTGCCTGCAGATGTTCTGAATAAGCTGAATCCTTATCTCGAATCCTACGATTGGCCTGAGGGCTACAGTTATCGTATTGCTGGAGGGAATGATGATACCGCTCAATCCTTCAAAGATCTTTTGAATGCCATGGTTTTGGGCATTATGCTTATCTTCCTGATTCTGGTCACTCAGTTCAATTCCTTTAGGCAGCCTTTTGTAATTCTAATGAGCCTACCACTTTCTCTTATCGGAGTACTGTATGGATTTATGATCTTCAGGCTCAACGTTGGTGTGGCGACCATGATTGGAATCGTGGCTTTGTCGGGAATTGTGATCAACGATGCCATCATTTTAATCGACCGAATCAATTACAATAGACGTAAGCAGGGGATGAGCCTGAAAGACGCGATCATGGAAGCTGGTCCTGCCAGACTGCAGCCTATCGTTATTACTTCGATAACTACTGTGCTTGGCATTTTGCCGATTAGTTTGACTGATGCTTTTTGGCTCACGTTGGGAATGGCGATTGTATTTGGCATGTTGTTCTCAACAGTTCTCACACTCTTAATAATCCCCATCTTCTATTATTCATCGGAGTTGAAGGGGGAGAGGAAGCGGGTATTGGCGAATAAGTAGGTGTGGGTGAAATAGCTGGAGCAGTGGACTGTCCTTAGGGAAGAGTGCGGTTTTGATGATACTCGCTAACGTTTCGGTTTGTACGAAGATTTGTGCTGGTAAAATGTAGTACGGAGTGCTTCACCAGTGCAAAATTTGAACGAGCGTGGAGTCAGCTAGGAGTAGCAAGCGAGCCGTACAAACCGTGTTATAAGTTGTATGCCACTTTATCCATTAAAAACAGACCTTATTAATTTCTCTTGCAGCCTTAATTATGCGATTAAAATTCCATGTTTTAAAACTTCATAGCCCATAATACTGCCATTTTTTTCATTAAGATCCTTTTCCTCCAGCAGAATAGGTTCAATGCGACTGTCCGCTTCAATTGTTAGTTCCCAGAGCTTCATTTTCTTGTCCAAATAACCCCTGTTTCGAGGCAAGCGACCAACCACAACAGCTATATCAATGTCGCTTAGTTCAGTGGCTTTATTTTTGGCATAGGAGCCATATAAATATATTTTTTTGAACGCAAAACGATTCTTCCTCAGAATTTCAGCAAAAGCCTTAATCAGCTTTTTTACTTCACTTTTTGGCATAGTCTTTTATGTAATTTAATAATTGGCTCATAGAATTTATCCGTATAGCTTTTGGTGCAAAGTTTATAAAACTCCATTTTTTCATCCGGATATCTGGTCTCCATATTGAATTCATTCACTTTGACCATTAATTTTATATCATCAATTTCTAATTTCATACCTGATATTTCATATAGCCTACGAAGGTTGTGAATTTTTAAGGCAGGTTTTTTTGTTTTTATAACAATGTGAGCTTTCAGAATCATTTCCAGGATCATGTGACCATAATACAAAGCGTCAGCATAACACTTGCTTTCATAAAGTTTTTTCATGCTTTTAAGCTTCGTTTTGGAATTTTTTACCCAGTAGTATGTTAAGTCTTTGATTTTCCTTTCCGTAAGCATAATATTCTAAGGGTTTTCCACCTAAAATGTATCACAGAAAGCCGCCAGAATTAATAAAACCCGGGGACTCCAAAGAAAGAAGTATTGACAGATGCTGTATTTATGTGGTAAACTTAAAAAGTAAATAACCCTACAATAATTATGCAAACACGTGCAGATTCACAAAATACGCAAGATAACATTGATGCTCATAAGGAGCGCAATGCTCATCGTACCCAGCTTATAGGCAGACTTTCAGCTCTTCTGAAAAAGGATGATGCCGATAAAACAGCTATCATTTCCGAATTAAAAGAACTTGGTTTTGGAATGGAAGAGGGATTCGAAAGTAAAACCGTGGAGGAAATGCGCGAAAGCCTTTCCGGGGTCATTTCATCTCTTGAGGAAGATTCTTCCGGTGTAGCCAATATCATTTCGCCTGTTTCCGAAGCCGCAGCTACAAAGTCCGTTGAGGCTGAAGATGGAGCCCCTGAATTGACCGCTTATCATCAGGAATATTCCGGTT
>JAJDCF010000016.1 GCA_029260955.1 Patescibacteria group bacterium | reverse complement strand
GTCGGCTGCTGGGCACTCATCGAGGCACATAATGATGTCGGCACCTAGCTTTTGCTGGATTTCTATGGCTTTTTCGGGCGAAAGGAATATTTTGGAACCATCCAAATGTGACTGAAATTCTACACCTTCTTCTTTGAGCTTGCGGATTTTAGCTAGCGAAAAAACCTGATAGCCACCGCTGTCAGTTAATATCGGACCGTCCCAGTTCATGAATTTATGTAGCCCACCTGCCTTTTCCACAATGTCCTCACCTGGGCGCAGATGTAGGTGGTAGGTATTCGAAAGAATGACCTGACCTCCAAGCTCTCGGACTTCGGAAGGAATTAGACCTTTTACCGCACCCGCTGTTCCAATCGTCATAAAAAAGGGGGTCTGAATATCCCCATGGGCGGTTTTTAAAACCCCACGTCTGGCTGAGCCTGACTTTTTTGTAAGTTCAAACATGAGGCCAGTATAGCAAACCTACTACTTACCCGCTAAGTACGTACCCAGCTTGGCCATACGCTCTCCAATTTTGTGGAGCCTCTCGAGTGGCATCTGGCTGATAAACACAGCTAACTGGTCCAAATCCATTTCAGAAGATCCATCTGAGTGTATGTCTATGATCTTATTCTTCTGCACAGGATTTGCTATGCTAAGCAATTCATTGATTAGGATTTGCTGGGCTAACTGGTAAGTCGGATGCTCACCACCCGCTATCGCTATTATGAAAGCGGGAGTTATCTGTCCACCATGCATTAGTCCGTAGCCCACCGCCGCCAACTCGTGAACATAGGTATTGTACCTGCCACGATAGTGATCGGCGCCAATTTTATAGGAACCCATGTCCACGTCCCCCCGGTCCTTAGCATCCTTCCTATCCCCCGCTTCAAATCCTTTGACAGCCAACCAATAATGCATAAGTTCATGCGCCCGAGCCATATTAGCGCCGTCGTTGACCATTTGATCTGTATTTGGGAATTTAAAAGGGTGACCCATTTTCTGAGTTCTTTGTTCAAATGATCTGATACTCTCCGCGATTTGAGCCTGTCCACCCTCCTGATTATAGATGATCGTTTCACTGGTCTGGTTATAGACGCCATGCAAACGCCCCTCGCGGATAGCTTCGTCGGAATCCGCAAAAAGATGATGCTCATTATGCACATTCACCACTGGCACCTCGTGAACATCTTCCCTCTCAGGTATCTGGAAGCTATCGATTGATTCTACATCAAGCGTAGAAATTGATAGTAAACTTTTTTGCTGATCATGCTTCAAATTAGCCCACATGAAGTGGCCCATGTGAAGCAGGACATCGTTGAGCTCAAGCTGAGTCATGACAAACTCCTTTGAGCCTATCCCCAATTCTCCCTCCCTCCGCTTACTACCTGCAGCTACGTGGTATTCTCTGAACGTACTGCCTATAAACTTGGTTACTAGTTGCTCCTTCTTTTCTTTGCTAATACCCTTTTCTGCTAAGGCCTGCTTGGTTTCCCTGAGAAGGTCTTCATATTTTTTGGTAAAGGCGTCCATCTTGTCTTCCGGAATATTCAGTGGCCTGAGTTTTCCAGAACCTCGCATGAACTTTCCCTCAGGCAAGTGAATTTTCGAAGCCCATTCATCGTATTCAGGATTACTTGAAGGGACAGGAGCTACTTCTTCTGATTCTGTTCTATCTTCTTCTGTTCTATCTTCGATGGCGCTTGATAAACTGGCACGCCATACAGCTATACCGCCAAGGGCCAATACTCCAGCGACAATAGCGTGTCGGCGTGTGAGCACACCACCTGTGTCTTTTGTGACCTCTGCGATTGGCGTTCCCATATCCACTTTCTGCTTTCTTCGCCTTTCAGTTCCTTTAGACTTAGGTCTATTCTTAGATTTTTTTCTTCTACGCATAATATATTAACAATAAAAACTAGTCTTCTCGCGTCAGATAAATGGCTAACTTCACCATCTGCTCACCAATCTGATGTATTTCTTCATTCGACAATTGCTTAATAGCTGCTTCAAAGCTTCTATCACTTAGCGACTTGACCATTTTACTTCTCAAGTTGGCGTCGACACTTTGCGAATGAGATACGAGCGACATTATCAATTGAACGGCTAAATCATAGTTGTTGCCAGTGCCCATCCTGAATAGATTCATGGCTAATTGCTGCGCAGCATGGCCCGAATGCATTAATCCGTAACCACATCCTGCCAATTCATGGACCTGAACAGCAGGCCTCTTTTTGTACACAGCTTCTGGCAATTTATAATTCTTCAACTGAATATCACCTTTTCTTTTAACTACTTCATCATTATATGTTCCTTCAACACCAAAAAAATCTGTAAAGGCAGCATGCATTCCTTCATGAAATAATGAATACTGAATCATTGCTTTAAAAAGATCCGGCCTCGCGCGTACGCCCTTATGAGCGTATTCCAACTTTGGACTAATCATTAAGTACTGCCTCTCGGGAAAGTACCTACCTTCAGTATCCATGTAGTCCAAGTCTGGAATTGTGGTGCAATTTTGACGTTTATCGAGATGGACAACTGGATATTCCTTTGACTTGTCCCCCATTTTCATTGTTACACTAGCTATTTTTTCGATTTTATAAAAAGATATGCTTACTCCTTTCTGTGGGATAGCACGTGTCAGCACGTAATCCCCCTTGGGGACTAAAAATTCATTCATTTGGTCTATGGCACCATCAAAATCATGCGAACCAAAAACGAGGTTTTTGCTACGGACCTGCTCGCTACCAAAGGCATTCATCAACAAGAGCTGAGCATAACGCTGTATAAGCTGCATACGTACTTGCGGATCTTTGGTAACCGTCATGTTGTGTAATAAGTCCTTCTTGAACTGATCAAAGTTTTCGTTAAGCTTAGGAATATTTGATAACCTAGCATTCTTAGGGAAAAAATGCTTTCTTTTTTGTTCCTGGCTCCATCCTAAATCATCTGAATTGAATGTCATTTCTGGCAATTCAATTTTAGGAGCCCACTGTTCATATTCTGGACTACTTGAAGGGGTGGGCGTTATCTCTTCTGATTCTGACGTGTCCTTGACTGTGTCTGATAAACAGCCTCGCCATACAGCTATACCACCAAGAGCCAATACTCCAGCGGCAATAGCGTGTCGGCGAGTCAGAATGCCACCCATGTCTTTTGTGATTTCGTCTATTGGCGTTCCCATATCCTCCTTTTGCCTTCGCTTCATACTTGGCTTACGCTTAGGTTTAGGCTTCTGCTTATACCTTGGCTTTTTTCGTCTGCTCATGATCTATTGTTAATAGATCAAATTAAACCACACACGTGACCATTGGTCAATCGCTATTTTGGATCAAATACTAAGCTTTTCTCTGCTCAATGATCTTATCTACGATTCCGTAATCCAAAGCGTCCTTAGCTCGCATGAAGTAATCACGTTCGGTGTCAGCTTCAACCTTAGCCAAATCCTTCCCTGTATGTCTGGCAATCATTTCGTTCAGAAGCTTTTTGGTTTGAATAATGTGATCGGCATGAATAGCGATGTCAGTTGCCTGCCCCTCGGTACCGCCCAGTGGCTGATGAATCATGACCTCGGAATGAGGCAGTATGAAGCGCTTTCCTTTAGCGCCACCCATCAGAATGATTGAGCCACCTGAGGCAGCAATGCCTAGGCAAACCGTAGAAACATCGGGCTTAATCAGCTGCATGGTGTCGTACATGGCCAGCGTGGCAGAAACAGATCCACCAGGAGAGTTCACGTAAATCGTAATGTCTTTACTTGGGTCGACTTTTTCCAGAAAAAGCAGCTGCGCAATGATTACATTGGCCACTTCATCGTTGATTCCTGATCCCAGGAAAATAATACGTTCTTCAAGCAAGCGAGAATAGATGTCGTAGACACGTTCTCCGCCTTGCGGGGTTTTGTCGATAACAGTTGGAATGATTGGCATAATTGTTTGTTTTAGTTCTTAATTATTATAACATTTTTGGCTTTAACGGGCGAGCCAGTGGGGTTGACGAAGGCAATAAGTTACGCAAAATAAGCTTTTATTTCTATAGTTTCTTGCATTGGCAATGCTAACTTAGGCAAAGCTCATAAGAGCGGCTGCAGCATGTAGCTTATGGTCGCATCCGAAAATCCAATGGCAAATGGGAATAATGTCATGGAATAGGCAGGATGAAAGCATAAATGCTATCACGAGCAATAGTACTAAGATTATGGCCTTGTGGTTTTTTTCGACAAATTTAGGTGACATAAAAAATTAGTTAAAAAATTATTTTCCTCCGCAGCCGTGCCACGGTTTTTCATCAGGCTTGGTTTGTAATCCGATGTTCAATTTATTAAGACCACTATAAACATCAATGACGCTATACAGCTCTAATATACCCTCGTCATCTAGTCCGTTGTGCTTTACGGTTGCATTATAAACGCCAATGCAGTAATCGCATCCACTCATTATAGATACAGTTAAAGCTATGATGTCCTTGGTTTTTTTGTCTAGCTTTCCGTCTTTACCCATAACCTGTTGAACCTTATTCCAAGTCATTTCTAAATAATCCGGATTGCATCCTAGTGCCTTGTACATATTTGGCACAAAATCGATTCCAAGTGTCTTTTTGATGTCATCGTAGATTTCTTTAACTTTTTCGGTCGCACCGGGTTCTTCTTTTGCCTTATTGCATGTTGACATTATGTTTGTGGCTAAATGATAAACAGTCTATTTATGCCCTTTGTCAGCCCATGGACATCCCTTAAATGTTTTTGGCTTAAGTAGAATAATAAGTCCAAAAATGATCACTATTATTCCAATAACAGGGATTTCTACGTTGTAGTAATTATCCAGACCTGCCGCAAGAGCAAGGAGGCCAAGAATAATTGTGAACCAACTTACAGCAATCGTATAAAGGTAGCGTATTACATTGAGAAGTAAGAAAATTGCCCCTACGCCGATTAGCCATGTATCTTCATGGAAAGTGCCCTCTGGGTAAAGCCACAGAACCCCAAGCATGATTATGAACACCGCCCAACCGATTCTTTCCAGCTGAGAATTTAAGTCGTCTTTTGCCATGATATTTTTTAGTTATGAATTATATTTTTTGTTATCGAGCTGATTTTATCATAAAAGTCCAAGCTTGGGGCCCGGCCTTACACCGGACCCCGCTGGACAGTAGGATTGCCGTGTTACTCACAGCAGCTTTCACTGCAGCAATCCTTTAGCTTAGCGGCGCACTCCGGGAATTCCTTCTCGAAGGCGGGCTTTACGGCTTTAAGGAAGTGCTTCACCTTTTCGGGCGTGGCCTCCTTGCAGCAATTCTGATCACTCATAATGTAATGAATTAAGTAGTAAAGTTTTTTAATCGATATATTTCGATTAAAGGAAATAAAAAAATAGGATCCTATTTGCTAAAAAAATTCTTCATCATATCGCAGCAGGAACCAACCATATCGCAGCACAGGTAGTAGAAGGTTTGCGTGCCTTCCTCCCTTGTCTTAACGATGCCTGCCTTTTTTAGGATGGCTAGATGATGAGAAACAGTCGACTGGGAAAGCTTGAGCTTCTTTACCAGATAACTCACATTCCGTTCACCCTTATCAAAGAGTTCATTTAGAATCTTTTGGCGAACCGGGTGGCTCACGGCCTTGAAGAATGGCGGGAATGGAAATGGCATCAAACTTATTTATCGATATATTTCGATTAAAGAGTATCGCACTTAAAAAAGTCTGTCAAGGCTTTCGATCATTTTTCCTTATCTGAAACAATCTTTATTAGGCAAGAAGTTTACGCAAAATCTCATTTACTGATTTAGGATTTGCGGTGCCTCTGGTAGTTCCCATTATCTTCCCCACCAATCCACCAATAGCTTTTTCTTTTCCACCCTTAAAGTCAGCCACGATGTTCGGATTTTTATCTATAGTCTCCTGGCAAATCCTTTCTAATTCCTCCGTATCTTCTATTACCTTAAGCCCTTTTTCTTCCACATATTTTTCTGGGTCCAAGTCACCTGAATAAACTTCTTCAAAAATATCCTTAGCAATTTTGCCAGAAATAACGCCATCATCTATCAGTTTTACCAATTTTCCTAAATTCTCAGCTGATAATTTATTGTCGTAAAAGGTCATCTTGCTAGCCTTGAGATGCCCAAGTAATTCAGAAAGGAGCCAGTTTGAGGTTTTTTTTGGTGAACCAGAAACCTCGGCAGCCTTTTCAAAGAATTTAACCAATTTGACGTCTCCCGCAATGATCTTGGCATCATCGTCTGAAAGGCCCATTTCCTTGTACTTAGCCACCTTTGCATCAGGTAGTTCAGGAATCTGTTTTTTAAGCTCTTCAACCATCTCGCGCGTCACCACGATGGGTGGAATATCTGGTTCTGGGAAATAACGATATTCAGCGGCCTCCTCTTTACTTCTTTGCGAAACAGTAATTTCTTTGTCGTCGTCCCAACCACGAGTTTCTTGCACAACCTTGCCGCCACTTTCGAGTAACTCGGTTTGGCGTTTAATTTCGTAATCTAAGGCCTTTTCCATGCTTCGGAAGGAGTTGAGGTTCTTGGTTTCTGAGCGTATTCCGAATTCTTTTTGACCCTTTGGCCGTAGGGACACATTGATATCAAAACGCATCATCCCCTTCTCCATATCAGCATCGGATGCGCCGACGTATCGCATGATCTTTTGAAGTTGACGGGCATACAAGCTGGCTTCTTCGGTACTTCGAATATCGGGCTCACTCACAATTTCCATCAGGGGTGTGCCGCTTCGGTTGAAGTCCACCAAAGTGCCACCGGCCGTGTGGGTCAGTTTGCCGGCGTCGTCTTCAAGATGCAGACGGGTAATGCCTATTTCTTTTGAGGTTCCATCAGAAAGAGTAATGGTCAGTTTTCCTTTTTCGCTCACAGGCAGATCGTACTGAGAAATCTGAAAACCCTTTGGTAAATCGGGGTAAAAGTAGCTTTTACGATCCATTTTCGAAAATGCAGGAACCTCGCAACCAAGCGCCAGAGCGCCCAAAATCCCCTTTTTCACTACTTCTTCGTTCATCAAAGGCAACATTCCCGGAAAACCCGTGCAAATGGGGCAAATATGAGTGTTTGGTTTTGCACCAAAGATATCGTTACTGCATCTGCAGAACATTTTGGTTTTTGTCGAAATGCGGCAATGCACTTCTAATCCTATGACGGGTTCGTATTCCATAATATATTCTTTACTTCACAAGTATAGCTAAGCAATGACAGAATTCAATTGTTTGTAAAAATCCTGGAAGCTTCCTTCATTTACGACAATCGCATGAGCGTTTTCGGGCTCCGTTTGTTTTTTTGTGGTCACTGCATACATTTCAGGGCTTATCCCATCGCGCTTACGAATTCGCTCGTATGCAACCGTCTCGTCTGCCTTTATGAGTAACACTGAATCACTTAGCTTAAAAAGATCAAGCTCTTCCCAAAGAGCAGCCACCAGCACGGTGTTGGCCTTCCTTTTTTTAAGATAATAAACATCATCTTTTAGCACTCGCTTTAGTTCGGGATGAACAATGCTATTTAATGCTTTCAGCTCCTTTTCTGCTTGTGGCCCGTTACCAAAAACAATTGCCTTAAGCTTTTGACGGTCAATGACATCACCCTTGGTTAAAATTCCTTCGCCAAAATGCTCTACCACCTCCCTCCAAACTCGCTGATAGGGTCTATAAAGCTGATGGGCAATTTTGTCTGCATCCAGCACTCTCCAACCCTTCTGCTCGAAGAATTTGGCAGCAGTATGTTTGCCGGCTCCGCTTTTTCCGGTTATTCCTAGTATCATATTTTATAATGAGTGAGTGAGAAATTTTTGCGAGCCCGCGAGGCAGACCCTGAGGCGACATGTGCGGTGAAGGAAGCTGCGAAGCTGGGCGAA
>JAJDCF010000015.1 GCA_029260955.1 Patescibacteria group bacterium | reverse complement strand
GGGAATCATAAGCCAGGAAGTTCCCGCAATCTTCCTTTACAGCCCAACCTATTACACTGCGCTTTCCGAGAAAGTGTATCATCCGCCTTTCAATCATCTAGCTACCATCAGCGATAGACTAGCTAGCATCGAAAATTGGTATGCCAAAGTGGATAGAAAATTCAAAGATGGCGTGAATCCATTCACATTTCTATCTTGGATCATCAAACAATTCTAATTAACAATTAATTCATCGTAATGAAAGTCATACTAAAAAAACGCGTACCAAACCTTGGCCACGAATGGGACATTGTCACTGTTAAAAACGGATATGCCCGCAATTTCCTACTTCCACAAAATCTTGCTGATGTAGCTACTCCAAAGCGTATTGAACAAGCCGAAAAACGCATGGAGGAAAGAGTAAAGAAAATGGAAGAGCTAGTAGCAAGTGCTAAAGAAACAGCTGAAAAGTTGGCCAAAATTGAACTCACATTCAAAAAGAAGGCAAAAGGCAGCAAGCTTTACGGTTCTATTGCCGAAAAAGACATTCTGGCAGCCCTTAAAAAGGATCACAAACTGGATATCGACAAGGATACTGTTCGTATGAAGGATCATATTAAGGAGCTTGGAGAGCACAAAGTAACCATTCATTTAGCTGAAGGAGTTGAGACTGAGATAAAAGTCAGCATTGAAGAGGAGAAATAGATCTGCTAAAGCCACAAAATTTGGCCCATGACTAAAACCGAAAATCCAGAGGCGGCAAAAGAAGTAAATAAAAAAGCTACCGTCTCAGAATTAGTTGGAAAGCTTTTTGGTAAACCTGGCTCAATGACCAGCAAACAGCGCATTGCATTAATCGGTGAGATTATTCTTACTGCAACATTCGGGGGAAAAATCAGAGAGCTCGATAAAAGAATAGAAAAAAATAACTCTGTTGCCAACAATAAAGAGAAAGTAAATAAGCCTGTCGCCGAGGATGAAAAAGAAGAAGCAATCGAAAATCCTGATAATAAACCTGAAGGACCTGGTAATCGCCTGGCAGATATTGCCAAATCATTCATAAAGGTAATAAATCCTGATTTTAGAACTCCGGATGTTAAAGGCGGTATTCTTGCATGTGCAAAGGTAGTAACAACCATATTACAAAAAGCTGGCCTGTCAGACGCTATTATACTAAGCGTTGACGCCACTGCACGAAAGTTAAAAAAAGAAGGCTGGAAGGAGGTAGCAAAACCTCCTAAACCCGGAGATGTTATTGTTTGGGCGCCAACTGGTGGCTATATAAGAGACCCCAAGGGTGTATCGGTAGCAAAGGGCCACCGTCATATAGGAATTGCTTTAAACGATACAACGGCGGTAAGTAATAGCTCAAGGAAGAAAATGGCTGTTGAGCACAATATATTCACCAAAAGACCTGTAGAAAAAATATTGAGAGCACCTACTGATATGGCTGCTTAGCTTAATCTGTGATAAATTATTGACACTGCGGGCCTGTAGCTCAGTTGGTTAGAGCAGTCGACTCATAATCGATTTGTCGCTGGTTCAAGTCCAGCCAGGCCCACCATTCCATCTTGACAAAAGGAACCAGTGGTACTATATTACCCGCACTGCCCTCTTTGGAGGTGCATGATCTTACTTATCACTACCTTATAAACCCACAAAACGGATTGAAAGGGCTATTAAAGCCATGAGCGCAAGTTCCCCCCCAGTAGAAGAAAAAGAAGAAGTGGTCGCAACCGTGGAAGTAGCACCCAAGGAGCCAAAGAAGAAGAAAAAGAAGAAGAGCCTGTTGCCTGACATCTGGGAGGCCATCAAGGGCTCTCTCAGAACTGACCTGGGCGTGTACTTCATCTTCCTGGGCTACGACCCTCCGGAGGAGCACATCGATGAAGCAATGAAGCGCATCGAGGCTTTCACTCTGGAGCTCAAGGCCGCGAAGAAGGCTGCCAAGAAGGCGGCCAAGGCGGCCAAGAAGGCTGCGAAGGCAGAGTCCACGGACAACGACGGCAACGACACGTTCGATGCTGCCGCAGCCAACAAGGAACCGGTCGTGGTCGGTGACGAAGTCAGCGAGCCCGAGCCGGTCGAGGAGTCCCATCCCGAACCACCCGAAACACGCCAGCCCGAGAAGCCCAAGGTGCCGCGACCTGACTCCAAGCCGCCCAAGCCGGACACTGTGCCTGAACCAGACCCAGTGCCCGACACAGATCCCGTACCCGACGCGTCGACCGAGGAAAAGAGCGCCGAGGGAAAAGAAGCCGAAGCCGAGGACGAAAAGCCCGAGGACCCCGAAGCGACCAAGGAAGCCGCAGAGGCTCCAACCGAGGACGAGGATGCTGGTGCCCCCGACCCCGGTGATGCCGCGGGAAAATCCGAAGAAGCCGAAGGCAAAACGTCCAAAGAGGACGAGGAGCCCAAGGCAGATGCGGAACCTTCTACTCCTCCGGATCCAAGCGATGGCGACGACGATGACGGCGAGGACGAGGCCGAGGCATCCAAGGACGGCGAGTAGTAGGGGCAACGCCCAAGAAAGGTAGGTGAATAGAGTCACGACAAGTTGTTGAGCAGACGATGGCGACAGTAGTCCGCGTTCTGGCAGCGCAAAGTGACGATCCCCTCCCGGTCCCGGCTTCTGTCGGGATCGGGAGATTTTAAAAAATATATGATATAATCCTTCTGAAATAATTTCCGAAAAAAATGGGTAATCTAACGGACATTCGCACAGGTAGCGTCGTAAAAGTTAACGGTGATCCTTACCTGGTCACCAAGAACCAATTCATGCGCAAAGATGCCAGCAAACCTGTCATGCGCACCAAATTACGTAACCTTATTACAGGAAACTCACTTGATAAGACTTTTTTAGCCGGAGAATCATTTGAATTTGCCGAAATAGAACGAAAAAAGTGTCAATACCTCTACAGTGATGGATCCAGTGCCCACTTCATGGATAACGAAAGCTACGAACAATTTGAAATGAACACAGGGGATATCGAAGATATTTTGAAATACCTGAAGGATGACACGGAAGTCTACGTAACACTTTATGAAGAAAGGCCAATTGGCCTTCAGCCACCAGTTAAAGTTACTCTAGCAGTCACCAGTACTGTGCCAGGAGTTAAAGGAGATACCGCCCAAGGCGGCACTAAACCCGCTACCTTAGAAACCGGTGTCACAATAAATGTCCCCCTTTTCGTCAAAGAAGGTGATAAACTTGTGATCAACACCGAAACGGGCCAATACGACAGCCGCTCTAGTGAATAAAGTAATTATCATGAATAATATTTTTAAAAAAATCAGTTTTATATTACTTCTTCTGGTTTTCACGCTAGGAAGCCCTGTTATAGCAGAGGCCTCATATTGTGGCGATGGCATATTAAGCGAAGGAGAGGCATGTGACGACGGTAATTTTGACAATCGTGATGGTTGTAGCAGCTACTGTGAACTAGAAGATATGACTCCCCCAAGTGTGTTTGCAGTTAGTATTCCAAATAATCAAACCGGAGTATCCACTTTGACCAATCAAATAGTGGTGACATTCAACGAACCCGTGGATCCAACCAGTATTAATAGTAACAGTGTCATATTCAAGCAATTCAACAATGTTATAAATGTAGAATTTGAACTGGCAGAAAACCAAGTAGACCTAACCGTTAGTTTTCTTGAAGAATTAGAAGGTGAAAAGGACTACTCGATCATTGTCGAAAAAGTCAAAGATATTCCTGGTAACATGAATTTGGACCGTTTTGTGTCCACCTTCTTCACTGGTGAATTTACAGATGTTAATCCACCCAATGTGGTCGCCAGACCAAGTGGGGGGAGCTACAGTGTGGGGCAATCTCTTACACTCACTGCCTATGACGGAGAATTAACTTTTAGCGACGAATACATTGATGAAGGCGCCAAGGTCTATTACACCATGGACGGCTCAACTCCTAGCGTGTCGGGCAAGGTTTTCAGCAAACCACTTAGCATAAAAACAAACACCACATTAAAGTATTTTGGAGTTGATACTAATAACAATAAAAGCAATCTTGTAACTCAAAACTATATATTCAGCTGCGCAGAAAAACCCAATGCCAAGTCCGTTACCAGCTACCCTGAGTGCCAAGTAGAGGAATGTAATTATGGACATGTTCTAAAGAGCAACGTATGTGTCATAAGACTTGGCGATCAAAATACGGATGACTATAAAGCCAATGCGGCCACTGCTCCGCTTTTTGGCTCTGACACACCTATGACAATCAGCACAAGGCCAGCGCTTTACATTACTCCAGAACACGAGGGAGTAATCCCCCGCCCCATTCACTTTGTAGATCTGGAAGGCGGTACAGTAATTGACCTCGAGCGCGACACACATATAACTAATTTAGATGGCAGCAACTTTACGGGTTATTTGCTGCCACCAGATAACCTTTATTCAAAGTCTTTTCCTATCAATTTCGGATATTCCTTCAAGTCCATTTTTCATTTGGAACCGGCCGAAGGAGGTGAGCTTCGTTTTAGCCCCAGTATAAAAGTCACCGTACCTTTCACGGATCGCTACAACGAAGGAGAAAAGATAACCGTTTTTACCTTCGATCCACTCACAGAAGAGTATTTTGTACATGATCCGTCCCTTGTTTCCATAAACGATACGGGCGATGCAGTTAGCATTATCTCAAACACAACAGGAACCTTTCTTATAGCCCAACCCGGGCTAAGCTATAACTCTATCGTTTTTAAAGACACTATAGATCACTGGGCCAAAAACTACATCGAACAGCTTTACCGCTGGGAATACGTCAAAGGTCGTGCAAAAGGTGTCTTTGCACCTGACGACATTTTGACTCGCGCAGAATTCACTAAAATCGCTCTCAACGCCATCGGTGAAGATGTAGACGTTTTTGAATATGTAGAGGACGCTCCATTTTTCGATGTTCCGCTTTATGCCTGGTACGTACCATACGTAAAAAGAGCTAAGCAGCTTGGGCTGATAAATGGATACCCAGATGGTTCCTTCAAGCCTGATTCCCCTATCAACCGAGTAGAAGCAATCAAGATTCTTATGCAGGCCTTTCAATTCGATCTGACAACCGTAGGGCAACGTGCAGATAACTTCGAAGACATTCTGACCAAGGAATGGTACTTTCCAGCAACCAATTTTGCTCTGCATCATCGCTTAATTGATGGCATTCGTTTACCAAACGGCACTATTCAATACGACTCTTTTGGCCCAGCAAGAAATATGAAACGCGGCGAAATGGCCAAGCTAGCAGTAAAAGCTATTGAGCTTAAAAACGGAGCTGAAGAATAGGCTTAAGCAACGTCATCTTCAATAACATCCTCACCAGAAGATATAAGTCTTTTACTTGATTCACGTGCCTCTTTTACAACAGGCTCCGCTTCACCATGTCGTGCATCTAGCTCTTGATTCATCCTAGCCAATACTTCGCTACTATCAAACTCAGTGGCCGCCAAAAAGTCTTCTACTCTGGCTTTCGACAATTCAGATAGACCAAGCATTGCAAAAAGCCGCTCATCAGGATCACTAATCTGTTCAGAGAGTGCCTGCTTAAGAACATCCCAATCAACCTCTTCACCTGCCTTAGGCCCCAACTCTTTCCAAATCTGCCTAGCTGTTGATCTACCTTTCTCTAAAGGAGTGAGTACCTTAGCCTCACTGGAAGAACTTAAATCAAGCGCCTGCATTTTGTTCAATCCTCCTGCCATTTGAATTAGAATAAGAAGCACCTCTATTATATCAAAAAAGCTTGGTCTGTAAAGCTAAACATTGACAAACACACATAAATAGTTTAAATTATGCGCATGCCCTAACCTAATTGCCATGTCCTTCGACCCAAAAAAACCACTTGAACCACAAATCGCGTTATCCGAGGAGCAGATCGCAGATATCAAAATAAACCAATCTAGGTTTGAAGAATTTGAGGTAACACTCACCAGCGTTCTCGATGTCATCGGAAGAATTGACGGTAGTAGACGCGTTCTCGAGCTTTTAAAGCTGGGCGAGATTCAACTTAATATGGTCAAAAGAGAAAGTACTGTTCATTCTTTTAAAGAAGAAGCCTCTAAAGCATGGACAGCACTCAGAAAAGCCATTCATGTTGATAAAAAGGGTATAGCGACTCTCCATTTCCCCTGTCTTGAACAACTAGTTAAGGACCTGGGTGAATCCAGAGCAGGCATGTTAAATGGCCTTGGAAGACTATCGGGCACAAAATACCTAGGGCCCAGAGAAGTCGCAACTAGGTTGAGAGAAGCCCCCACAATTGGTGATTTGCCAGATATAGAAGTACCTCCTTTTGACCCCACCCGCGAAAAAGATGTTCATCAAGCAATTACCATAAAAGGTCGCAATGAAACCGGAAGGCTAGCCATCAAATCAACACTTGAAAGGGCAAGAGAAAAAGTTGACCATGTATCAGAAGACGTTCTTGTAAGAGCAGTCACCTATTACCAGATGGTCTTAGCATCCTTGTTAAGGGTTTATACAATGTCAAAAGACACCCAAAAAACAGCAGCACTGCTATTTGAAGAATTGTCGCATGGTGCCTCAGATGAAGCTGTAAATAAAATCCTTAACCACTATAATTTAGAACTCCGCATAGAGCATATCCTGGGTCTAATAGTAGAGCTCATTCAAAGAATCGAACTCACCCTCAAAATGCTGGAGCAGGAAACCGGGGTAGACAACATTCTGACTGAAATGATACCGGGACGTGAAGTAGCTAAACTAAGAAGAAAACTTCAGTCAGAAATGCCTGAAGGAGAGGACAAAGAAAACGCTGACAGGGTTCTTCAGCAAGCGCTTCATAGAAGACAAGAAATCGGTGAACAACCGCTTGCCATAGAACTACAGCGAAGATTGATTAGGATCAACCTACTTGGACAATAAGGCTAGGAGCTTATTATTGGCTTAAACTTAAATAAAACCCTTTATTTTTGGGGGTTTTTTTGCTATAATATATAGATTAAATGAACCTAAAGAATTGCTTCAATACAAGATTCCTCAAAACGTCGGCATCGAAGATAAGATCGTAGGCCCCTTCAGCCTTAGACAACTGATTATAATCGCCATTGGCGGTGGAATCAGCTATGTGCTGTTCGCGATCACCTCTAGGCTCTATGAGCTGAACATTCTTGAGTACATATTAATCGTCATTCCCGCTCTATTTTCACTGGCAATGGCCATGCTGAAGATCCACAATGTTACTTTTGGCAAATATGTACTCTTGATGCTGGAATTTGCCATCAAACCAAAAAAACGCATGTGGGATCATCGCGGTATATCAGCATTGGTGGACCCTGATCTTACAGATAAGAGTGCGAAAACCAAGAAAACGGAAGTTACAGAAGAAAAGGACCGAAGTGATGTGAATCTTGGTGATCTTTCTGCCATGCTGGACTCAGGCGGTTTTGAGCACGTTGAAAAAGTTGAGCACGAAGACATAGATGAAGTACATGATGATGACTTGATTACAGAGGCCTACTTTGGTCACAAAAAGGAGGAAAGCAAAACCGAAAACATGTATTGGAGAACCAGAGACATGCAAAAGAAAAAGCTAGATCTGCTGGCTAAAATGACACCAGCCACCGTTCCTGTAGAAGAAGCTCCAGTCGCTCCAACTCCCCCACCCGCTCCAGCGCCAACTCCGGTAGCACCGACTCCGAGCACTGAAAAAAAGGAGTCAGTCACTGAGCACTTGGCCAATGTAATCAAAGAGGCCAGACAGAACAATCAAGCTAAAGAAGCAAAGGAACCAGCACAACCTGAAGTTCCTGCACCAACACCTACTCCAACTGAAGCACCCAAAAAGAAACGAAGAAGACGAAGAAGGCGAAAGTCTAAAGCTCAAGCGGGACCGGTCCGCCGAGATACTCAAGTAAATACAACTTCGAAATCTGAACCAGTTAAACTTATTAAGAAAACTGATAACAAGGAAAAGGAAACTTCCTTTAATGACCTCTCCGAAGGAGGCGAAATAGAAATTAACCTAGACTAATATGCCCACTGATCAAGCTACAAACACCAAGGATTCGGTTAAGCAAAAGAAAACCAGTCCATCTATGAGCACACAGCTCTTTCTGGATATTGCCGAGATCAAAGATAACTTGGTTGTCTTAAAAAACGGTGGCCTTAGGGCAATTCTGCAAACAAATAGCATCAATTTCAATCTTAAATCCGAAGAAGAGCAGAATTCAATCATTTACGGCTATCAGAGCTTTTTGAATTCACTAGAATTTCCCGTGCAAATAGTCGTTCAAAGCCGGAAGCTAGATGTAGATAAATACATTGAAACCGTTCGGGAAATCGGCGACAAACACACTAATATTCTTTTAAAGGAGCAAACTGGTGAGTATTGCGATTACATCTTAAAACTGGTTGAATACGCAGATATTATGGAGAAGAAGTTCTACGTGGTCATTCCTTTCGATCCTTACCGCAGCAGAAAACAAAGCTCTTTATCTAAATTTATGAGTAGTATTTCATCTTCTGACAGTGTAGATGCAATAAAGCGTAGGCATCGGGAATTTGAGGAGCTAAGCAAAGGATTGACTGAAAGAGTAAACGCCGCTATTGCCGGTCTGGAAGGCTGCAATTTAAGAGTGGCTCAACTAAACACCTCGCAGTTAATCGAGCTTTTCTATCAAATCTACAATCCTAGCACCAGTCACAACGAAAAAATTGATGACTTAGACAAAATGGATGTCCAAGGGCTTTAGTTCTCCATTAGTTTCACCTCAATGTTATCGGAGATACGAGGAATTTTTGAAAGCCATATGGGCCAAAGTTTAATCTCTACTTCATTTACCTCGGGTAAATTACCGATGTAACTTTCGGCTTCTTCAACACTAAGGCCAACGACTCGTTCCTTGACCTTATTCGAGAAGCGCAAGCCAGCCTGAAGCGATGAATCAATAACAAATTCCTGAATACCTTTAATAGTGACCGTAATTTTGATCTGCCCAAGCACCTCATCTTCCTCGACATGCTCAAATGAAATTGATTCTGGCCGAATAGAATCATCTCTAATTTGCATGTCCGGATGCGTTCGGGTTTTGAGCTCCTTTTTCAAAATGGCAAAAAGCTGGTCAAAATCATAGGCAACACCTTTAGCTTCAACTTGAGCAAAGATCTCGAATTTATCTCTGAGACTACCCTCCAAATCATCAGAAATACGAAGTTCCTGTAAATCTGTCTTTAGATATCTTTGATCATCCATTAGCTCCAGATTCGTGTGGTTGAGCCTATTCATGTCCTCAATGTGAGTATTCAGATCCTCGCGTGCCATCAGGGTAAGGTTATCCTGAATCTGCTTTTTAGCTGACTCAATATCTTCTTCTTCTACCACCCTTTGGTAGCGCGTTACACCACCCTCCATGGAATCATTGCTCTCACCCCACAAAAGCTTCTGGTTGAACTCGGAAAGGCCAGGAATAATGAATTTGGAAGGGCCTATATTACCCCTTTCACCAATTGGGTGGTCATAAAGATCAAATGGGTCCGCCTCGACAGCGGCCGTGTAAGTTCCAGGGCTCTCAACTCCCTCTTCGTCAATAGATTTGGGTGGCACAAATACACCCTCCTTTATTCTAAAAACTAATCCATCTTCAGTTTGGAATCGTGTCTCCTTTTTGAGCGGCCATTCGTCCTTGGAATTACTGATAATGGTGATAAAACCTTGAGCATTCACACCGTCAAAGCGTTTGCTGGTGGTATTAAATACCTTGGTTTGCTTGGTTACAGTCATAATCTCTTCGCTGGCAATCACATGAGGTTTATTTTGCGAAAGAAGCGTCTGGTTCTTACGGTTATCGGCCATAGTAATATTTACCGTGTAGTCGATGTTATCGAACTTGGGCTTTACGTAAACTGTAGCACCAGGAAGAGCAATGTAAGTGATGACCAAAAAAAGTCCTACACTGAGTGCCAGTATAAAGCCCATAAACTTGCGGTTCGGGCGCACATAGTTGTAAACCCCAGCGAGCTCCGTGGAGACGCCTTTTTTTGTTTTCTTGCTGCCTTTTCGGTATTCTTTGATGAGCTCGCCGATCGTAATCTTCTTTTCCATCACACGCTTGGGAAGGTCTTTTAGAACCTCATTTCTGCGTGCCTGAATCGGTTCGATCCGCATTTTTGGAGTATCTTGATTCGGAGCTTTAATCTCCTCGACTTCGATGTTGTGGTAAACCGGAATTCCAGCCTGCTCCGCCAGATGAATGCCAATGCGATCGGTCGTGACCAGATGGAGATTCTTTTTATCTTTTTCGAGCTTACTTTTGAGAATACGAAGATTCACCACACTTTGAAACAAAATAGCTTTGCGCGGAACAACCAGATAGATATCCTTTTGCTTAACGCGTTTAACACGATCATAGACCGCGGTAACTTCTTCGTCGATTTCGATGTAAACGACTTTTCTCATAAGTTATTTTGAAGCACTTTAAGGGCTGGAAGCTCCTTTCCCTCAATCATTTCGAGACTCGCTCCACCACCAGTGGAAACCAGGGTCATTTCTTCTTCTAGACCCAGCTTTTTGACAGCACCAGCACTGTCGCCTCCTCCGACAATAGAAACAGCCTCGCTATTGGCAATAGCCTCACCAATAAGCTTTGTACCCGTAGCAAATGGTGCCATTTCGAATACACCGATAGGACCAAACCACAAAACAGTCTTAGCCTCCGAAATTTGCTTCGCAAAGCTTTCCGCCGATTCAGGTCCAATATCAAGGGCCATCCAACCAGGCTCAATGCCATCGGCCGCAACAGTCTTTATGTTGGCAGTTTCAGAAAAATCATCTGCAACCACAAAATCCGTCGGAAGCTGTACTTTGTCGCTTGCAATAATCTCTTTGGCAACGTCAGCCATCTCTTCCATACCTTCGTCATCAGACTTACTAGTACCTATTTCGTGACCTTTGGCCTTTAAAAGATTGGTCGCCAGTGCTCCAGCTACAAGAATTCGGTCCGCGCTGCCAAGAAGGTTATGAATCGCCTTGAGCTTATCGGCCTTAAGCCCGCCAATTACGGCAACAAGCGGATGCTCTGGGTCAGAAATAGCCTTCTGAATGGCGCCAACCTCTTTTTCAACGCCTAATCCGACACAACCTGGAATAAATTTGGGAATCGAAGTCATACTGGCATGTTTGCGATGAGAATTCGAAAAAGCTTCATTCACAAAAACATCGGCCAAACTAGCTAGTTGCTTACCAAAAGCATCCCTTTCAGCCTCATCTTTGCTTTTTTCTGCTTTATGAAAACGAATATTCTCCAGCATCACGATTTTATCTTCCGTAAGACCTCCTTCACCCCAGTCATCTGCCTTTGTGACTGGCTCACCCAAAAGTTCCGCCAACTTTGCAGCAACTTTATCGGTTTGAAGATTGACCTCATTATTTTTTGGCCTGCCCAAATGACTGGCAAGAACAATCTTCGAAACCCCATGCTCAAGTAAATATTTAAAGGTCGGAACTGCATGTTGAATGCGTTTATCATCTCTCACATTGCCTTCATCATCGAGCGGGACATTAAAATCTACACGAACAAAAACCCGCTTTCCGCTAAGGTCGCCCATGTCTTCGAGGGTCTTAAGATTCATAATTCGTAGAATTAAATTCGCCCATCGATTATAAGCAAAAGACACTCAGTAGTCCACGTGCAAGAATTGTCAAAAGTTGTAAAAATGGTGCAAAGACTCCTCATTGGCATGACCCCAGGTATACCCCATAGACCCCTAAATTTTGATGCACAAACCTTGTGCAAGATCTGTGCAAAGTTTGTGCAAACCCTGTGCATCAGAATACACTACCCCAAAAAAGGTATACTCACCCCTGCCTAAATATAATTATTTCTGTCATAAAGTGAGATAATTTGCGATCCACCATCGAGCTTGTTATAGTTAGCTAGCTAATATTTTACTGCAAAAATGAAGCAATACCTAGAACTCGTCCAACAAATTTTCGACAATGGAATTGAAAAAACCGACCGTACAGGTACCGGTACCATTTCCATATTCGGTGCCCAGGTAAAATACGATTTGTCGAAAGGTTTTCCAATGGTTACCACCAAAAAAGTCCGCTTTGATGCCATCGCACGCGAGCTTTTGTGGTTTTTAAAGGGGTCAACCAACATCAATGACGGCCTCAAAGAATACACACCGATTTGGAACGCTTGGGCCGATGAAAACGGAGATTTGGGGCCCATTTACGGCAAGCAATGGGTCGCCTGGGAAACCCCAGCGGGACCAGTAAATCAAATTCAACAAGCCATTGATCTACTCAAGAATAATCCAGACTCTCGTCGAATCTTGGTCTCAGCCTGGAACGTGGCCGACCTACCCAAAATGGCCCTGATGCCCTGCCATACCTTTTTTCAACTCAACGTAATGGGCGACAGGTTGGATTTACAACTCTACCAACGAAGCGCCGACGTGGCACTGGGAGTTCCCTATAACATCGCTTCCTACAGCCTGCTACTCATGATGCTTGCCAAAGAAGTTGGGCTAAAACCTGGCGTTTTTGTACATACTTTTGGCGACGTACACATTTACTCCAATCACGTAGAAGGCCTTAAGGAACAGCTGACCAGAGCTCCAAAAGCACTTCCTACCCTCGAAATTGCCGACAAACCCTTCTGGGATTTGAAATTCGAGGATTTTGAACTGAAAAACTATGAACATGACGCTTATATTAAATTTCCTGTAGCCGTATAAATTATGAAACCTAAAATTTACCTCATTGTTGCCACTGACTTAAAAGGTGGAATGGGCCTAAAAGGAAAACTCCCTTGGAATCTTCCGGGCGATATGGAGTTCTTCAAGAAAATGACCATTAAAACTGAGAATATCCAATACAGGAACATGGTTGTGATGGGTCGTGTAACCTGGGAGTCTATTCCCGAGAAGCATCGCCCCTTACCGGGCCGTAAGAATGTGGTAATAACCCGCAACAAAGAATTTAAAGCCGGCAAAGACGTTACTGTAGCCCATTCCATCGATCAAGCTCTAAAAGCAGTCGACGACCGAGTAGCCGATATTTATGTGATAGGTGGTGCTAAAATCTTCGACCAATTCATGAAAAAGCGAAAGATTGATGGTATTTACCTGACTCGAATCAAAAAACAATTCAAATGTGACACTTTTTTCCCAAGAATCCCAAAATCATTCAAACCCAAAAGAATCGGCGAAGGAAAAGACGACGACGTGAGTTACGATTTTCTGTTTTACAAAAAAAGATAGCTAGGCGAACGAAGTAACAGCATAGATCATGTAGCCACCAAGCGCGATAAGAAAAAGGCCAATAACAAGTCGCATAAGACCACGGTGGCACTTTCGCCATTCTTCCATCTTTTCACCCTTTCCAAAGTAAGCAAGGGCTATCACAACCAAGAGCGGCAAAATGAAAATAAAGTTATAAATCAGCAAATACGGAATAGCTTGCGTATAATCACCTTTAGCCAAAAGTGCCAATACAGCAAAGTAAGGTGCTCCAGTGCAAGGAAGTTCAACCATAACAACAAAAACACCGAGTAAGCCAACTAAGACTAAGCCCATGCTAGGGTAGTGTTTTTGTAGCGATTCAATTTTTGAAACATATAGCTTTAGCCGCTTTGCCCCACCAGGAAACATTTGAAGCGAAAAGCCTCTTCCGTACCAAAAGAAGTCCTTCATTTCGACCAATCCAGCGAGAATAGCAATAATTGCAGCTACCCAGTAAAAGGCGTTGGCCACAGAAAAGGACACAGCCACTTTTAGAATACCCAAGCCAAGAGCCAGATAAGTGATGTAAACAACTGCGCTATATAGAAGGCCGCCAACAAGCATTCTTGCACGACTTTTAAACACACGTGTTAAAAACGCCAGCAAAAAAATCAGCACTCCGAGCACACATGGGTTTATAGAGTCCGCAAGCGCAGCTCCAACGATAACACCAAATGTAAGACCTTCATCAATCATAATATTAGCATCCAGATACTTCACTCAAAGCTTCGAGAGATTGTACACCCGATTCAAAACGATGCACGTCATTCCCCTTCTTGTCCTCAAGAATCCACGTTGGGGTATGAGATATGCCCTTTTCTATACAGCGTTCATATTCACTATCATCATTTCTTGGATCACATTCGATTTCCTTGATAAAACGGAAGGATTCGCCAAATAACTGCCTCTGCCTTTCGCAAAAGGAACATGTTTCTGAGCCATACATGCGCATACCGCTGTCATATAAGCATTCAGCAAACTCATCGTATTCTCCACCAACTTGGCCGACTCGGTCTTTTTGTACAGAGAACAAAACGAATAATCCTATCACGATCACTACGACGACTATGGCAATATTAGTATCTTTTTTAGACATATTGAATATTAGTTAGCAACCAAAATCACCTTCGATTGGGCATCCTACACCACCCTCACCTACAAACTTACCAGGATCTGGTCCACTTACCACGTAATCTTCAGGATTTACCTTTGTTTCACCATCATGGTTCCACAAATTCCAGAAGTACCTCCACTCATTCCATCCAATTCCAAGGTGTTTTACATAGATGTCATGCTCGGTAAGCATATGACCAATCTTTCTTCCTGTCATACATGGGAAGCTGTAACAGTAAACTATGATTTCTTTACTCTGATCGAGTTCAGAAAACGCACCAACGATGCGGTCTACAGCACCATAATCAGATTTGTCCGGTGTAGCGTAAGCAGGAATATTGATAGCACCAATAATATGCTCTGCCTCGTACTCTTCCTGGCTTCTTAGGTCGACCAGTACTGTGTCATGCCCCAATCTGTCTATGTGTTTTCGTAGTCCGTGTGGGCTTACATGAACAGCAGTCTCAACGTCATAAAAATCCTTTATAAGGTCTTCTTGTGTGGGTGTTTGGCCAAGCATGATTACCGCAACCAGCGCACCGCCAATAACCCCAGCAATTAAAGATTTTGTCGCATTTTTCATAAGTAAAATAATTAGTTAATTAACAAAACTCGCAATGCCCTCCGGCATTATCTTCCTTGCACTTGGCCTTCATTTTCTTTTTCTTATCTTCCGCTTTCTTATTCTCTGACTTCTTTTTGTTATCTTTTTTGTTTTTCATGAATCAAATCATTATTTGTAAACTATCAAAATGATTCTATCAAACTATGGGATCAAGTAAAGGTTGAGTCGTCTAATGCTTCTTATCATCCGTTTTGCCATTCAAGGTATGCACAATCGAGCTTCTACTTTCGGACAAACCTAAAAGTGCTACAGCATCTTCAGGCACAAAAAGGGCTACATACCAATCAGTTTTATGGCTGAAATGATATACATCATGAAAATCAAGCTCAGCAATCGCTTGCCGCAATTCTTCCAACTGAGCCACATCCCGCATAGAAAAGTTAATCCTAGTATAGCCACTTCGCGGTAAGCCACTAGGTTTCCCAAAAGGAATCTCCAGTTCACCACGCCCACCCCCAACCGAGCCCTGAGCCACCGAGGTGTTCACAGCTTGCGCCGCCTTAGTACTAATAAAAATGAACTTAAGACCTTGCACCTCCACTGTTTTGCAATCATGCTCCAACCTCTCCAATTCCTCAACAATTAGCTCACAGACCTTCATTTGCATATCATCATCAATTGCAAAATAGAGTTCGAAAAGGCCTTGCGCACGATAATCAGTGAGCTGCCTAAAATCATCCGGGCTATCTTTTTCTTCGGGGCCATTACGCTGCATGAGGAAGGTTATTTATTTCCCGAAGTATATCAGGATTTTTGTGCAGCACCACCTTGGCTGAAGCAAGACAAATCCAATGAAAAAGGCTTGCCCTCCAGTGTTTTACCATAGATTCTACATGTTGCCTGTGAGGAGGAATTGACTCCGTCAAGATGTTGAGTGGAAAGAAAGGTTTTTGACCCTTTGGAACAAGCGGCATATCTGTAATCGCAGAATTCCCGATCATAGCTGTATGCGCGCGGTCCATTTTTTGCTGCTTACAAAAAAGTTTAAATCCCTCATACGCAGGCTTACCAATACCATTCTCAGCAATCGCGATTCCGTTATCCCTAAATATGTCCAGTCGATCTGTATGCGGACTGTTTGTGTATATCCCAACACTTCGACCTTCGCTTTGGTGGGCCAAAAGCGGCTCCAAATCATCATCAGTAATTGAAGCATAAGGAGAAACTAAAGTTCCATCCAAATCAGTAACAATATGACGAATATCGGGCTTCTCTATTTCGGCATCAGAATCTTTTTTACCAGGATTTTCCAACCTAAATTTCTCCATCCTAAGCCTCCATACTTCCTCAATGACAGCAGGTAGTTCAGCAGCACCGGGAAACCTTGGTAAAAGGGCATCAAAGTGCATAGCTCTCTGTCCAGCGACTAAGCTATACACACTCTTAAATTTGTCGAACGACATTTTCTCTTTGGCCGTTGTTTGGTCCGATTTAGGTCTTTCTAAATCCATGAAATGGCAATTCAAAAAAGGAGATTACTCTAGCATATAACTATAAGTATGTCAAAAATGGTGAGCTTACGTTAGCTTTTCTTACCCTTCAGTTTCTCGTACTCAAAATAGGAATAAACTACCGGATAAAGTCCTGCAATAATGGCGGCAGCAATAATGACCCAAAATGCAATTGACTCAAAAAGAAAGCTTAAAAGCACCAAAACTCCTGCAACCTTAAAGAGTTTGCCACCAAGCCTGTGGGTCTTTTCCCAAACCTCATCGCTGCTGAGTGTCCAGGGCGTTCTTATGCCAATAAACCAATTACGCTTTGCATGCTCCACCAAGAATCCAACATAAATAAATAGCACCCCCACTGCTGGCAGAATCATGGTGGTCATGTTGAAGACGTAACCAAGGTTCGCCGCAATCGTCAGACCGTAAATATAAAGCAGAAAAGCAACCATAAGTAGAATAAACCAGTCAAAATAGGCTCTGAACTTCTCAATATTCTTTTTAAGCGGATCGATTTTTGGGATAAGCAAAAACATTAGATACATTAACGCCGTAATTCCCGGCATCAAATAAAGTCCCCAGAACCTGCTCATATGTCCATCTACCTCCCCTTTTGCATTCCAGTGCGATGCCATCTGTTCGGGCATCTCAGGACCATAGTAAATCGCAATCCCAAATGAGACTATAATAAGAATCAGTATGGCAATATCAATCTTTTTGATCTTCATGATTAGCTTTGTTAATTTGTTTATTTGATTATAGCAAAAAAGGTGGTGGCCCGGGGCGGAATTGAACCACCGACGCAAAGATTTTCAGTCTTTCGCTCTACCACTGAGCTACCAGGCCACGGCATTAAGACAAAGAGATTTTATAGGAAGCAAAAGAAGGTGACAAGCATTTTTGAACTACATTTTCTCAGGAACTTCGATACCGAGGATTCCTAAGCCATGTTCCATCACGCGTTGAACAGAAGCAGTTAGTAGTAAACGGGTATTTTTGTGATCTTCAGAGTCCGCATTCAAAACAGGAAGCGCGTTATACATCGTATTAAAATCTTGAGCGAGCGCATAAAGGTAATTCGCAATGTGATTTGGCTTGAATTCATCTGCCGCACGCCTGAGCGCATCGGGATACATCATAAGTTGAAGCGCTACCTCTTTTTCCAAAGTTTCAGTAAAACTCAGATCAAACTTGGACGCATCTCGCGTAGATATGTCACCCTTTTTAATAAGCGACTTAGCTCGCGTAGCTGTGTACATAAGGTATGGCGCGCTATTTCCTTCAAAGCTAAGCATACGATCCCAGTCGAAAACAATGTTCTGAATGCGATTTTGTGAAAGCACGTTGTACTTGATGGAACCGATACCCATAATGCGAGATAATTCCTTTACCTCTGCCTCAGAAAGTTCAGTCGCTCTTTCTTTTGCCAATGCAAAAGCTCTCTCTTCCGCCTCATCCAAAACCTCCTCCAATTTTAGAATATTGCCCTTACGCGTACTCATTTTTTTATCTTTGAACTGCATACGGCCGAAATTGGCATAAACCATTTTGGCAGACGTTTGACCGAGTTTATTACTGGCATGAAAACGTTGCTTAAAGTGCAAAGACTGAGCCACATCTACCACCCAAAGCATCACATCCGGATGATACTCATCTTCCCAATAGGCTGTCTGAGCTAAATCACGAGTAAGATACAAAGTCGCTCCATCAGACTTCTTAACCAGTGCTGGAGGATCATTGGGATCATCAGGCATCACGATCCAGGCACCTTCGTTACCATCTACAAAAACACCGTTTTTACGACCTTCCTCTAAAATAGTAGCCATCTTATTTTCGTAAAAACTCTCACCATTCGTTAAATCGTATTTAACATTCAGACGCTTGTAGATCTTCTCAAACTCTTCCAGGCTGACTTTTACGATGTAATTCAGAAGTTCGCGGTTTTCTTTATCGCCATCTTCCAGTTTTTTGAACTCAGCACGGCCAAATTGTTCGAGTTCTACATTCTTTTCCGCCTCATCATGAAATCGAACGTAAAGCGAAAGCAGTTGATCAATGGGGTCAGCCTGAATTGCCTTTTTATCGCCCCAGGTCTTAATCGCATAGATCAATTTGCCAAATTGTGTACCCCAGTCGCCAATGTAGTTGTCACTGACAACCTTCCAACCAAGGGTTCGATAGTTTTTGATGATGGCATCTCCAATAATGGTAGAAAGTAAATGATGAACCCCCATAGGCTTGGCCACATTTGGGTGAGAAGTATCGCTGACCATTGTTTTACTGCCAAACTTTATGCCAACTATTTCCTGAACGTAATCTTCAATATTTTCGCATAACAACTGGCACTCTTCTGTATAAAATTTTTGTACAACCCACACATTGATAAAACCCGGTCCAGCGATCTCAACTTTTTCAAAAAGATCGCTCTTGATATTCTTCACCACGTCCTCAGCCACATCCGCGGGCCTTTTCCCTGCTTTGCCTGCCAAAAGCATAGCTACATTAGTCGAAAAATCCCCATGTTTTGCATCTTTGGTCTTTTCGACATGAAGGTGATCCAAATCAACATCAAAACCGGACTTCTTTACGGCCTCATGCAGGACCTCCTTTATTACAGCTAGATTGCGTTTCTTCATCAGCAATATGGTACAACTTTGATACCCTTTTCACAAACTATTCTTGCCTATTGCCACCAATTTGATATATTTAAGTTCACTTAATAAAGAAAACCAAACGTGGATAGTGACTTAGTGCTTCTACTGATACTGATTATCATTTCTGGAGCCTTCTCTGGAGCGGAAATCGCCTTAACTAGTCTTTCGCCAGCAAAAACGAAAACGCTTAAAAACGATCATCGCGTTGGAGCGAAGGCTGTTTATAGATTAAAGCAAAACCCCGAAAGCTTATTGATTACCATTTTGATCGGAAACAATCTGGTTAATATTTTAGCCACCGTAATTGCCACCATTTGGGGCATTCGTGTTTTCGGCAACAACGCCCTTGGAATAGTCACTGGCGGCCTGACTTTTGTCATTCTGATTTTTGGCGAGATTGCTCCCAAAACTTATGCTCAAAAACATGCTCTAGGCTTTGCCAGAATGATGGCCAATCCCCTATTATGGCTCACCTACATTCTTTATCCAATCATTTGGCTCCTCGAAAAATTGATTAAGGGGCTGATGTGGCTTTTGAAAGCACAAAGCCCAATTAGAACCATGAGTGAAGAAGAATTGCTGGCCATGGTGGATATTGGAACCAAAGAAGGAGTTATTGAAGAGCACGAACAAGAGCTTATCGAGAACGTGCTTGAGTTCACCGACACAAAGGTGGAAGAAGTAATGACCATAAAGGGAGATATTGAAGCACTAAATATAAACACCTCCATTCGAGATGCCGGCTACTTTTTTACCACTCACTCTCATTCACGAATCCCCGTGTTCAAAGAAAATCTGGACAACGTTATAGGCATTCTAACGGTACACGACATTCTAAAGATCACTCACACAGAAAAACACCCCATTGAACAATTAGTGGACTTCAAATACACCCATCCAATCGTCGTTCCAAAAACCAAGTCTATTGCCAAGCTATTCCGTGAGTTCCAAAAAAGACGCCAACACATTGCCATTGTGGTAGATGAACGTGGTCATACAGTTGGTTTAGTGACCATGGAAGATATTCTGGAAGAAATTGTGGGCGACATCGTCGATGAAAGCGACCGGGAAGAAGGTCACATTACAGCTATAGGCAAGAATGAATGGCTTGCAACAGGCGATGCCACAATCGAAGAAGTAAACGAAGCAGTCGGAATAGAACTTGATTATCCGGAACACCAAACAGTCAGCCTGCTCATTCTGGAAAAGCTAGAAGGTTTCCCAAATCTTGGAGAAAAAATAGAATACGAAAGTCTTGAATTTCAAGTAAAAAAGATGAGCAAAAAGAAGATTGAGGAGGTTTTGATTACCAAGCTTTAGCCTAAAACACCTAAATGATTCATGCACTGTCCACCTTTGTGGAAACGGTAATTCTGCAGTACGGATATCTGGGAATATTTTCTTTGACTGCCCTTGAGCAGTTCATCTTTCCTATTCCGGTAGACGTTTTCTTCGGCTTTTCCATTGAACATGGCCTTGTTTACAAAAATTTGATGGTGGTGGTTCTGATCGCCACTGTTATAGGTGCCAGCATCGGTTATTTTTTGGGAAAATACCTTGGGCACCCGGCATTGGAATGGCTGGTCGGTAAAACAAAGGTAGCCAAGGGTGAAGCCTACATCAAGAAATGGGGTATTTGGGGAGTGATTCTGGCAGGCATGACGCCTATTCCTTTTAAGGTAGTAACGTGGACGGCCGGTATCTTCGAAATGCCCTTTGGACGCTTTATAATCGGCGTACTGATCGGTCGCATGCCACGCTACTTTTTGACTGCCTATGCCGGAGCCAAGTTCTTTGAGTCCAAATTCTACGCCAGTACCGACATGAGTGCCTTGATTTTAGGTAGTCTGCAAGGCATGACTGAATTCCTACCAATTTCCAGCTCTGGTCATTTGGTTTTAATGGAGCACTTTCTCAAAGTGCCAATTCCGGCCAGCCAACTTATTACATTCGATATTTTCCTTCATGGCGGCTCACTCATTGCCATCATTCTGTACTTCTGGAAGGATTGGGTGCACGTGCTCAAAGAACTCTGGTTAATGATCAAAAACCGCCACCTAAATACTAACAGTCTAGCCTTTAAGCTGGCTGCCGGAACCATTCCCGCCATCATCGCCGGACTAGCGTTTGGAGGAGCTATAAGTGACAACATGCGCAGGCTTAACTCAATCGCCATCTTCTTCATCATCATCGGCGTAATATATTTTTATGCTGCCTGGAGGGGCAAGAAGAATCACCAAGAAACTGTGGGGCTCAAAAAAAGTATTATGATTGGAGTTGCTCAGGCCTTTGCCCTGATTCCGGGAATCTCACGCGCCGGTATTACGATTGCCACCGGAGTCACGCTGGGCCTAAAGCGCGAGGCCGCCGCCAAATTCAGCTTTATGTTGGGTGGAATCGCCATTTTGGCCGCCAACGTCTATGCTCTTCTATCACTCAAAAACGGCGCTCCCCTCCCCGATCTCAGCTTCATCCTGCTTGGCACGCTTAGTTCGTTTGGAGCCAGCCTGGTTGCCATCTACCTACTCCTCAAATTCCTTCAAAAATACACCATGCGTGCTTTTGGAATCTATTTGATATTGGCAGGAAGTTTGATATTGAGTTTTTTGTAGGGTATTTCCACTAACGCTTATCCCACCCACCTCCCTTTCTATCCGAAATTAGGCTCCAATAGAAACTAGTTAGCCATAAATCTCAGCAATCTTCCTAAATCCCTCCTTGTTACCCTCATACTTCAATAGCTCAAGGGCCTCATCAAGCGAGCACCATTTTAGCTCTGTATGCTCATCCGAAATAATCGCCTCAACCCCTTCATTAATCTGAACTCCATAAACATATTCCTTCATCCAGCCATATCCCCCATTAGCTTCGAATTCAAAGTAGTGAATGTTCTCAAACACTTTTATAGAATCCTCAATCCCTGTCTCCTCCTTCATTTCTCGAAGAGCCGCCGCTTTTAAATCCTCATCTGCTTCTACACCTCCCGTAACTGGCTGCCAAAAGCCTCCACGCTCAGGATGACGCTTAAGGAGTAAAAATAGGGGGTTATTGCTGATCACTTTAAAGATGATGACCTCAACTTGGGCTATACGTCCGTCACTCATAAGATGGGGCTTTAGATTTAAACAAACCACGCCAGCAAAAAACCTATCACGTCTGCCAAAATATCGCCAACATAGCGATTAAGCCAGCCCTCTTTTTCTTTAAAGAAAATTTTGTGACCACTGTGATCCCAGTTTTCAAGAATGCGCTCAATGACTTCCCAGGCAAAACCCAGAGCAATCAGCACTAAAATGGCTCGCTCAAAGATCATACCCATCAAAAATAGCCTAGTCACCAAAAAGAAAAAACCGATGTGCCCAACCGTCCACCAATCAAACAGAGCCTCAGTTTTGCTTCCAAATAGCTTCATTGCTAGAAAGTATAGCACTTATAAATTTGCC
>JAJDCF010000014.1 GCA_029260955.1 Patescibacteria group bacterium | reverse complement strand
TGTTGTAATTAAACGGAACAGGCTTTCCCCAACCAAAATGGGCTATAAAAATCATGATCGTCCCAAGAACATCCAAATGCTTCATAGGGTTCAGTGAAACACGACCCTCCATTTTAGCGGTGGGATCACCAAGCTTATAAGCCACCCAGGCATGGGCTGCTTCGTGCACCGTAATGCACACGGCCAAGGCAACGACGAGATAAAGGATTTCCATAAATATAAATTGACAAGGACAGGCTTTAGTTGGTACCTTTCATGAGCTTTCTTACTATACTCATTTATTACGCCATGTCCAAAGTTTGCCAAGTTTGCTCCAAAGGTCCTAAATCAGGTCACAACGTCAGTCACTCTGTCCGTCGTACCAAACGTCGCTTTTTACCTAATTTGACCACTAAAAAGGTCTACAACAACAAAACAGGTGACATGGAAAAGAAGAAGATCTGTATGGCATGCCTAAGAACTTCCGCAAAAGCCTAATCGAATAGGGCTTCATCATTTACATTCAGAATGGCCCCGTAAAGCGGGGTTTTCTATTATACCAAGGAGAGGTGGCCGAGTGGTTTAAGGCGCACGCCTGGAACGCGTGTTGGGGCGCAAGTCTCTCGAGGGTTCGAATCCCTTTCTCTCCTCCAGCTCATTACCTCTAGCTTCTATGGATATAACGATTAACGGCGTAACAATCCCCTTCGATTCGGACATGATGCCTAACTTGGTTTTTCCAATTATTTCCATAGTAATATTCTTTCTTGTATTCGGATTCATGGGAGCCGTTGCCAAATCCGTGCTCAAAAACGTCGCCAAGCAGCTCCCTACAGGTGCCTCACTTAAAGAGATAAACAAGATTGTGAAGCAGTTTCCAAAGGGCATAAACTGGTCTCAGCTAAAGAATGAGTGGGACATAAAGATGGATCGCCAAACAGGACGGGTAACCGTGAATACGAAAACGACTGCAGGAAGAGAAGGTGATAGCACGCTAAAGCCCACAGAGCTTGAAGTAACACAACTTGCTCAACTTCCGGGAATCCTCAGAAAACTCGTCAACGATAAAGGACAAGTTCAATCCGGAAGCAAACAAACCCAGTTTAAGGTTGCCAAAACACCTCACTCAGCCTCCTCAAAAATAACCAGTACGCAAACTGTCAGCTCAAGAAAAATGGGCTCACCAGATTCTTACGAAACAGGTAAAACGATAAAAAGAGTATTACTCATTATATTCTTGATTGGTCTTTATTACGGCGTGAAAAGCTTTTTTGCATAAACAAAAACCCCAATACTGACATTCGATCCGCGCTATTTAATCCATGCGTTCAAGGGGGAGAGGCCGGTCCGGGGATGCCAGACGTAAAACCATATCCCTTCAGCAAGGCGAACGAGTTAATGCGCAGAGCTAAGCGTGCAGGCTCGAGTTTTTATTTTTGTTTCTGAAACCATTGAACCAAATTTGTGTTCATTGATCAAGGATTTGCGGTTGACACATGATGATGCTAAATTGAATTCACATAATCTAAAACAAATCCCATGAATTCAGAACCAATCGCCCACGCCCACTGTGATGGCCCTTGTGGAGTCTACGATCCAGCCGCAGCACGTATTAATGCCGAAGCTGTTCTTTCTATGACCAAGAAGCTTATTGCACTTAAAATGCCAACCTCACTCGATCAAGTTGCCATACTGACCTATCAAAACACTCTGTCTCGATATGTTGCAATAAAGGAAGAGCAGGCACAAAAGTGCAAAGATGAACTTTTAATCCTGTGGACGGACTATTTTAAGCCAAAACATTTGGAAGCCAACCCTGAACTTCATGACATTTTCTGGAAGGCAGCCAAACTTTGCTCAAGCTGCAAAGTAGAGGTAAGTCAGGCACACGCAGAGGAATTGATGGCAGCCGTAAAGAATATTCACGAAATCTTTTGGAAGTCTAAAGACCGCAACGTCGAATGGATGACAGCCAGCTAACAACTTACATGGTATCGGGCAACTCCATGAATCCCCTTCTCTGCAATGGGGACCGGATTTCCGTGTTACCCATGCCCATATATAAAGTTGGCGATATTGTGGTAGCAACACATCCCATTCAAACTGACCTGATCATCGTCAAACGAATCGAACTCATTACTTCAGACGGTCGACTAAGGCTACGGGGAGCAAACTCGGAAGAAAGCACTGACAGCTTTGGCCTAGTCAGTCAAAACAAAATCATCGGAAAAATGATCTCTAAGCTTGACTAAGAAACAAGGCCTAAGGTAATTTATGTCGGCAAGATGTGTAAGCCGCGATAGCTCAGTTGCTTTAGAATCTGCGTCGCGCTCGTCGTGATGCGCAGAGTAGGAAGAAATCATAGTTAGCCGCGATAGCTCAGTTGGTAGAGCGCACCCATGGTAAGGGTGAGGTCCCCGGTTCGATTCCGGGTCGTGGCTCCAATTAATCAATGATTCGCAACGAAAATATGGGAAGCCTATTGACTTATTTAATCATGCATGGTTTAATACCAACCTTTGATCTTTAGCATTTCAATCTAGCGAGCAGTGATCTGACGTCATTGATATTTGAGGGATAATCCATTCAAAAATCAGGCACAGATGCCCTGTTTGCTAACAGCAGGGTATGACATCGTGAACGAGGTTAGTCTAAAAATGACAGACATACAGTACAGGTACAACTCGCTCGGTGAGTATAACTACAAAGGAAAGGCCACTACGGAGTTGATCGATATCCTCCAACTTGGTCTCGGCATAGACCTCTTCAGAGTGGACCTACGCTACCTTCACATCGAACACGCAGCGGCAGCGCTGGCATGCAGGCCAGATGAGCCGGAAGCCATCGAAGCCATCTGCAATGCACTACAACGCATCGGAGCATTCCACATCGACCAGATCGAGGGAATTCACGAGTGCTGTGAAGCAGATCTGCAAAAAAGAATTGTTGGCAGATTCCTCCGTGATCACAAGTGCGTGCCCACAACGGTTGCCCTCCTACATGCAGCAACCGAAGGTCAATCTGAGAGCCTGCGCCACCACGCTACCAAGTCGATCAACCAGCGCACAATCAAGGTGCAGGCTCAGGCACTGCTGGTATTCATGCAGGCCGTGCGAGCTGAGATCGCGAAGGAGGCAAGCGCAACGATTTGTCGTAACGTCTTCCCCAGCGGCTGACGCGCAAGGAACAGGGCAACGGCGGCGGGCACTTCGGTGTCCGCTGCTTTCGCTAACACAATTTCTTCTGCATCTGGGCAAAACCCCAGGCCATTTTAAAGATGTCCCGCTGTGTATCGGCAATGGCATCACTTTCGATTAAGATGCCAATCATTTCGTTTTCAAAAGAGGTAATGGCTACCTTGTTATCATAAATGCTGATTTCATTCGTAAAATTAAAGTCTTTAGCCGAAAGAAGTCTGGTTTCTCGCAAACACTTTGGGTCATCACACTGAACAGTCTGCCCATACTCATCATCGGGTGCAATCCCCTTCAAAAATATCTTCTTTTTATAACGCTTAGCCACGTACTCGGCATCGTAATCAGGCCAGTGAATTCTGATTTCACGGGAATTCGCGTAATTCAAAATCTCGGTGGTAGCGGTAAGAGTATCCATATATACCCGCTTCACTCCTTCCAATCCCTCAAAATAACGAACGCGAGGTTTGGCATGCTTATGAAAAAGCCCCTTCAACTCGGGAAGAGCAAGTTCAAGTTGCCTAACATTATCCTCGCTCCGACGAAGTAGAGCATCGGGATCAACCGCCGAAAAAACGACATGTTTCGCCTCATCAAGCTTACTTACAAAACCCTTATCGAGCATGTCTTCAAGAATGTCATAGCAGGAACCACGAGATACATCCGCTTTCCGGCTAATCTTTAAAACAGTACTTGAGCCAAGAGCCAGACAGGCCAAATAGACTCGTGCCTCCTTTTTTGTGAATCCATTTTTTGAGAGAACTTCATACGAGACCATAATTCAAAATTTAGTGCTATTTAAAGTTGTTGTCGAAAATTCCGACAGTTCATAAATTATCACGGCCTTAGAGCGAAAACAAGACCTGCCGATTTTTCGGACACAAAATATTCTGCCTAGAAAAAACTTGTCAGACGCGCTCAAAAAAAGAATGATAGCTATGTATTTAGCTCCACTAACAAAATCAAATATGACTACAACTCCTAGGCTAAAAGATGGTTCAAACTTCCTTGAGCTTAGTTACTCAGAATTGGAAGATAGAAATTTAGCGATCAAAAAGGATCGCGATGCAGGAAAACCTCAGAAATACTTCGAAACAAAATTCCTGGAGATTCTAAAAAAAGAAAAAGCGATCAAGGCTATCACCGTTTGTTTTTCGGACATGGAAGGAAAATTTCATATGCTCGACTACAACAAGAACTTCATGCTCGGCGCGCACGACAACCTTACCTTCGATGGCTCATCCATTAAGGGCTTCACTCCTCAGCATAGCTCCGACCTACTCCTTCAACTTGATTGGTCATCATTTCGTTGGCTTCCGGCAGATATTTTTGGCCATGGAAAGGTGATCGTCTTCGCTAATGTACTAGGAAGGGACAAAAAGCCATATGTTGGCGACTACCGTTCCAATTTGATGCTACTTGCAAAGGAACTTATGAAAAAAGATAAGATTCTGGTCAACGTGGCACCAGAAATTGAGGGCTTCATTTTGGAGAGTGAAAATGCCGAACAAAACTACGATGAAAAGGAGGGATTTGAATTAGCATCGAAGGGCGGTTACTTCAACGCATTGCCTCAAGACACTCTTAGGCAATTCATCGATCGTCTGGCAGAAGCTACAAGAGCTCTAGGCTTCGAAAACGAGAAGGATCATCCAGAGGTTGCACCTTCACAGTTTGAAATGAACTACAAATACACCGAAGTCGTTCAGGCCGCGGACCAAGTTCAGCTGTACAAGGTGGTCGCTCGCCAGCTCGCAAAGAACTTTGGCCTGACCGCAAGCTTCCTGCCAAAGCCTAAAATGAACATAAATGGCTCAGGAATGCATGTAAACCTATCTCTATCTAAAAATGGAAAGAACATTTTTTATGATGCGAAGGGTAAATACATGATTTCAAAAGACGCTCACGAATTCGTTACAGGCGTTCTGTATTACGCAAATGGTATTTGCTTGGGTCTAAACTCCAGCGTAAATGCCTATCGCCGCCTGGATCCTAAGTTTGAGGCACCAAATGAGATCAAGGTATCCCCTTCTGATCGCAGTGCCATGGTTAGAATTCCATTCGGAAACGAAAAATCAGCGCGCATGGAAGTTCGCACTGTGGCACCGGATGCCAACCCTTACCTAACGTTTTACTTAATTCTAAGAGCCGGACTAAAAGGAATGAAGGCTTCACCCAAACAGAAGAAAGCCTACGCTGAGCTTCACGACAAACCTGTGAAGAAATTGCCAGCCAACATCGATCAGGCAATTCGTGCCTTCAAAAAAAGTGACTTCATCAAGGATGTCATGCTAGAAGAGAACCTCGAGAAATATGCAGGATTGAAGGAAGCATCAGCCGATCGTTGCCCTCGTGAGCTTGGCACGCGCGTCAAAGCAGGTGAAGTTTGGTATCACCACGAAGTTACGAATCAGGTACTCTGGAATAAGTTTTGACAAAAAACCACACTTTCATTACACTTAGCGGGCTAATTTCAGAAGATAACACTATTTCACATGCCACGCGGAAAGAACACCAACGTTTACCTCTCTTGTAAGGACTGCAAAATGCAGAACTACAAAACTCGTATCAACAAAAAGACGATCACGGGTAAATTAGAGAGCAAGAAGTACTGCGGTAAATGCAACAAGCATGTTGCGCACGTCAGTGGTAGTGAAATCAAGCACAGCTCTTCCTAGTTTAATGTCCGTCAGCGCGAAACACGACGAGGATGCTTTTTAGTATTATTTTGAGGTCCAGCCACATGGACCAGTTTTCGATGTAGTAAAAATCAAGCTTTACCTCATCCTCAAAGTCCAGATTAGAGCGCCCACTGGTCTGAGCAAGTCCGCTGAGACCCGGCTTGATGGTAAAGACTTTATGGTAGTCCTTTTTGTACTGAGCGACTTCTTCGGGCAGGTGGGGCCTTGGGCCAACAACACTTATGGTTCCAAGTAGAACATTAAATAACTGAGGAAGCTCATCGATGCTGGTTTTACGAAGAAAGCGACCAAGCTTTGTCACACGTGGGTCATCTTTAATCTTGAAAAGCGGTCCTTCTCGCTCGTTCTGATGAAGAAGCTCTGCCTTCTTCGCATCAGCATTAATGATCATAGAGCGAAATTTGAAGATATCGAAAACCCTATCTTTGTGTTTGCGCTTACTTCGGTAAAAGGCAGGACCATGTGAATCCAGTTTAATAAGAATCGGCACGATGATCCAAATCGGAATCAGTATTTGAATCAGTATCAAACTAAAAATAATGTCAAAAAGCCGCTTATAAACGTGCCCCCAACCCTCCAGCGGGGTCTGCTTAAGGCTGATCACCGGCACATCATCGATCATCTCCATTTCGATGTTCACACTCTGAAGCCTGAGCACCTCGGGAATAAAGTAGTAATAAATCTGGTGCGAACGGCAAAAGGAGAGAATGTCGGCATTCGAAACGCTTTCAAAGGTTGGTTCGGCCTGAATAATCTCATCCACCTTATATTTGTGCACTATGGGCTCCATCTGATCAACGGTTCCAACGATTTTAAGTGTCCCCTTCTTGCGAGAATGATGTTCATCGGCAAGCGCACCGATAACATGATATTTCTTGTCCTGAGCCAGCACGCTATAGCAACGATCTGCAAAGGTATTTACTCCAACAAAAAGTACTCGAGTCTGCCCGATTCCAAAGCGATACATGGCTTCCTGTATAAAAAGAATGACCACTCGCCCCAAAGTGATAAAGACGATGGCAAAAAGCCAAATGTGAGCCAGGGCAATACGCGAGAAGAAGAGTTCGTGAACAACCAGGAAGTAGTAAGCAATAATGAACATCAGCCAAGCCGATACCAAAAAAACGATTCGCAAAAAAGTTTTACCAAATCGCTCTACCGACTTAATGGAATAAAGCCCGTTGAAAATGAGCAGGATGATCAAAAAGATTGTCGCCGCAATCGAGAACTTAAAAAATTCGTCAAAAGGCGGTAGTTGCTCGGGAAAAAAGTGGAATTGAACACCCGGAATAAGGTCTGTAATTGGCCTAATCCGATAAGCGACCAAAAAAGCCGCGACAGTGGCGAGAAAATCAACAGGAAGGCGCAGGATTTCAAAGAAAAGCTTTGATCTCTTCATAAAAAAAGGTAAATGCCAGTGAAAAATTTAAACTCATAAGCCGAGTTCTGTCACCTAGCCGAAGCCAGGCGAGTAGTCATCTATCTAAGCGGTAGCAGAAATGGTATAACGAGCCATTACATATTCCATTCCCCCATGCATACCTTGCACCAGGTGGGGTTTGCCGCCCTCTAACATCACTGATAGAGGGACCGTGCTAATTATCACGGACTTTTCATTCTTATCCGTCGAAACGAAAGAAATAGTTTCTGTGGCACTTTCCCTTGCGCGCTGTTACCAACACGCCGGTCGCCGTTAGCGACCACCCTTGCTCTAGGGTGCTCGGACTTTCCTCTCCTCCGCCGTGGCGGAAGAGCGACTACTACGGTTTAAAAGATTCAATAGCATTAGGGTTTATAACACATTTACTATAATTTTGCCAGATAATCTAATCTATTCATTGACGCTGGCATAAAATTGAATTAATTTAATTGACGCATAATGTCGGCCACCCTAGCTCAGTTGCGTTGTCGAGAGACGACAAAGCTAAAATAGGTACGCTCGGTGCAGCGTAAAAATAGCACTATGTAAATCGTAAGCCACCTTAGCTCAGTTGGTAGAGCGCCCGCCTTGTAAGCGGATTGTCTCCGGTTCGAACCCGGAAGGTGGCTCCAGTAACTCTGTTACAATGGGATAAACGTGGGTAGGTACCGAAGTGGTCAACCGGGTCTGGCTGTAAACCAGATGGCTCCGCCTTCGGGGGTTCGAATCCCTCCCTGCCCACCATCCATTCCAAAATCGACATGTCGGGGAGTAGCTCAGTTGGCTAGAGTGCACGCTTTGGGAGCGTGATGTCGCAGGTTCGAGTCCTGTCTCCCCGACCATCCATTTATGTGAAGTTGAATAACTTGACTTATCTTTGGTATATACTATAATAAACACCATTTCCAACCTCACATCATTATGGGGCTAAAAGCATATGTTGAACACCATGAACTAGAAGGCGAGCCAGTTGGCCGCACATTATTAACTGCTTCTGATGCATCTGGTACGATAGAAAAAAAGGGAGATTACCTAACCATAGACAATAAAGGCACCAGAGATTTGGCAACAGTCATGGAAGATATTGGTATAAAAGAAACTGACACCATTGAAGATGTGCGCACAAAGATACTATTCACACTCAAAGCAATGAATAGTGGAAATCTTGGAAAATTCTGCGATCTTTTAAGTTGGGACCCCCAAGAGCTAGCCCAAATAGAAGCAGACTGCGAAAAGCCCATCACCTTGGAACTCATAAGTGGGAATCAACTGGTTGATCTTGCAACAGGCAGCAAAGAAAGGAGTGCAACCGAAATCATTAGAGACCATAAGTCCACAAAGCAGGAAGATGTGATCAAGTATATTGATGGATGGTTCTCAGATGACCTAGAAAAAAGTCTTGTCGCAACCCTTAGGTGGCTAATGGAATAAGAAATACTAATCTATTCTGTCAATCAGAAACTAAAATTATGTGGCTGCTAATTATTGACGGCTATTAGGGCCATTTGGTATAATTAAATATGAAATTACAAACTAATAAGACAAAAATGAAAAAACTCGCCTTAAAAACCTCTTCAATGATGGCCGCTTTCGGAGCATTTGCTACAAATGCATTCGCTCAAAGCGCATCATTTTTTGATAATCCACAAGGAGGCGCTGCCCCTTCTGCCGCAGCTCAAGGAACCCTAGGGCAGAACATCACACTTATAATCAACTACTTCCTGGGAATTCTCGGATTGATTTCCGTTGCATTCCTAATCTACGCTGGTGTCCTTATGGTCACTGCTGGAGGAAACGACGAACAAGTCGGAAAAGCTCGAAAGATCATCACTTATGCCGTTATCGGTATCGTGATCATCCTTCTCTCTTGGACTATCGTCACCTTCGTTGCGTCCGCTCTCGGATAAAGCGAATTTGTTACACAAGCAAAAAAGCCCGCCCAAGTCTTTAAGACGCGGGCTTTTTTAGTAACTTAGTTTATTATCCTGCAGCTGCTTCCGGCGTTGTAGCCATCACGGATTCCTTTTTCTTCCCATCATCATCCACCAGAATCATTTCTGGAAGAACTTTGACTATGTTGTTGTAAGAAAAAATACGTTCATCCAAAGTGATAAGGCCCAAAATTGATCGCTTGCTGTAAACCTGCTTAAGGGCGTATGTACCAGTATCAAAAGTTAGATTGACGCAAGTGCCAAAAGAATCACCTGCTTCATTCTGAACAGCGTTGCCTATAAAAGTACGACCATCCTCAAGTATTTCGTTAATTTTAATAACATCTTCCGCCTGAGCTAGGACTTTTTCTGATTTGATATAAAGATTCTTCTTCAATTCAACGATTTCAGAAACCCTTAAGACTGCGTTCTTAACTGGAAGCGTGGTAGGTTTTACCCAAAATGCCTCGACCATACCACTGTCAGGATCAACAATGATTCCGCTAACCATAGCCAACAGATCACCGGAATCAAATTCCAGAACTTTGGCACCCAGCATTGACTTGTAGTCTCTAGTCATAAGCACAGCTTAATTTCATATTCCCCTAAATTTCAGATGATAGATAAGGCAAAGCTAGAAAAAGTAGCATGCACTTCATTGAAATGATATCCTACATCGTAGCTATTATGAAGCAATAACACTAAACGGGGAGTAGTTCAGTTGGTAGAATGCACGGCTGGGGGTCGTGTGGTCGCAGGTTCGAGTCCTGTCTCCCCGACCAGCCACCTTAGCTCAGTTGGTAGAGCGACGCACTCGTAACGCGTAGGTCGGCGGTTCAATCCCGCCAGGTGGCTCCATCAAGGCTCATTTTCCTTTGCGCTCAGCGGCTTTTTGATATAATCTTGAGCATCTAACTCCTGAATAATATGACAGCACTCCTCGACATTAAAAACCTGGAAGTAGCCATCGACGGCAAGGCGATTCTTAAGGGGGTCAATCTGACCATCAACGAAGGTGAAGTGCACACGCTCATGGGGCCAAATGGCTCTGGAAAGAGCACGCTTTCGAACGTGATCATGGGTCATCCAAAATATGAAGTCACAGGCGGCGATATCTACTACAAAGGCAAGAGTATTCTTAAAATGGAAGCCCATGAAAGAGCCCTAATCGGAATATTCCTAGCTTTTCAGTACCCAAAAGAGATTGCAGGAGTGACGCTCGAAGAATTCTTGTTAGCCGCATATCGAGCTAAGCAAGCACACGCTGATCCAAGCAAGCCACCAATTTTGGTTTTCCGATTTAAAAAGATGCTCAAGGAAGTCATGGCTGAGCTAAAAATGCCCGAAGACTTCGCTGAAAGATTTTTGAACCACGGATTTTCCGGAGGTGAAAAGAAGAAGGCGGAAGCGCTGCAAATGGCCATTTTACAACCGACATTGGCAGTTATGGATGAAACCGATTCCGGGTTGGATGTTGACGCCCTAAAAACGATCACAGCTAACATCGACAAGGTAATGCGTAAACGTGAAAAAACAGGAACCCTCCTCATCACGCACTACCAACGCATTCTAAAACACCTGAAGCCAGACTATGTACACGTGATGAAAAACGGCCGCATCGTCAAATCCGGAGGGCCAAAACTGGCTCACGAACTCGAAGAAGAAGGATACGAGCACCTATAGTCATTTTGAGCAATATTAGCCCACTATTAGTGGAATATTAGCCGGCTATTAGCCCACTAATATGACCAAAGAGAGATATGGCAGACCCCCACGTAAAATCAGAGGTAAAAGAGGAAAAAAGTGAGGGCATATTTGCTGGGCTTAATCGTGATACCTTCGACCATTCAGATCCATCGGAGTACATGGAAAAGTTCAAGAAAGGTATTTCTCCGCAACTAGTGGCACATATTTCGAAAGACAAAGATGAACCGGAGTGGATGCTTCATCAGCGAATGAAGGCTTACGAATATTTTACTAGAATTCCCCTACCCGATTGGGGTCCAAGTTTGGAGAAACTTGATTTTGATGAAATTTGTTTTTTTGCCAAGGCTGCAGACAAAAAGGGTGGTTACGACTCTTGGGATAAAGTCCCAGCTTACATCAAAAACACTTTTGACCGACTGGGAATTCCCGAAGCCGAGAAACAGGTTTTGGCGGGTGTGGGTGCTCAATATGAATCCGAAGTAATTTATCATTCCATCGAAAAAGAACTGGAAGAGCAAGGTGTGTTGTTTTTAGATATGGACGTGGCCGTCGAAAAACACCCAGAACTTGTGCAGAAGTACTTTATGAAGTGTGTCCCGGCCAACGACCACAAATTTGCCGCCTTGCATGGCGCAGTGTGGTCTGGTGGAACTTTTTTGTACGTCCCCAAAGGTGTAAAAGTCGAAAAGCCGCTTCAGGCCTACTTTAGAATGAACGCCATGAACATGGGGCAGTTCGAACACACACTCATAATCATCGATGACGGAGCGGAGGCGCACTACATTGAAGGCTGCAGCGCACCAAAGTACGGCAGCAATGCCCTGCATGCCGGTTGTGTAGAAGTTTTTGTAGGCAAAGGTGCCAAGTTCCGATATTCGAGCGTGGAGAATTGGTCGAAAGACACCTACAACCTAAATACCAAACGCGCCATCATCGAAGAAGGCGGCATTATGGAATGGGTTGGCGGAAATATGGGCTCTGGAGTTACCATGCTTTACCCATGTAGCATTTTAAAGGGTCGAAATTCGCGCGCCGACCACTTAGGTATTGCTTTTGCCAATGCAGGGCAAACTCAGGACACCGGCGCCAAAATTTTTCATCTAGGCGAAAACACCAGCTCGAGAATTGTCATGAAGTCCATCAGTAAGGGGGGTGGTAAATCAATTTACCGTGGCGACCTACGCATTGTAAAAACCGCAAAAAACGCCATCAGTCAGGTGGAGTGTGACGCGCTGATCCTGGATCCGATTTCTGTTTCGGACACATACCCCAATATAAAAGTCGATAACAATTCAGCAACGGTAAACCACGAAGCCAGAGTGGGCCGATTAAACGAAGAAGATATCTTTTATCTGACCTCCCGCGGTATACCTGTCGCTCAGGCCGAGGCCATGATCGTAAATGGATTTATCAACCCAATCGTCCGCGAACTACCCCTGGAATACGCCGTCGAAATGAACCGACTGATCGAACTCGAAATGGAAAACTTATAACCCTAGATAGCCGAACCTAGATAGGGCGAAGCAAAAGTGAATAGCAATAATGAATCAATTCAAACTACCTTTCAGCATCGAACACCCTAGTAAAAAGGACTTTGTCCTGGCCAAGTGTTATGAAGAAAAACGAGAGTGTTACAAGCTAACGATTCCTGCCCAAAAACAGCTTGAAGAAGCCATTTACATCAAGCTAAAACCCACCGCGAATGACCTGGATTTGAAGTTGGTGATTGAATTAGGTGAGGGCAGCTCTGCCACCATCATAGAGGACTGGAGTAATGAAGTTAAATCCCCCACCATCCACTTTGAGCAGCACATAAAATGCCAAGCCAATTCAAATCTTAAATACATTGTGCTCAATTGTAGTTCACAAAAAACTGAAATGACCGAAAAACGAACGTCAGATGTTGCAAGCGACGCCAAATGTCACATTTACACCTATCATTTTGGCAGCAAGAAGCTAGATAGCCAGCTAACTCAAACAGCATCCGGCAGAAACGCCGAGATCAACACCGACATCATAGCCAAATCAGCCACCGACCAAGATTTAAGCTTTAATTGCGAACATGAGTATGCCGAAAAACAGGGGGCAGGCGAAGTCGGCATGAAGGGCATTGCCCAAGACAAAGCCATGCTAAGTTTTGATGGAATGGTGAACATCAAACAAACTGGAGGAGGATCCGCTGGATACTTGAAACAAGAAACTCTGAACCTCAGCCCTAATACCACCGTTCGAGCCGTGCCTGGACTTAAGATTGATACCAATGACGTAAAAGCCGGCCACAGCGCCGCTGTACGCAATCTAAACGATGAGGACCTGTACTACTTTGGCGCCAGAGGAATAAAAAAGGAGATGGCCAAAAAGCTTCTGATTACTGGGTTTTTGGGAAAAGAGCTGAAGAAGATCAAAGAGCACAAAACCGCTTATGAAACCATCAGGAAACTGATATAATCGCCTTCCATGGACTACAAAAAGGACTTTCCTATTTTCAAGCAGCGGCCAGAGCTAGTTTACTTAGACAATGCGGCAACCAGCCAAAAGCCACAGGCTGTTTTAGATTCGGAAAAAAACTATTACGAAAGGCTGAATAGCAACGTACATCGCGGTGCTCATTTTTTAGCCGAGGAGGCAACGATTGCATACGAAGGTACTCGGCAAGCAGTGGCAGACTTCATTGGGGCGGGCAAGACAAATGAAATTGTATTCACGCGCAACGCCACCGAGGGCATTAATCTGGTTGCACGAAGCTATGGTGATGAATTTTTGAATGAAGGCGATGAAGTTTTACTTAGTAAAATGGAACACCACAGTAATATTGTTCCCTGGCTTCAGCTCAAGGAACGAAAAGGTATTGTAGTTAAATATTTAGACATCGATGACGACGGTCAATTTGTTTTCGACGGGTCACAAATCACCAGCAAAACCAAATTCGTCTCACTAACTGGCATGTCGAATATTTTGGGATCAATCCCCAATCTTAAACCAATAATTGAGGCCGCCCACGAAAAGGGCGCCAAAGTACTGATCGACGCCTGCCAACTGGCAGTGCACTCCCCCATCGACGTACAAGAGCTGGATGTAGATTTCCTGGTTTTATCGGCGCACAAAATATACGGACCAACGGGCGTTGGTGTACTTTATGGCAAAGAAGAGCTGCTCAAACAAATGCCTCCATTCATGGGTGGTGGCGAAATGATTCAGGAGGTTTTTGAAGATCACTTCAGTCCAGCCGAAATCCCTCATAAATTCGAGGCCGGCACGCCAAACATTGCCGGAGTAGTTGTTATGAAGGCGGCCATCGATTACATTAGCAAAATCGGTTTTGATCAGATTCAGAAAGAAGAACACGAATTGACCGAGTATGCACTTGAAAAGCTGAAGTCACTCCCCTATCTGAGCCTAGTTGGCCCCAAAACCAGCAAGAATCGTGGCTCAGTCATATCATTTACCATAAAGGGTGTGCATCCACATGACATTGCCGAAGGCCTTTCTCAAAGCAATATCTGCATCCGCTCCGGACAACATTGTGGTCAGATCCTGATGGACTATTGCGACCTTTCTGCAACTGCTCGAATAAGCCTCGCATTCTACAATACTAAGAGCGATGTTGATAAAACTGTAAAAGCATTGGAAGAAATTTATCAGTATTTCAATTAATGGATCTTTACGCTCAAAACATTCTGGATCGCTATAAAAATCCCTTCTACAAGGATAAAAAGCTGGATGCAGTTATTAATCATAAAGAGGCTAATCGCTCTTGCGGCGATAAAGTAGAGCTCAGTCTAAAAATAGAAGGTGACAAAGTAACAGGCTACGCATTTTCCGGTAACGGATGTGCCGTAAGCATGGCTTCTGCTGACATGCTTGGCGACCTAATTGAGGGAATGACCAAGGAAGAAATTCTTAAGCTCACAAAAGAAGAAATTTACGCAATGTTAGGAATCGAAATCAGCATACGAAGAAGTAAATGTGCCTTACTGGGACTTTTGGCTTTGCAAAACGCTTTACTCAGCGAGCCTCGAAGCTGGTCTGACTATCACATTTAGAAAAAATGGAATGCCTTACAGCGCAGCAAGGCCTTTTAGATTTGACTTACAGCCTAATATATTGTAGAATCACAGGCCAAATGCTCATTCAAATCATTATTTGAACAGAGGCCAACTTCAGGCGAAAGGTGATCCACTACGGGATCAGTCTTACGTCCGATAAGGCCTCTGTTCGACTACACAGTCGAGAAAACGAATAGTATATGCAGACAAAACTGAAGAAACTCATGGGCAATACCTTGCTCAACGCCACGGGCTTGGTAGCGGCTACCATGCTCTTCCTTGTGCACACTGGAGTCATGTCTTTTAATGTCTCCCTCGAGAGGACCAGTTCGGTCAACATCGCCGTTGCACTAGCGCTGCTCGGGGTCCTGACCTACTACACCGTTCGCGAGCTGCGCAAGAAAGCCCCGCTGCACATGCAGTTTGTGCTCTCGTGGGCACTCGTCCTGGGAATCCCCATCGGCAGCGCACCCGTCGAGTATTACAAGCACTACAAGCAGCAAGCCGAGCTCGAAATGCAGGCTGCCAAGAAGGCAGAAAAGATCGCAAAAGCGAAAAAAATCTGCCAGAAGTTCCCCAAGGAAGACATCTGCAAGCTGCCACCACCCGCCAAACACAACCTAGAGTGGGCGGCCAAGGTGGAGATGTGCTTCACACGGAAGCCCATGACCCCCTTCATCACCCTACCCAACGAGTGCGATTCCTTCGGTGGCTCCGTACTGGAGGACTTCATACCCGCCTCTACTCTGAACGACGATTCCGAACTCCTCACCTCCATCAAGCCCCCGGAGGCACTCGCCGACCAGGTGCGTGAGGGTGAGGAACTCGCCAAAGCGATAACTCAGCAAGCGCTCGTCACTTCGGGCGAGTTCCTGGCGCTGGAGAACTACGGCCGGCTCTGGAAAGCGATCGATGACGGCCTGCGAGCAATCGGTTGCCTCGGCAAAGACGCTGACGACCCGAAGTGCCAAGGCAAGAGCGAGGCGGAACACAAGAAGGATCTCCTTGCCATTCTACGTGGCCAGATCGACCCCGAAATAAAGGCCGAGATCGAGAGCGGGCTCAGCGCCGTGGTGGGCCTATCCCTCGAGCCCGAAAAACTGACCGAGGAACAGAAGCAGGGCGTCGGTCTGCTCATCGGCGTCTACAACCACATGCTCGGCGTCTACGACCAAGCCAGGTCGCGAGTGAAGAACCGAGCCAAAAAGGAGTGCAGCAAGTACAACAAGGACGAACTTCGCCCCTCACGCTGTTCAGTCTTCATGTAGTCGAACGGAGTCAACCGTCCTGAGCTCACCTTCGGGTGGGCTCGGGACTTCGACTTGACAAATAATCATAGGGTGCTATACTCGGTACGGCTGTGAGCTAGTAACGACTCATTTTGCGACTCGGCCATCCATCATCATTTCCAGTCCATCGGGGCTGGCTTTCTTTATATAAAATATTAGCTTCAGGAAGCCAAATCCCCCTTGAAAAGTGGCCCGATTTGATGTATAATATATAGATTATTTATACCTTTATGAGTTTTTGGAAAAGAAACATCGGCTACTGTTTCAGAGAGATATATTCCTGTAATCCAATTTTGGATACAAATCTCATATTTCTGAAGCTTGAAGAAAGTGCTGAAAGCTCACAAGCGGTCCTGGCAAGAGATTGGGGCGCTTTGGTTGCGAGACTCGAAACAGAAAAGGATCTGGTTAAACGCGCTGAAATAGAAAAGGAGATAAGAAGCATAGAGGATCAAATGGATCAACTTGAATCAGCATCTACACCCCTCAATCCAGATCTTCTAAACGGCCTACAGAACAGAATCAATGACATTGAGTTCTTTCTGAAAACAGAAAAGAGTACTGCGAAGCGTGAGGAACTTGAAACAAACAGGATAAACTGCATTAAGGCTTTATCAGAAAGGCAAAAACCAGTGACAAATGCCACGGAATTGAATGATGCAGTAGACCAAATTGAAAGTGATCAACGTCTCATAAATAGCCTAACAAATCGCACGATCGATGAAGTCGATATGTATCTTTTTATGAACTCCGACATGCTGCAGTTTGTTGATAGCAAACTGGAAAAGGAGCTTAAAGATGCCAGCGATCAAATGACCACCAACGATAACGCGCAATATGCTTTGGGTAGAACCAGAGAGAAACTATTCGAAGATGCTGATAGAAAATGGCTTGAGGGTAAGAAGTCTACCGAGCAAGAAATCAAAGCTCTCGAAAATGAAGAAGTCGAAATCAACGTCAAGATTGCAGAAGCCGAGACCGACGAAAGAGAACGCCTAAGGCAAAGACTCAAGCAAATAAACTCGCTAATCCCCCACTACCAAGCACAAATAAAGAAAGGTCGATCTGATTGGACTCACGGACAAAGAAAATTGGAGGAGAGAAAAGAGGCTTCAAGGCCAGTTACTGACAATGTTGACCCGAGTACTCTCGAAAAGCTCCAGCGACTTATCATTGAAGCTCAGGGAATTCGAGCAGAAAGAGTACGAGATTACTTGACCAAGGAATTCGACGAACTCCAAAAACAACTAGCTGACACCAAAAAGCGCGGTATGTTTAGTGAGGAAACGATAAAGTCCATCGAAGATGAATTTGCAGAAGCAAAGCATCTTCTTATTGAACAAAAACATAGCGATCCAAAAATATATAATAGAATAGCCAGAAACTTTAAGTCTACAAAATTAGCTCTTTCCACAAGTCTCGAAGAGGTTGAAGCAGGCGAAGAAAATAGGTCTGCCATTCAAAATGAGATCACATGGAACTACAAAAAATTTAGTACTGTTATTGACAATCTAACACCTCAAAAAATTGCAGAACTGAAGGAGATTGCCATAGCTGAACAGGGGGGGAAAGGATGGGAGGGTGTTTCACCAATTCTAAAAAAGGAGTTGAATACTCTGGACGCCTTTATCGACCCTGAGGGCGAAATAAGACAGCAAATGGCAGCCTTTGGCAGTCGCCTGGAAAATATGGATGACATAGGACCTGAAGAACTAATCGCCATCAAGAATGACTTAAATACCCTAGCTCCAAAATTAGCCATATTTGAAAACCTGGATGCCAGCCTAGCCGAAGCTCGCAGCCCAGAGAATCAAGATGCAAAGCTGGCCCACAAAACAATCAAAGAGCTAGGAAAAGCTAAAAACCCTGATGATATTCGCCATATTCTAGAAACCAATCTTGGCGCTGAGCACTTAGAATTAGTGTCTCATGCTGAATTTGAAAAGGAACACCGAGAGACCACTCCGGAAGGAGATATGGTTTTTGAGAAGGAAGGCAGCAAATGGAAAATCATCATAGATGAAACTGTTTTTGGTAAAGGAGGTGATCTTATTGGACTTAAGAAACAAGTAACTCACGAATTACTTCATGTTGAATTCGAAAGGAATTCAAAAATAAGAGACGATGTCAGAAAGGCATATATTGAAGCCGATCCAGATCACTGGAAAAAGATCAGAGCAGCCTTTGTAAAAATGGAGAATGCCGAAGGAAAAACAGCTCCTGACGGTGGAAAGTGGAAAGACGATCCCTCGCATGACGATTACATTCTCAGCGAGATATACGCCATGCAAAATGAGCTGAATAAAGACTTTGTCGAAGAACGCGGCACCACTAAACAAAAAAACAAAGCGAGACTACACAACCTCATACTTGGTGCTGGAACAGGAATCCTGGGCAACATTGCAAATAAAGCTCGCGAATATGAAGACTACAATAAAAACCCCAAGTCAGAAAAGGAAAAATTTGGTTATTCAGGTGGAGCAGATGAAGATGCAGGAGACTATGGGGGCAATGCATCAGGAGGCTCAGGTGGATCAGGTGGTCCATCCAGCGGCCCAAAAACCAAGGAGCATGCTGTTCACAAAAAGAATTTGGAGCAAATCGAACATATCAGGCGGCGACTGGAAGAGCTGGATAAATCGGAACATCTTGACAAAGTAACCGGAGGTCCCGAACTAATTCGCGCTATGAAGGGCTTCAACGATGCCACTGAAGATCTTAATGAGGATCTTCTGCGGAACGAGGATAGTGAAGTAATTGTTGCCGCTATTACAAGTCGCAATGAAAAAATTTCGAAAGACCTAGGTGATGTGGAAGACAAGGTTGGGAAGGCCGCACGCAAGTCTCCAAATACCGAAATGAACATTCTTCAGAAACTATGGCTAAACACCACCTTTCTTTCAATGCAAGACTTCGTGCAAATGGGTACCGATGTTTATGAATTTATTAGTCGAAGAAACGACCGAACCGTAGCCGATCATGCTGCCAAAATTGGCATGGCACTATTCGGTAACACCGATATGGGACGTGAAGCCAGAGCCAGAGAGCAAAAGGCGGAAGCAGATGAGGTGCAAGAATGGCAGAGCAGATACGAAAACCTGGATGCCTGGCAACTAGAAGAAGAACTGGAAAGCATCGCCAACAGCACCTTTCCCGGCAAGGATCAGCTCAAAGCCATTCTGAGAATTTTGGCAAAAAAGGGCCGTTTCAATTTGCGAAATGAAAATTTATGGAAAGTACTGAACAATCTTCAGTCCAGCGTTTTACTTAAACCAGGCGACCAGATTCTACACCACAATCCAATTCTACTAAGACAAAAATTACACAGGGCTCTGGGTGAAATCTACGACTTTGATGAATTTCCCAGCCTAGTGCGAGATCAGGAAAGCGCTTACCAAAGCGAGAAAGGGAAATATGACACAGAAAACAATAGAACCCAGAATGTATTAACTGAAAGACTGGATGAGCTCCTGGCACAAGCTAGAGAAGGTGAACATGTAGATCCCATGCAATATGAGTCCATTCTGGAATATGGTATTAAGAACGGAAAATCATATGCGGAAAACGTAATGTTTCATTTGATATCAGGAATGGCCAGAGGTCTTTTAGCGCCTGATCGCGGATTAGCGCTTGGCGAACACCTAAACGTATGGCCATCAATTGACTGGTTCTCTACTCTGTCACCCCCCATGACCACAGCCGACTGGAAGAGATACGCAGAACAAAACTTTGGCAGAGACTTCGAAAAAGGTAGCATTTCAGAGGACGGATTTGGGGATGAATTTAAAAACTGGTACTGGACGGTGGTTCAAAACAACAACCAGGTCATAGAGCGTGTAAAGAAATCTGTGAATGAACGTGGATGGGATCATGACTGGGGACGCAGTATTGCTTGTTTAGGTGATGCAAACACGGCTAAAAGCTTCCTATCGGGTAGATCCGGGCAGACCGAAACAAAAATTACAGGTGTGAGTAACGCCTACGTTGGAGCAGTTCAGTGGCTTGAAGAAAATGCCAAAAATCCGCAGTATGCTAACAAGAAGAACTTCGCCCGTATGGCCGGCTGGATCGCGATGTCAGAAGGTATGCTAGATGGAACGGCCTATTTAAGCGGTGAAAAGGATATCAATACGAGATCAAACGAAGCAATGAATCAAGATATGCCTCGTGAACGAAAAGTGGGTAATCACCATGATGCAAACACCAGACAACACCGCGAAATAACCCAACAATTTCTTTTTGAAATTGATGCAGATTTTTTCGGCATGCTAAGAGGACAAGAAGCCAGAGGCGATACGAGAAAACAAGAGCTAGGTATTCAAGCAAGGGATCACTTAATACAACGTTACCCATCGCTAGCCGCAGAGCTTGGGCAAGTAACAGTGATTGACCAAATATACAACAACTTGGATCTGATAATCAGCACCATGTTTAGCCAAATGAGTGAAGATAGGTTCCAAGAAATCCTAGCCAATATCGTCACCAGAATTTAAACAGTATTAACCGGGTCAATATCGATCCTCCATCCTCTTGGTGGCTTCCAATGGTTGAATATTAAATGAGGATCTGGGCTTCTTAAAAGTACATGATAATAGTAGTTCTTACCTATCTTTGACATCATGGCAGGAGCCGAGGTAATGGTTACAGGCAGCTTATTCACTTTAAAAATATCTTCCAGGACCTCTTGCTCTAATTGAACATGTTTCTTTAGCTTTTCCAGGTCAAAACCCGTCACAACAAACTTGATCAAGTGAGAAAAGGGCGGGTATTTAAGGCGCTTTCTAAAATTAAGCTCCTTTGCCGCAAACTCATCGTAAGCATAATCAGCCGCCATACGAATAGCATGGTGTTCAGGCTGGTATGTCTGCAAAACAACCTCGCCCTTAGCCTTTCCTCGGCCAGCACGCCCGGACACCTGAGTTATTATGTGAAACAGGCGCTCATGACTGCGAAAATCCGGCACATGAAGACCAATGTCGGCCAGCATTATGCCAATCAAGGTAACATTCGGAAAATCCAGACCTTTGGCCACCATTTGAGTGCCCACGAGAATATCGTATTCACGTTTTTTAAAAGCTCCGTAAATGGGCTCAAAGCCTAGCTTGTTAGATGTCGTGTCTTTATCGGCCCTAACGACTCTAGCATCGGGGAATGCCTTAGAAAGCTCCTCCTCAACTCGCTCGGTTCCAAGGCCCGCATGGCGAATATTGGATGAACTGCAATGAGGGCAAGTAAGTTGCGGCTCGCACCTATACGAACAATAATGGCAGAGCATGTATTGCGCACCTCCATAAGTTCCCCCATGCAGCTTTAAGCTAACCTCGCACTCCGGACAATTGAGTGACAGGCCACAATCGCGGCAAACAACGGCTCTTGCCATTCCACGCTGATTCACAAAAAGAATGATCTGTTCCTTCTTTTTTAGGCGATCTTGAATTTTGGAAAACAGGGCATGTGAAAAAATACTGAAATTCTTTCGTTTAAACTCATCGCGCAAGTCCACCACCTCGACTTTGGGCAACGCAAAGGAATTAATTCGGTTGGGTAATTTTATATGAGCATAATCCCCTACTTCCGCTTTATAAAAGCTTTCAAGTCGGGGTGTGGCTGTTCCAAGAATAATCTGGCAACCTGTCATCTCTTTCATCATCTCGGCAACTCGATGTGTTTCGTAGTAAGGCGAAGATTCCTGCTTGTAGGTCCATTCATGCTCCTCATCCAAAATGAGTACGCCAAGATTCTTTACGGGTGCAAATATGGCCGAACGTGAACCAATGACTAGTGGCGCATAACCACTCTTGATTTTGAACCACTCATGCAGCTTCTGACCATCAGAAAGTTTAGAATGAAGTAAGGCCAAATAAGGGCCAAAATAGCGCTGAAAATACTCGATCATCTGTGGGGTCAAAGCAATTTCGGGCACAAGCAAAATAGCCTGCTGACCTTTTTTGACGGCCTCCAGAATCATGCGAAGGTAAATTTCTGTCTTACCGGAGCCAGTCACACCATGAAGCAAAATCGGCCTTTCCTCTGAGGCAATTGTTTTGAGCGCTTTGCTCTGTTCTGCTGTAAGCTCATGCTCAAGAGGCGCCAGTGGAAACATCTTTGGATCAGCTTTTTTGTAGTCCTCCTTTTCTATTTTAGCCAGCGTACGCTTACCTTTACCTTGCCACAGCGTTCTGGGAACAAAAAGTTTGAGAGCACGAAGTAGTGAGCACTGATAATAATCTGCGATTCGTTTAGCTAGCTCAATCGTTTCGGACTCCAAAAACAAATCCGGCAAAAAATCCTGAACTTCCTTCACATTTTCAACACTTTCGGAAAGTTTTGATTCAAGCGAAATAACAATGCCTCTGGTCATTTGACTGCGTAGCTCAACACTCACCCCCTGCCCCACAGAGCACTTTTGACTCAAGGCCGTTGGAATCTTGTAGGTAAGTGGCTGATCAAACTCGCCCGGACGTTTTAGGATACTGACTTTTGCATAACTCATATTGTGACTATACTCTTGTTGCATAATAAGCTCTAGCTGTGGTAAAATTCCTTTAAATAGAAATAAAATGAAGTTCAAGTATACCGCACTAGGAGCAAGCAACCAAAAACTCGAAGGAGTCTTAGATGCCGAGTCTATTGATGCTGCACGTGAAGAACTGCACAAAATGGGCTTATCTGTGGTTGGTATAAGCGAAGTTTCAGCCCAAGAGGCAGCGGTTGCTGAAAGCCAAAGTAAAGTTCAGGCAAGTACCCAGGGAGGCATTGTAACATTCTATTTTATTGCCAAAGACACTCAGGCTAAGGAAGTGAATGGAACTATCGATGCTAAAGATGCAAACTCGGCCTACAGAAGATTGTTAACGGAGTATCGTTTTGATGTTGTTGATTTGTATCCGCAAAGTTCTACCAATCCAGCTGCCGATAGTTCAAAGGAGAAATTTGAAGAATGGAAGCATCAGATGGAGGATGAAGGCATCGACCTTACAAACAAATCAGCAGCTGAGGCAAAAAGTGAAGAGGAAGATGGCGAAAAAATAAGCCAGGATATAATTGCAGAGATGGATCAGTTCATCATCAACACTAAGATGATATTGAAAAATCACCCTGACAATTATTCAGAAGCATTTCTCAAAGAAATTCAGAATACGCTCAATGAGCTTGAAAGAATAAGATCGAGTAACAATTTAAAGCACATAACAAAAATCTGCAATGAGCTCTACGAGCTAGTATCCAATCCAGACAAATTGGGAAAAGATGTGACAGAAGATTCCGAATACAGTAGTACTGTCTCTAAACTGAAAGGTAGCGGCTTTGTTGCAAATAGCTTTCAATTCCAGCAACTTCACAGTCTGCAAAAAAAGTTGGCACGCTTCGAAAGGACCCAGCAGGTTTTTTCTAAGATCAAGAAAGTCTTCAACCGAAAAGGGGCAGACAAAATTGATCAGAACATGGCTAGTAGGATCAAAAAGCGTCGAGCTCGCTGGCTTGCAAAATTAAGCAGAGGCCTTAAAGGCAAGAATGGAGATGAAGCACCAAGCATATTTAGGATTTTTTCAAAATTCTTTTCCTTCATCAGTGCGCCAAATGTAATTCTTCGCCGAGCAAGGAAGCAAGACATAGCTAAGGCATTCACAAAATGGAAGGAGTATCGAAAGCAGTCAAAAACTAAAAAGCTGGTGGACAGAATAGAGAGGCAGTCTACGCCTGCTGATACTACCACCGATTCAATAGACACAATACCTGTGGAAAGAAAGGATTTCGTAGCATTTTTTATGGAACTAGATAGCTTCGCAGGCTGGTTGCTATTTTTTTATATTGCTTACTTTTTCATGGTCAGCTTCGCGATTGAAAAAAATGTAGGCCTGTCTCAGGAGCTTGTACTAAAAACTATAGCCAGTCCGCTAATCATCAATATAAGTATTTTCCTTGTCATTGCACACCTTGCCTTCACGCTTAAAATAAAGTTTTTTCGATCAAATTTTCTTGGCTCACTTTTTCTATTTTTTTTGTGCTTTGGGGGATACACCCTAATAGTCGTAAACTTTTAGTATGGCGCACCCAATCCGAGCATATGTGTCAATTTATTTTGAGCAAGGTTTTTGCTAGTATTCACAAGAGTGAATCAATCTATTAGGAAGCAAAATATATGAACAGATTAAGAATCTGGCTCATCCCAGGACTGCTCGTTATAATTGCCCTTTCGGGACTTGTTTTTTTTAGAGGACGAATACCTCAGCAAGAGCAGCCGACACCAAAGATACCAGTAGCGGTAGTAAAAGTGCCGAGTAAACCGAAAGGGTTTGCCAAACCAGTTGAACCCAGCCTGCAAGAAAAGGCGTCAGGCGATGCAGATGCCATGGTCGAAGCTCTGAATACCGGGAATATATCTGATTGCGAAAAAATCACCTGGAATGAGGAAATGCGCCAACAATGTGAGGATAATATAAATTATGCAACAATACTGAATAACGATGACGAAAAACAGTGTGATGAATTGCACAGCGAAATATTAAAAACCCAATGCTATGACAAAATTTACCTTAATAAGGCTATAGATCAAAGAGATGTCTCACTCTGCGAGAAAATAACTGCCCCCGATTTAAAGCAAATGTGTCTTGATCAAATGCAGATGATTGTGAGTCACAGCGCAAAAAGCGCTGATGATTGCACCGTAATAGCCTCCGATGCATTAAGGCAGCAGTGCGAAGATAATTATTATTTAAAGAGTAGTGCAAAAACATTAAACATCGAAAGTTGCGACAGCATTTCTGATTCCTATCTTTCTAATCAGTGTAAGAAAACAGTCACCAGTAACATTGCAGCTATTGAACAAAGCAAACAAGCAGCTAAGAATGCAACTGACACAAAAGAGCTTAAAGAAGTTGTCCAACTATGTGATAGTCTCGCGGGACCAAAATCCACCAAATGCAAAGACGCTATCTATCCCCGACTAGCTTTTGATGAAAAAGATTTGAGCCATTGCGACAAAGTGAGTAGTGAGTCAGCGGCAGATGAATGCCACAAGGAGCAAGGTGACAAGATTAATGAGTACTATTTAAGGCAGTCTCTTGCTTCACGTGACAAGGACCTTTGTAACCAGATTTCTGATAATGAACTAAAGCAATTTTGCTTCAATTCCTAATCCAAACTTTTTAGCTCATGAAGAGTAGAATCTTCATCATAGGTATATTGCTTACACTATCTTTAGCGTCATCTGCTCATGCCAAAACGGATATTACTGGCGACGCATATAACGGGCTGGTAAGCACAATGAATATGGGCGATGTGGGTTACGGCGTGACTATCGAAGACCTAAACATGAGTGAAAATTGTGACAACTCTGCACAAACCTGCTTATTTGAGGGATTCTCTTGGGCGGACAAAATTGGATGGACCGTATGGGACGGAATGGATATACGAAATACACCAGGCATGGGAGCTGGCAACTTTCCTGATGAATATTTAGCAAAGGCTACATACAACGGAAATCTAAGCGGCTTTATATGGGGAGAAAAATACGGATGGGTGTCGCTATCGGCTTGCACCACAAAGGATCAGACGCAATGTACCACAGGCCCTGCTGTGAACTACTGTAAATGGACAGGAAGCAGCTGTGACATCGATGAATTTGGCCAGATACCAAGGGTAGGCACCCAAGACAACGATGATTGGGGGGTATATATTGATTTTTGCCCACAAAAAGCCGACCAAAACGCCTGTACGAATGTTTTAGATGATTCTGATACCTATTGTAACTGGGACGGAGTTGATAATGTCTGTGTTTTTGACAGGGTCAACAATCCAAACGGTCAACCATTTAAGGGTAATGCCTGGAGTGAGCACCTTGGATGGATCAAGTTTGGCCCGGAGAGCGGTGAAACTGAGTTTGCAGGCGCATTTACGGAGTGGTTTCCCGACCTAACTCCGCCTGTATACAAAGGTATTGAACCTGCATGGATTAGCACCGACGACACATTTGGCAACATCGACTGGTTGGAGTTTGCTGACGAAAATGACTCATATGTAAACCTTGTAGCCCCGCATAAAAGTACTATTACAGTAACCTCAATCGACCCGTCACCATGCGTGGTTCCTACCGCGCAAACAAATGGCAATCTAGTAATCAGCCATGGCAATACAGGCGAAGCTAACCTTACTATTCCAGCGATTGGAAGAATCGGAGCCCCCACTAACGGCTTTTGTAGATACACTTTGGGAGGAGTCCTTTACAACGCATCAGGCTTTGGCCACTACTTTGGACCAGAAGGGGCATTAATAGCTGTAAATGACGATGGAGTAAACCTTCTCTCTCCCGCGCCTAATATTTATGACCCTAATCCAGTAAATCTATACGTAAAAGCAGGTGAGCTTATTCCTTATTTTTCAAATCTTAATGTTTACTCTTCTGCAAAACCCATTGCTGACGGTAGTGAGACAATCAGATTAGCCTTAAGATTAATGGACGTAGCCGGTAACTCTATTATGCCTATTAAGTCAGCAATAACTCCCGTAGTAATACCTGAGCCCGATTCAGACCTATGGGTACGTGACGTCGAGCTACTCTATGATTTTGATTCAAGTGAATACTATTTTGACAGCTTGGATTGGACTCGTGACGTTATTCTGGGCAATAATATTCCAGTCGACATTGAAGGTACAAAGTACGGTTCCTGGAGCAGTCTTTTTGCAGATCCTGTAACTCCATTCCAATATCCACCAGATGGCGCATCCAGACCTACTCTAGTTAACAGCAACTATATAGTCGACGTTATTGGCTATGCTCCATCAAGCCCATTAGGCAACTCACTTGTAGTAGGCAATGTAGAAACAACAGCTACAGATCTTGCACTACCCGCCGTTTCACCTAGCCAACCTGGTATACCAGCTGTTTCTGACACAGTAGTTCTTGGTACCTCTGGCTCTGTTTCAATTGCAGGCCTGCCGCATATTTTTGAATTTGATCCTGTTCTTGAGGTAACAAGTGGAGAGCTTGATGTTCCATTCATCGTGATCAGTACGCCTGCCGAAGCTACTTACGAATTAGTTAACAATAGCAATATTGTTTTAAATGCATATAATCTTGATCATATTCTGTCGCTAAAAGACGTAAGCGCTGGAATCGGTGAAGCATTGCTAGAGATAGGCAGTATTAATCTTAGTTCCATTCCAACTGATGCACCAGGTCAGACGGATCCAGACAGTGGAGAAACGCGCTATTCCCTATTTCAGGGTGCTGGAATTTCAAATGATAATATGTTTCACAATCCAGAGCAAAACTACCATGATCCATCTTATAGTTTTGGCTCTGACTTGGACGCTGATGGCATTTATAAAATCAGTGGAGACCTTTACGTGGAGCCAACTCATGAATGTCAAACAGACCCCCTAGTTACATGCCCAGAAGTTGATCTTGATCGAAGCGATCCATTTAGTATTGATGTATCTACTCCATTGGGCAAAACTGATACATTTTCCTTCGCTTTCACTCCATCGCAATACATTGGCGAAACGGTAGACGCTCAAATAAACTTCGGAATAACTCAATATATTGGTCATCCTGCTCCTGCCCCATATGCCCACCTATCAGCACTCTATCCCGCGACAAAATATATCGATGGAATTGAGGTTAAATCAGTCGGTCTATCGACCAGCGGTACAGTAAGTGGAGGTCAGGTATTCGAAACAGGCCGCGACCTTGAAACAATCACTACCACTTCTTCTGCCGATCTTCGAAAAGAGATTCGCAAGAATGTAGCAGTACTCACCAGAAATTTTGATTCATGTAACGGCCCTGCCACACTTGGAGATCTGCCTACAAGCGGCCCTTGTGTTACTATTGATGACAACAAAAATACATACACTGCCTATTTTGACCTTGGGCTAAATAGTACTTTGAGCCTTGAAAATGTTGCTGATCTTATAACAGTGCCTGCCGGCTACAAATACACCATTATTCTTGAAGGTATTAATCTAAATATAGGCGCGAACTTAATATATGACGACCAAGATAACTCACTTGGAATAATTGTAATGAAAGATTCCAACGGAGACGGCGGAGAAGTCTTTATTCACCCTAGTGTAACCAACGTTGTCGGCCTTCTTTATGCCGAAGGAAGTGTTCGTTCCAGTCCTGATTCAGGTGCAACATTCTACTACGGAGCCGCGGGAGGCAATAGCAATCAACTAAAGAACCAGCTTTACTGGCAAGGTAGTATTGCCTCTAAAAACACGATCGGAGGCGCGCCTAAAAAAGTGACCCCTGTTGGTGCCGACTGCTCCCCATGGGATAACGGTTCAGGAGTTATCGATAAAGTAGGATGCGCTCAGGCTTACGATTTTGATTTTATTAGGCGCTTTTCTACGATTCATGCTGATCCGGCAAATGTTGACTATACCTCACCTGGCACGTTCTTTAGTGGCGGTGGATATTGCGTATTATTACCATCCATCGCCTGTACACCAGCAACTCTACCAACCACTATTGATCTAAATGCGGGCAATACTATTGATGTAGCAAATTCAAAATCCCTTGATACCTTCTTTATCGAAAGGGATAACCGCCCTGTACCTCCTGGCTTTAGTTCCAGTGGCGGCCTTACTAGCTCCCAGGAAATTAGGTAGTTTTTATATTCAACACTCACCCAACACTCACAACTCTTTTATATGCTTGAAATTCTCTTTCAGAACTCTCTCGTTACCGTGCGCACTCTTAATATTTTGCTAGCCTTAGGCTTTCTTTTTACCGGAACTTTTGTGATCCGCTACGTCAACAAGCATAAAATGAACCTTGCCTTTGTAACGGAGTATTTGGCTCATGTCATTGTTGCTGCACTTCTAGGAGGTCGACTGGTTTACGTAATCAGTAATCTTTCTGAGTTTAAACACAATTTTCTTTCAGTGATCTACATATGGGATTTAAAATTCAGCTTTTTTGGTATGTTAGCTGCTGCTATTGCAACACTTTACTTTGCCGCTCGTAAAAATAAAGAGGATTTTTGGGCCTGGTTTGATACCTTCTTTCTGTCATCGCTCGGTATGCTTATTTTCGTACATATTGGATACTTCTTCGCAGGCAAGAATTATGGCCTACCAACCAGTCTGCCATGGGGCATATCGTTTGAGGCCACTAATATACCCTTCGTTTCACCAATACACCCCACGCAGCTTTATGCAGCGCTGCTAACCGCTATTCTGCTCGCATACAGCGTAAAGCAGAGTAAACGTATTCATCTTTCGGGAGTTGTAGGAGCCAGAGCACTCATGATTTACTCATTGGGAATGCTTGGAATAGATTTTCTTCACGGATCACCCTCAATTTATGTTAAAATCTCTTACGGCGTTCTGGCAGCATTAGCCTTCGTGGGTTATATACACTGCACACACAAAACACATATCACCTCATAACCAAATCCTTATGCCTCCTTTGCTAACTCAAGCCATCGATTTTCTTAGCTCAGATACGTTCGGTACAGTCAAAATAGCTGTTCTGGCTTATTTCTCTCTACTTTGGCTAGCAATCATTATATGGGTAACCAGAGATGTCTTACAAAGAAGTAAAAGCATTCTATTCCAGGCCTTTTCGATCTTACTGGTCATTATTGTGCCAATCCTTGGTGTTCTTTTGTATTTAATCGTAAGACCTGGTAAAACCCGCACTGAACGTTACTACGAAGAACTCGAAAGAAACATGATGGAGGGAGAAAGTCAGTCTGAGCTTAATACTTGCGACAAATGCCTTACCCCAGCCGACAAGGATTACAGCTATTGTCCCAATTGCGGCGAAAGTCTAAAAAAATCCTGCTCAAAATGCAAAAAAACCTTTCCAAACGTTTGGAATATTTGCCCCTTTTGTGGCAAGGAACACAAAGCCGAAAAAAAATCAAAACGCAGTAACAAAAAATCTTCTGAATCTTAACCATCTAAGTCATGGAACGTTTTCTAACTCTTCAGTACTATCTCACCCCACTCCCAAATCCTAATTTTCAGTACACCAAACTGACCCTTTTGATTGGTGCCTTGTTAATTTTATGTGGTTTTGCCCTGGGAATTTATCGAAAAAAGTACCTAAAGGACGCCATTGCCAAGAAAATTATTAAAATTTACCCAGGAAGACTAAGGCTATACGGCTTTCTAGTACTTCTTTTATTGCTTTTCCGTGAACAAGGCATCCCCTTCCTTTCAATGCGCCTTTGGTGGTTCGTAGTACTGGCCTTCTTTTTGTACACCTTTCTTTCACTAGCATTTGGCTACAGAAAGGCATATAGAAAAAGGAAAAAAAGGATGAAAAGCAATGCTGTGAAGCACAAATATTTACCCAAAAAGAAACGCTAACCCACCCCATTCTTGCAAGAAATTAAATACAAGAAAAATAAGTGGATAAATCTGGTAGATCCAAGCAATGAAGACTTGGTAAAGCTGGCAAAAAAGTATCGTTTTCACGAACTTGATTTAGAAGACTGCCTGCAGGAGACAGAAAGACCCAAAATTGACGAATATGACAAATATCTATTTATTATTCTGCAATTTCCGGTTTACAACAAGAAGCATCATCGTTTCGACACCGAGCAACTAAATATATTTATCGGCCAGGATTACCTGATTACTGTGCACAAAGGTAAGCTTAAGGCCTTGAATGAGATCGCGGAAGCTTGCCAGTCCTCCATAAAATCCAAAAAAATATTCTTTGGTGAAAAACAAGGTACAGGCTACCTGCTTTACGAAATTATCAGCGTGCTTTTTAATGCCATCTTTCCTATAACTGATAAAATTCAGATCTCTACCAAGAAAATTGAAGAAAAAATATTTGAGTCTATGAGGGCTAAGGACGAGCTATTTAACATAATGATCTTAAAAAAGAACGTTATTACTCTGCGTAAGATTTTACTTCCGCAAAGATCCGTAATTGCTGCACTAGAGCACAAGCAAAAGCGCTTCCTGCCAGAAGATCTTGTTATTTATTTTGACGACATAGTAGACCAGATTGAAAGCCTGTGGAATATTCTGGGAACTCAAAAAGAAATCATCGAATCACTGGAAGATACCAATGAATCACTGCTTTCTCACAACATTAACCTGACAATGCGCACTTTAACGGTGTTTTCAGCCATCATGTTGCCACTTACCTTTTTGACAGGGCTTTTTGGTATGAATGTACAGCTCCCTTTTGTAGAAGCTATGAGTAATGCAGGGCATTTTTGGTCCATCATTGCCATAATGGGGATTGTTGGAATAGCACTATTTGCCATTTTCAAACTAAAGAAATGGCTCTAAAGCACTTTGACTTGCAGAAGTAACAGATTTCTGATAAAATTTCTCTGTTAACTTTTTATTATTCCTCCAAATACATTAAGACAAGCACGAAAAAGAAAGAACCTGCTACAAAACACGATATTAAGAAGAAGGTCATTAAAACCTACGCAAAGCACGACAAGGACACCGGATCTGCTCAAGTACAGATTGCAATTCTGACAAAGCGCATTAATGAATTAACTGGTCATCTGAAGGAGCATAAAAAGGATAACCACTCTCGCCGCGGTCTACTACTCATGGTAGGTAAAAGGCGAAAACTTTTGAATTACCTCAAGAATTCCAAGCCGGAAGTATACGAAGAAGTAATCAAAGGACTTAAACTACGTAAATAAGCTGGAATCATGAAAGAAAGTTTCAAATGAGTAATCCCGATAGGTCGGGGCTAACCACTTGAAACTTTCATAGGTTCCAGAATAAATATATTTCTATTAATTCTATTTTATTATGGAACCCAAAACTTATAAAATGATGCTCGGCGACAAAGAGCTCATTGTTGAGACAGGTAGACTAGCTAAACTTGCTAGTGGAAGCTGCACCGTTCGTTACGGCGATACGGTTATTTTAGCAACGGCTGTTATGAGCAAGCGTGCTCGTGACGGGGTAAACTTCTTACCTCTTATGGTGAACTACCAAGAGAAGATGTACGCCTCAGGTAAAATTAAGGGATCTCGCTTCATTAAGCGTGAAACCCGCCCTAGTGACGACAAAGTACTTATGGCCAGAGTGGCTGATCGTACTTATCGCCCGCTTTTCCCAAAAGGATTTCACCGTGACATTCAGGTAATGCTTACCACACTGTCATATGACATAGAAAATGAACACGACATGGTTGCAACCATTGCTGGTTCTATAGCGCTTTCTCTTTCTGATGCTCCTTTTGAAGGCCCTACTGCTACCGTACGTGTGGGTCTGATCGAAGGAAAACTCATGCTACACCCCACTCACCAACAACGTGAAACCTCTGACCTTGACCTGATAGTTTCTGCCACCACTGGTAACGTTGTAATGATTGAAGCCGGTGCCAACGAAGTCACTGAAGATGTGATGTACGAGGCTATCATGATGGGTAAGAAGTCCGCTAACGAGGTCGCTATCTTCATTAAGGGTATTCAGGATGAAATCGGTAAAGAAAAGTTCGTTTTTGAAGCTCCAGAGTCAAATCAGGAGATCATCGACTACGTAAATAGCAACTATGCCGACAAAGTAATGGACGCTTTAGCTACCAAGACTCAAAAGCTAGAACGTTACGGTTACTTCCAAGAGCTCGGAGCAGAAGTTAAAGAGCACTTTACTGATAAAGTTACTGAAGAGGAACTAGGTCAGGTGCAGTCTGCTGTTGATAAACTTGTTAAAACAACCGTTCGTAAGAACATTCTGGAAAACGACAAACGTATTGGCGGACGCAAAATGGACGAAATTCGCCCTGTAAGCGTAGAAGCTGGACTATTACCAAGAACTCATGGTTCTGCTGTCTTCAATCGTGGAGAAACTCAGGGGCTAACTATTTGTACCCTTGGAAGCCCGGGAGATGCTCAGTTGATCGATGGAATTGAAGGTGAAGAGAAGAAGCACTACTTCCACCACTACAACTTCCCGCCATTTTCTGTTGGTGAAACTTCTGGTCGTCTATTCACCGGTAATCGTGAAATCGGACACGGAGCTCTCGCCGAAAAGGCGCTCATGCCTGTTCTACCATCCAAGGAAGACTTCCCTTACACCATTCGTACTGTAACCGAAATACTGGCCTCTAACGGGTCCAGCTCTATGGCAGCCACTTGTGGCTCAAGTCTAGCTTTGATGGACGCCGGTGTGCCTCTAAAGGCAGCTGTGGGAGGAATCGCGAGGGGTCTTATGACTGATCACGACAATCCAAGCAACTACAAGATTTTGACTGACCTACAAGACGAAGAAGATTTTGGTGGAGACATGGATTTTAAGGTAACTGGTACTCGCAAGGGTATTACCTGTATCCAAATGGATATCAAGCTCAAGAGTCTTAATGACAATATATTCTCAGAAGCTCTTGCTGCTGCAAAAGTGGGCCGCATATCGATTCTTGATTCGATGGACGCTATCATCAGCAAACCAGCCGAAATGTCCGAATTTGCTCCAAGATTACTTTCTATGATGGTTAATCCAGAAAAGATCCGCTTCATCATTGGCCCAGGAGGAGAAATGATCAACAAGATAATCGCAGAAACCGGTGTTGAATCAATCGACATCGAAGATGACGGTTCTGTGGTTATTACCTCGCTTAACGGTGAGTCAGCCGCTAAGGCCAAGACCTGGGTAGAGCAAATCACTGCTGACCCGGAAGTTGGTAAGCTATACGAGAACGCTAAGGTAACTAAGGTACTTGAATTTGGTGCCATTTGTGAGTTCATGCCAGGCAAGGAAGGAATGATCCATGTGTCAGAAATCGCTGATGAGTTCGTGAAAGATGTGAATAGCATCATTAGCGAAGGCCAGATCGTAAACGTGAAACTACTAGCTGTCGACGAACGACAAGGCCGCTTCAAGCTGAGCATGAAGGGAATTCCTCAGCCTAAGCAGGACTAAAGCTAAAAGCTTAAAACTAAAAAGCCCTACCGTAATTGGTGGGGCTTTTTTGATGATCTATTAAGAGGGCTGTTGTAGGTTGTGTTTCAAACACTGCTGATCAAGCCATTAAATTCATCAATAGATAATGGAATTGCAACTCGATTCTGAATATATTCCCGTACCGCAATGACTAAATCATCAGGAACTTCAACTGTTCCTGGAATCCTTATCGCAAACATTGGACTCTCAACTGTTGCGAATAGCTTTTCACATGCCCTATGAATGGCCAAATGGTCATTACCATCTGGCAAGTGAAGACTGCGCACCCACGGCAAACAGGGATTGTCTTTGGTTTCCACAACTAACGCTTTCATAGTTTTATCGCTTATTCTATAAGGCCTGATTGTAACAAAAAGAAATATGGCCTACAACTAGATCTTATACGAAATACTCACATCACAAAAGCTTACCCCTTTTATGGTAAGCGATGTTTTGTGGAGGTAACACTACGGAAGGGAGATGCTGAATTAAGGCCATGGGGGTCT
>JAJDCF010000013.1 GCA_029260955.1 Patescibacteria group bacterium | reverse complement strand
TCTTTAAAAAACACATGATCCAATTCCAGCTTTTTCAATGCAGCTAATTGAGTCTCTTCATCTTTAATGTGTTGAAATTCCGAATCCTGAATTTTTTCTACCTTTCGGATATCCGCCAATGACAATTCAAGAGATTCTTGTTTCTTTTGTGGATGATTAGGCCCAAAATCCACAGACACTAGCTGTGGTGGGTTGTCCGAGGAAAAATCATCTGCAAAATCATGAAAACCACCATATACCAAAGTGACCTTGGCACCTGGATTTTTGGCCAAAAAGTTTGACACTTCTCTACTGGCCAACCTTTCCCTTTCATCAAGCATCAATGTAACGGCATCGGGACGATTTTGACTAATCGCTGAATCAATCTTGATGGACTCCTCTTTGGTCAATGTTTTGTGCAAATAAACATCATCATTTAAATATGCATATATTCTATCGGCTCCAAACGTCGCCAAGAACAATTTTTGTAGATCACTAGGTTTATCAGGAGCACCTTTAGGAAAGAGGGAGGCAACTTGGCTATGCATACCTTTTTTTCGCTCAGGATGATCAGGGGGAAAATCCTCATATAGAGACTCAACGAATACATGTTTTGCATGCTTAGATTCCAACTCTTGAAGAATCTTAAATTGATATTCTCCAACCGCCAACAGTTGTTCATCATTAAACTCAGGTCTTTTATGGAACTGGCGAATATGGGTAACCTTGCCAACCTTCAAATTACCCTCAATCTCAACTTTTTCAGTCCTTTCAGGTAACCTAGCCTTAGAAGGTTTAGCTGCAGATTCATAAAATGTAGTAGCCTGCTTCGTAGTAGCTTGAGGCACGGGCTCGTTACTTGTTTGACATGCTGTAGACGATATGGCTCCAGCTAGAGTCAAAACCTGCAGGACACTGAAGCGTGATTTTAAAACACCAAGCTCACGCTTGCTAGGTCTCTCTCCCCATTCTATTGAAGCTTGCTTATCAACCACAGTGGAATCTTAGTTATAATCGCATTATATCACATTATTTAAAGATTGTCCACCTGCTCCTTCATCTTATTCATTCGAACCTCGGCGTCAGCCAGTTTCTTTTGCTCACCTTCAACCACTGCTTTTGGAGCGTTTTGAACAAAATTTTTGTTCGACAGTTTTCCGCTTAATGTAGCGATATATTTGGCCAAATTGTCGATCTCCTTCTTAAGTCTTATCTTCTCCTTTTCGGTGTCGACCAAGCCAGCTAATGGAATCAAAATATCGACTCCGGCAGCAACATCAGTGGCGGCACCCGGAAGCTTCGGCCCATCATCTTTTAGCGTCAATTCACTGATTCTCGCCAGTCTAACAAGTTCTGCCATATTTTTCTCCAATGCATGCATCTCTTTGTGTCCGTATAAAACCACAGGAATCTTATCAGCTGCCTGAATTTTGTTTTCAGCCCGCATTCGGCGAATGGCACTGATAACTTCAGTAACCAGATCAATCGAATCAGCATCAAAATCTCTATCAAGCGGTTCCGGGTAGGGTTCTGTAATCAGCATACCCGAACTGCCAGGTAATTCCGTCCAAATCTGCTCCGTCACAAACGGAATAATCGGGTGAAGGAGCTTGAGAGTGGTCGAAAGTACATGGTACAAGACGGCTATATTCTGTTTATCACCCTTAGAAAGCTCCAAGTACCAGTCACAGAAATCATTCCACAAAAAGTCATACAAAAGTTGCCCGGCTTCACTGATCCGATAATTCATCAGGGCATCATCAACAGCACTGATGGTTGAGTAGGTCTTACTCAAAATCCACTCATCCGCATCCGACAAACTACCAAGATCCAGTTCAGGGGCTTTTTTGATACCTTTTTCTTCGAATATTCCAATCACAAAGCGGCTCGCATTCCACAGTTTGTTGGTAAAGTTTCGGTAAGCCATAATCTTCTCTTCGTACAGCCTCATGTCGTTACCGGGAGTATTCCCGATCACCATGCTCATACGCAGAGCGTCGGTGCCAAATTTCTCTATCATCTCTATCGGATCAATCCCATTCCCCAATGATTTACTCATCTTTCGCCCTTCTTTATCGCGAATAAGCCCATGCAAATAAACCTTTTCAAAAGGAATTTCACCTGTGGCATAAGTCGTCATGATTATCATGCGAGCCACCCAGAAAAACAGGATGTCATAGCCAGTTTCGAGTACCGAAGTTGGATGAAATTTCTTAAAATCCGCCGTTTTTTCCGGCCATCCAAGGGTAGAAAAAGTCCAAAGCCCCGATGAAAACCAGGTATCGAGCGTGTCTTCATCTTGTTTCAAGTTCTTACTCTTACAATGCGGACATTCTTTGGGCGTTTCTCGGCTAACAATCGGATTTTTGCACGAAGGTTTGCACTTCTCATCACCCACGCAGTACCAAACAGGCACCCGATGACCCCACCAAATCTGGCGGCTAATGCACCAGTCTCTCAGATTGTCCATCCAGTGAAAATAGGTCTTATCAAAGCGGTTTGGAATGATCTCAATCTCTTTCTTTTTCACCACTTCCACACTTTTTTGCTTGATGCTTTTTCCGCCAAGCGATTTTATCTTTTTGTTCACATCAATAAACCACTGATTAGAAACCAATGGCTGAACAGCCGTGTTACAGCGGTAACAAACGGACAAGTTATGGCTGTAGTTCTCGTCAATGCTCTCTAGTAAGCCCAGTTTGTCCATCTTCTTAACGAGCTTCCCCCGACATTCCAGTGCATCCATGCCGGCAAATTCTCCAGCAACCGGCAACATCTTTCCATCGGTATCAATAATAGGCATAACTTCCAACTTGTACTTCTGTGCTAAGTCAAAATCCACAAAGCTATGGGCAGGGGTAATGGTCATGGCGCCAGATCCCATTTCCATATCTGCCTCTTTATCAGCAATAAACTTGGCCTTTATCTTCCCATCAATCCAATCAATTTCTATCTCTTTCCCTACATAATCTTTGTAGCGCTCATCATCTGGATGAACAATTACAACTTTATCGGCAAACTTGGTTTCCGGCCTCGCGGTACCAATCGTCACTGGACCATACTTAATGTAGTAGAAAGAAGACTGAGCTTCCACGTATTCCACCTCGTCGTCCGCCAAGGTCGAAGAACAGCGAGTGCACCAGTTTACAATTCGATGACCGCGATAGATAAGGCCATCTTCGAACATGCGTACAAATACCTCGTTCACAGCTGTATTTAGGTCATCATCCAGCGTGTATCTCTCTCGTGACCAATCACAGCTACTACCCATTTTGCGCACTTGGTTGCGAATGATGTCTTGAGAGTTGGCCACATATTCCCGAACGCGGCCCAAAAAGCTTTCTCGTCCAAGTTGCTCACGCGTAATCCCTTCTTCTGCCAAAACCTTCTCCACTTTATTCTGAGTGGCAATGGCAGCGTGGTCAGTACCTGGTAACCACAAGGCCTCATAGCCCTTCATTCGCCTGTGTCGAATCAAAATATCCTCTAGGGCCAACATGATGGCATGACCCAAATGCAGCTGTCCTGTAGCGTTCGGAGGAGGCATCGAAATCGTGAATGGAGGCTTCTTAGAATTGGCATCAGCTTTAAAAGCACCGGAGTCTTCCCATTTCATATAAATCGCGTCTTCGTACTTTTTAGCGTCGTAGGCCTTGTCGAGCATTAAAATTAGATTATACTGATAGCAAGCAACGAAAAAATTCTAACATGCCCAACTACAAATTTAAATGCCTAGCCTGTGGACACGAGTTTCAAAAACTCCTACCGGCGGGCCATGACAAACAGAAATGCCTGGAATGCGGGCATCACGAAACCCAAAAACAATTGGAAGCTCCCGGTGTTCAATTTATTGGAGAGGGATTTTATAAGACAGATTCCCAAAAAAAACCTGAGAAAAAAGAAGATAAATCTTCAGAAAAGAAAGGCTAGAGGCCTTCCAATTCTTTTAAGATGTTTGCTTCATGTTCAAGTTCTTCTTGCTCGTGCAATTTTTCCGCCTCTTTTCGTGCGCGTTTTTTCTCTTTGAAAGCTGCCTCATCAAATTCATTGCCCACATTCTTAACATTTTCCTCCATTCCCTCTGAATAGGCCGAAGCCGCTTCAGCAAGCTGTTTTTTCTCGTTATCAAGAATACCTCGCAGGTTTAGAATTTGATCTTCAGACATAATAGGCAAAACATCCACCCAATACTGACGTTCACTGTTATCCATGCTGCGACTGGCCTTGATCAATGCCACAAGTTCAGCAAAATTCTCCGCTACATCAGCTGGAATATTTAGCTCTCCCTGTTCATCTTTTGTGACCAAAGCTGGATCCGCCATATAAAATTAGATTCAACAAATCACTTTATTATACCAAAAAACAGTCAAGTAAGCAATTCCTTCTGCCACTTTTTGTAAAGTGGCGCAAAACACTGGGGGTTCTTTGAGGTAACCCAGCTTCATTACCTTACTTCATCGTTCTCTACCCAAAGTTACCCCCAGACCCCCGGTTACCTTAACTCACCATCTCACTTCCTTTTGCCCTGTTAAGGGCAAAACAACGCTTAACTTAAAAGGGTTAAGCTTTCTTTACTTCCGCTGGATATACAACAAATAGCAATCAGCTAGTTAAAGGTAATTAGATGGGCAGCAGTGCATGCCTGGGGAGTCTGAGGGTATACCCTTTGGTCTTAGAAAATCGTGTAGGGCGAAGCAACAAAATATATATAAATCAATAAATGGATGGAAGGTAGGGCATTGAATTTGGGTTCGAAAACCCTTCAGGTCTTTTGCGTACTTTTGGGCACAAAAGTGCAGATAAGACGAATAACACCTTAAA
>JAJDCF010000112.1 GCA_029260955.1 Patescibacteria group bacterium | reverse complement strand
TAAAGCTCTTAAGACAGGTCGGGCATATGTTGGTTCAACGTGACCTGCTTTTAAATAAAGAGGTACCACCAGTGGGACTTGATGCATTGGTTCCACCTTTAAGGAAGAGCCTAGTCTTAAAGCTTAAGGCTGCCAGAATTGAGCAGTTTGAAGATTTAATCAGTGCTAATGAGGATGATCTTAGATGCCTCAGTGATCCAATTAATAAAAAGGAATTGAGACAAATAAGATGTGTACTCGCGTTATATGGTTTTCAGCTCGATCTTTGTGCGACAACTCTCCGATCAGGCCAGATTCCTGACACAGTGCCTCAAGAGCATATAAGTGCCTAGTTAATCCCCATTCCCAAAATTCCTACAATCAGTCCAGCCACACCAAACATGGCGCCAAGAATCCAGAAGCGCATGGTTATTTTGGCTTCCCCCCAACCTTTTTTCTCAAAATGATGATGTAGTGGTGCTATCAGAAAGACCTTCTTTTTGAAGAATTTTTTGCTGGTGAGTTGAATGATAACCGACAGAGTTTCGATGATGAAAATGGCGCCGACGATGATAAGAACTACGAGAGAGTCGATCATCATCGCTATTACGCCCAGGGTGGCACCAAAGGCCAGTGAGCCTGTATCGCCCATGTAGTACAGGGCGGGTGGCACGTTATTCCACAAAAAAGCCATCAGACTGCCAATCATCAAACCGCAGAAAACGGCTAGCATTAGCTGCCCTTTCATAAAAGCGATTACACCAAAAGCGGCGAAAGCTAAAATCAAAAGTCCTCCCGCGAGTCCATCAAGTCCATCGGTAATGTTCACAGCGTTGGCGGTCGATACAATGACAAGAATGAAGAGGGGAATATACCAAAGACCAATATCAAAATCGCCGACGCTAGGAATATGAATGCTGGAAAAACCCAATTTGTAGTAAAACCACCATGCGCCCAGCACGGCGAATAAGGTGAGCATAAGAATTTTTGGCCTAGCTTTAATTCCCTTAGCTCCACCAATTCCCTTTATATTGAACCAATCATCAACTGCACCAAGTATTCCCACGGCGACTAGGGTAAAAAGAGGTAGGTAAACCAACCCTCTTTGCAAAAGTGAATGATCAATTACACCTATTAGTGCGAGAGATCTGGAAAAAAATATGATTAGAGCTACCGATCCCCACATAATGATGCCACCCATGGTTGGTGTGCCGGTTTTTTTGGCGTGCATCTCCTTAAAAATTGAGGCTTTTTCGCCACTCAATGCATTATCTCTGATTTGTTTGCCTAGCTTGAACTTTTTTGCTGCCTTCAAATAAATTGGGGTCAGCAGAAGTGTCAGAATAAAGGTAAGAGCGGACCAGCCAAGTACTTGTATGAGTTCGGGAGCTATTTGCACGAAAGTGAGTTAGTTCTTTTTATTCACCGTGGTAGGTGTGCTGCTTGTCGATGTCGTAAAACCTCATCTGCTTTTTGTCGAAGCGTAATGAAACTTTACCAGTCGGGCCATTACGATGTTTCTTGATGAGAATATCGGTGACTCCTATTTCATCTTCAGTCAGATTTTCCTCGTAATAATCCTTTCTGTAAAGCATTAGTACAATGTCGGCATCCTGCTCGATTGAACCTGATTCACGAAGGTCAGATAGTTGTGGGATTTTTGGATTTCTCATTTCGACCGCTCTAGAAAGCTGAGAAAGGGCTATGATTGGAACGTGTAGTTCACGTCCAAGAGCCTTGAGTGATCTTGATATCTCAGAAATTTCTTGCACGCGATTACCTGAGTAGGCGCCACTGCTACCGGTAGACATTAGCTGAAGATAGTCCACGACGATTAGGTCTAGGCCGTGCTCCATTTGAAGCCTTCTGGCTTTAGCCTTAAGTTCGGTGATGGACATACCTACTGAGTCGTCGATAAAAATAGGAGCTTTGTTTAAAAGGTCCATGGCGGAGCCCATATTCTGGAAGTCTTTGTCGGCCAGTTTGCCATGTTGTAGCTTCCAGGAATCTACTCCCAAAACACTGCAGAACATGCGATCAACTAGCTGTTCTTTGGACATTTCCAGAGAGAAAATACCCACCGTATACTTCTTGCTGGCTTCGATGGCTATTTTTTGGACTATGGAAAGAGAAAGAGCTGTTTTACCCATACTTGGTCTTGCAGCGAGAATAATCAAATCGGAAGGCTGTAGACCGGATAGGATGCTGTCCAGAGATTTGTAGCCGGTAGATATTCCTTTAACCTTATCCTTATCGTCTGCAATATGCAGAGCAGAAAATTCTTCGAAACGTTTGCTTAGAACGTCTCGGATATGTATAAATCTGTCTTTTAGAAAGGTCTGAGTGATGCCAAAAACCTCTTTTTCGGCTGTCTCTAGTAGAGTTTCGATCTTTTCATCTTCGTTGTAACCACAGGCAGCAATCGCATTCCCAACGCGTATCATCTTTCGTAGAGTAGCCTTATGTTTGACGATCTGGGCGTACTTAAACACATGGGTAGCTGTTGGTACGCTAGAGGTGAGCTCGGCTAAATAAGCCGGTCCACCTAGCTTGTCTAAAAGCTTTCTTTCTTCTAACAGGTTAGCCAAGGTCAGTAGATCGATGGGGTCGTGGCGACCATATAAATCCACCATGGCCTCGTAAATCAGTTTATGACTGTCATGGTAGAAATCAGCAGATTCAAGGAGGTCTACAATCTTAATGATAGACTCTTTTTCAATCAGAATAGACCCCAAAACGGACTGTTCTGCTTCTTTATTGTGCGGTGGAATTGATCCAGGGTTTTGATTCATGGGAGTCAATTCTAGCGCTTTTGTTCCAGTCGATCAATGTATTATATACAAAAATGACTAGACTGATTTACTTATCTTTTTGTTAGCCTGTTCCTAAGTCATTATGAGTGCCAGCATATCGCACATATATTGTATCTCCTTCAACTCTGAATATAAAACGATAGTCTTTATCAATTACTATTTCCCAATAATCGCCTTTCTTAAAGCGACCTTTTAATGACTTTATTCTGAATGGAAGGTTGGTGAGACCAAATTTTTGAAGATGCTCAATACATCTATTTGCCCTTACTTTAATCTTAATTGGCGCTTTTCTTGTGGCCTTTACTACCACTCTGTGAACTTCTAATTTCATCACTACTTAATCCAATTAGTTTCGCGAATTCTTTTTCATCTTTAATCTCTATATAGTTTTCTGGTGTGTCATCATTTTCTAGGTCTAGCCCAAAGGGGATACGCTTTTTGTTAGCAATTTGGGCAAAGAACATGCGTATTGCTTCTGCGGAAGTCATGCCTAAAGCTTTAAGAATTTCATCAGTTTTCTTTTTAAGCTGAGAATCTATTCGTGTGTGGATAATAGTGGAAGCCATAAGATTTGATTACGTATCTGTAATCAATTGTATATGATGTGTGATACAAAAGCAAGTTATTATTTAACCAGCTTTACCTACTTTTGCCTTTGCTTCTACGACTTTCACATCACCCAATGTTAGGTTGGATTTGATGTCATTTAGCACTTTAAGATTTTCTTGTAGGTAGGTCTTCGCATTTTCGCGCCCCTGGCCGATTTTAGTTGTTTTATAGGTATAGAATGCACCTGATTTGGTGACAAGGTTTTGTTCTACAGCCGTGTCTAGCAAGTCGCCAGCGGTGGAAATACCTTCGTTAAACATAATATCGAATTCTGCTTGTTTGAACGGCGGAGCAATCTTGTTTTTGACTACTTTAACTCGAACGCGTCTGCCGGTGATCTCCTTTCCATCATCGAGTTTGCCGGTGATCTTATCTTTAGCACGGATGTCCATTCGAACGGATGAATAGAACTTGAGAGCATTTCCGCCAGTGGTGGTTTCTGGATTGCCGAACATAACACCAATCTTCATTCTAAGCTGATTTAGGAAGATTACTGTGGTTCCGGTCTTAGATATAATAGAAGTTAGCTTTCGTAGAGCCTGGCTCATTAACCTTGCCTGAAGACCCATATGGGAATCACCCATCATGCCCTCAATTTCGGCTTTGGGCGTTAGAGCGGCGACGGAATCTATAACAATAATGTCTATTCCACCTGAGCGAGTAAGTGTTTCAACGATCTCTAGAGCCTGCTCTCCGTTATCAGGTTGAGAAATGAGTAGCTCTTCTGTGCCAACACCGATTTTTTTGGCGTATTCGGGATCAAGTGCGTGTTCGGCATCGATAAATGCGGCCGTTCCGCCTGCCTTTTGAGCTTCGGCAATGATATGTAGGGCTAGTGTTGTTTTACCCGAAGATTCAGGACCGTAAATTTCGATAACGCGACCTTTGGGCACACCTCCTCCCAGAGCTCGATCAAGAGAAATTGATCCTGTTGATATGGTTTCCACTTTTATACTACTTTTTTCGCCTAGTTTCATAATGGTCCCTTGACCAAAATTCTTTTCAATTTGAGCCAATGCACTCTTGATGGCTTCCGTCTTTTTATTCATGATTTATTACTTAATTATTAATATGCCATTATACTAGTGAACAAATGTTTACCAGTCAATTCATTTCTTAGAAAAAAAGGACACTCGAGTAGAATGCCCCTTTTTTAAGCCAATATTCTTTTATAGACAGAATTGTGATGCGGTTTATAGCCATCTAAGCTTTCGGAATGTAGTGAAGGATCCAGCCAACATTAGACTGATCAAAAGAACAAGCCAGTGACTTGAGCCTACGTCCGGTAGGGTTGGGACGGCAGGTGCATCGTAGTCGATTGAGAAGATTAGGGAGTCAGTTTGATCACCGTTAGCATCAAAGGTCTTTAATATGTAATTGTTCAGTCCAATTTTTAGAGTACTGAATTGAGTAGAAGCAATGTAATCCCATTGGGTTTGTCCTGGAATGTACTTCTGAAGCTGATAATCATTAATGGAGATAGTGTGTGTACCTGTTGGTACAGTACCTTTGACTACGTTGTAGCTAAGGTTGGTCTTTAAGAAGGCTCCATCAAGAGAGGTGACAGCTAGTTTGCCCTCCACTGGTACATCGGTCACTTTTGGAGTTTCTGATTCTTCTACTATATCTTCTTCAGAATCGGTTTCCACTTCTTCTTCCGATTCGGTGTCGGAATCAGTTTCCATTGTTTCCTCTTCCGATTCGGTTTCAGTAGATTCTGAGTCTTCCGAGGTATCCTCGGTTACATCAGTTGTTTCGCTGGATTCACTTTCGCTATCGTAGCGAATGGTATTTTGACGTGCACCGCATCCACTGATCAGAGTCAGCGTAAATAGGGCAATAAAAACAAAGATAAGCTTT
>JAJDCF010000111.1 GCA_029260955.1 Patescibacteria group bacterium | reverse complement strand
GGGATACACAATAGAAGGTGATAACGAAAGCGGCTGGAGTATGATTAAAAGGGCTGACGAGGAAGAAGCTTAATCAGCCAAATTCCAATTATCTACGATGCGCATATACTATCTAAGAAGGTTAATGGGATGGAAGTGACATAAGCACCTCTCTTGCCATTGACATAACCTACGATTATATATATAGTATAACTCAATTAGTAAATAATATATATGTCGACTGATTTATACACAATTACTGAAGAACTCCTAACAGCTGCAATTAATCAAGGCCGCCCTGAGGCGGAAAATGTTAATGTACTCGCTGATTACGATTTAGCAGATGAGGAAACTAGAAAAGCCATAAAAGAAAGAATGGTAAAAGGGCTTCGTGCTCGACTTTCAGAAGCGGGCTATGGTCCGGCAATTCTTGATGGTTTGCCACAATTTATAAACGATGCCATTGAACAAAAAGATCCAAATCCACTTTCTAGGGGACGCATACGTAACGTGGCAGACCAAATTACTGAGGCGGTTATGAGGGCAAATAGAGAAGTGCAATCTACATCTGATGACAAATCACCACAATTTAGACTGCCGGAAGATCAAAAGGCTCCATTTCAATCTAAATTAAAAAGATACCAAGACGGGCAAGAAAAGAATGATAAGAATTTATATATCCCGCCTGAGCAAAGGAATTACTGGTTGATTGTTGCAATAGGAAATAAATTGCTCAGTGAAGGTGAAGTAGACATTCACGCTCTTTACTACGAATTTCATTCAAAATGGGAAGATGATGCTGTCGAGGGAAGCTTTCAACATGCATTTGCGAATGCATGCGCAAAACTTCACGCTATTCACTAGTTCTATTCCACACAGGAACATTCAAAAACTAAGCTAGAAGATTCGCATCCTCCAGTAGCTTTTTGCTTGTCATTTGAACAAATTCCAATTACATAAAGAACAACTATTCTGGCAGCTGATAATACTCCTCCATTTCAGCAGTCAGGGCATTTAACTTGCAATAATAATCCTGGATTTCCGCAATCCAATAGAGTCCCCCAGTAATATCCTTGAGATCTAGCTTAATATCTTCCGGGGCTATGCCATTTGGTATGCATTCGTCATATGATTGCATCACGGCTAAAGCACCCACTTCAGTAAGCACGCCCAATCTGACATTTTTGTTTTCGAGGTGAGTTAATAATCTATCCAGCATTACAGCCAGTTCGGCCCTGTTTACCCCGTTTGATGGTTTGAATGTAGCATCATCATACCCTTCGATAATCCCCTTCTCTACAAGATTGTATACGGCATCTGAGTACCATTGACCTTGCTCAACATCGCTAAACAATTTGCTTGCCGCAAAGGTTGAAGTTGACCCAATAATAATGCCGATGATTAGTGTTGCTATGATTTTCTTCATGATTTGATCGTTAAAATGATTCACATTATAACACTACCCAGCCAGGTTCCAATTTGGTGAATCAAAAGAAGCGATTGGCACCGTTTCGATACTATTCTAAGGTGCACTGCCTATTCAGTAGCCTTGCTGATTTGACCCTACTGCCCCACTTTTCAGCCTCGACGATGATTTTATGCATCATGTGCACAGTCTCGACAGGATGTTTGCCGACAGTGGTCTCTTCAGAGAGCATGACCGCGTGTGAGCCATCAAAAACCGCATTGGCTACATCGGAAACCTCGGCACGAGTAGGTTTCTTCTTGCTTGTCATAGAAAGCAGCATTTCTGTGGCTGTAATAACAAATTTTTCTTTGTCTAACGATTTATAAGTGAAATCCTTCTGAAGCGGAGGGACTTTTTCTAAGGAAACAGCGTGCCCTAAATCTCCACGGGCAATCATAATTCCATCAGAAGCCTCCAGGATCTTATCAAAATGTTCGACCCCGGCGAGGGTTTCGATTTTTGAAATCACAAAACATCCGGGCAGGGCGCTTCGAACGGCTTTGACCTGACCTGCATTTTCAGCAAAAGAAAGAGCTATGTACTTGATCTTATTAACGCGAGCATACTCCAGTACATCCAGTTTCTTGATATCCAGAATAACGTGGATCTTCTTCTTGCTCTTGGCTTTTTTGAGGTTTGCAATTATATGATCATATTGCTCGTAGTCTCCGTAAGATGTGTTGATGCGTATAAAATCAACACCTTCGTTCACCATTGCCTGAAAAACTTTGAAATCCAGAGTTGCTGGGCCGATCGAAGCAATTATTTTGGTTTTTATGTTGATCATAATGCATAATTATTTGCTTAAATATAGCAATATCTATTACCTCTTTAAAGTGCTTCTGAGTGTAGCATGGAAGGAGGTTTGACTAAGTCACATCCAGAATTGACAAATAAGCCAACAAGTTGTATGCTCAAACACTAATCAATTTTAAATGGAATCAGCCAACATAGCTGAAGGAGAGACATATGACTTCGCCTTCGCAAAAAACCAACTAGATTGTACGCAAGAAGAGCTCTTAGAAGCTTTAGATAGAGCAGTCTACCCTAAAGACTGCAATTGGAGGAGCAAAAGAAAAGATATTCCTGAAGGCACAGTATATTTGATTAATCCACGCATTGATAGAATTATAGATCCAACAATGGTTTGCACTAGTATCTTCATTAGCTCAGCAACAGGAAAGTGCTACGCTAACGCACCTGACGACATACACAAACTCATCAAATGCCACCGTCTATCGAAGAAATTGGGTATAGAAACGCCAACATTCAATAACCCGAACGAACAAGTAGAGACGCTAGAGGATGCATCATTACTCATGGAATGGCTACGGGATCAACTTGCGAACCTTCTTGACGAAACAAATATTTCAAGCCTTCAAGGTGGCAGTATTCGGTTTGAATTAAGCAACCGCAGCGGAAACTCAATACATGCATCAAGGGAGGTAAGAATGCTCCTGGAGCACATTAAATTGAGTGCTACTAGAGAAAAATTAAGATATAGAACTCAGGCTGCCTTGACCCAACCTACAGAGCCCGACACTCCGGAGGAAGTGGAATTGCTTGCCTTTTTCGATACTCCATTATTTGACATTGACGGCGTGTCTAGTCAGGCAAGTAATGCACTAAGACGCAATGGTATCAACACTATAGGAGATGCTTTGAGCAAGCCGCGAGGTGAGCTATGTGTAATTTACAGTGTAGGCCCAAATTCGCTGAAAGCATTTCATGCTCATGTTCTAGAAAAAAGTGAAATTGATTGGCATTCAGTACAACCTTATCAAAGGCGACTAATCCAGAGGCACCTCAATGGAAAGAGATAAGCGCTTCTGGGTGTAGCATGGAAGAGATATTAGCCATCTAAAATCCTTAGGCTTGACTATTATCATATATATGCTATTATCCTAACCATCTATCAATTCCATATCATGACGAAAAAATTAATTTCAGTATCAACCTTTCCTTGCAGCGGTGAGGTTAATGTAAGTTCTAAGGAAGGATCCAATCATGATATTTTTGTAAGCATTCCACTAAAGAACACTGGCAAGCAATATCCAAACGTTCAGCATTTTGAGGATGGTTCAACAAAAGTTTTGTGCCCAAGGACTGACAAAGATAGGTTTGGGCATATAAATTGTTTTGCTGCAGATGAAATACCTGAATCTACTAGAATGGCAATATTGGAAAAATTACGATTATCGCCAGAGGAACACGAAGTGGAATGTGGGTCCTGCAGTTACAGCATTGTACACAACGATTAACTATCTCAGCCAACTTCCAGCAATCTCTTCAGCCTCTTAATTATCCTAGCCATACCCTTGGGCTGATGGTTTTTTTCGTACCACCAAAACCAATTCATTACATCAATAATATAGTTTTCCTTAATTTGATTGAACAGATCATCGTTCTTCGCGCCATAGTAAGTAAGAATATCTCTTAAAAACTGATCATTGGTTTTTTTGCTGAAATCAGCAAGGCCAATAAAATCCATCGCAGGTATACCTAGTCCAACCTCTGCCCAATCCAATATACCGGTGATGATCTTCTTTTTTGGGTCCCACAGAATATTATTGAAATGTAAATCACCATGAATAATAGCGCTGGGCTTCTCAAAATTCCTTGGATTGTTAGCAATTGCAGTAAGTTTAGTACTGAGGACATTACATTCAGCAGCATTCAGATGTTTAGTGAGCAAATCGGGCAATGACTTGTAGTCCCCTTTTTTCATAATTAAGTACCCCGTATCAAAATTCACTGCACTTTTTTTAAAGGAATGAAGTGCTCTCAAAAACTGCCCAAGCTGCCTCGCAATCCTAGTACGATCTTTCCTAGAGAGCTTTTCGATATTAGTTCTATAAAGATGCCTGCCAGGTATTTTTTTGTAACCAATAAAATCATGATCTATGTATTCCGGCACTGGCACCTTTAGGGGTGAGACTTTGGAAAAAGAAGCCAGGAAGTTCAATCGTTTTTCCATTTTCTTCCTGAAAACTGAGTTTCTTGGGAATCGAAAAATCCATTTCTGATTAACTTCAATAATCATACTCTCAGAACTCCTATCCACAACCTTGTAAGAATCGATCTTAAGGCCTGTAACCTCCCGTATTTTCTTAATCCTCGCGCTGGTCATGATTTCAGCATTAAAAGCGCTTCTGAGTGTAGCATGGCAGGAGGTTTGGCTGAATATTGATTGAGATATGTTATTATTAAATCAAAGATAATACATTGACGAAATGATCATTCCTTTGTATTATGCAATACCGAATGAGTTCACATTCAATATAACAAATCTAAGATGAAGAAGAGTCTTGAATGGCTAACACCATCGGCCAATAAGCTTAATATGGCGGATTCTAAAAAATTTCATGAATCCATCAGTCAAAAGTTGGACCCAAAAACCAAAGAAAGACAGAAAAAGCTTTTTAAAAAGGCAAAAGCTGTCACTTCTTAAGCATATATGAGTAAGCTTCGGTTTGAAGACCTAGATTTCATCGATTATAACGGAAAAACCTTACCAGATTATTTTGAGTATGAGGACCAAGATATGGATCTGGTAAAATTCTACAACGAAGATGCCGCCCAAGTTCAGAGCTCATCTATGGCAAAAATAATAGATGTGTTCCACGGAGAGAAGCTCGCTGGGTATTTTGCATATCTTCCAGCCTCTCTAAACTTCTCTCAAATACGAATCGAGGACAAGGCAGCACCACTAACGCACCCAGCTCTAAAGCTAGGACGCTTACTTGTTTGCAAATCTATGCGTGGTAAGGACATTGGCTCACATATC
>JAJDCF010000012.1 GCA_029260955.1 Patescibacteria group bacterium | reverse complement strand
TTCTCGCTCAACTCCGTGCCAATCAGCGAATTCACGCGTTCAACACTCAAATCAATCTCGCGCTTCTCCTGTTTCACATTCCAAATATCCATAACTTCACTGGCAATCTTCGCATTCGGACAAAGCTCCATAATCAGCTCTATTGAACGCGCCAAGCCATCCTTTGCCAATGCAGGATCAACTCCTTTCTCGTAAACAATCGCGGCATCACTGATATGCCCCAGCCCCCTCATTCCTTTTCTAACCATTGCTGGATTATACACAGGTGAATGTAGCCAAATGCCCTTGGTATGTTGGTTGATTCCACTGCTGTGGCCGCCCATAATTCCGCAAAGGTCAAAAAGCTCGTTGCCATCATCCAAAACCACTTCGCCACCGTTCAATTCGTGCTTCTTTTCATCAACCGTGATCATCTTTTCACCCTTCTTCGCCTTTCTCATCTTCCATTTTTTACCTTTAATCTGCTCAAGGTCAAAAGCGTGCATTGGCATTCCAAGCTCCAGCATCACGTAATTGGTAATATCCACAATATTCGAAATCGGATTCACGCCACAAGCCACCAATCTCTTTTTCATCCACTCAGGACTTTCCTTCACCTCGATTCCCGTAATGTGCACACCCATGTAGTGACTGCAAGCTTCTTTATCTTCAATTTTTAGTTCAATCGGAGCAGGGGAGTTGCTCGTAGAGGGCTTATGCTCCTTCCTTTTTGCCCATTTGCCTAAACTGTTAGCTACAAACTCTCTGGCAAATCCACGGTGCGAAAACAGATCCGACCGATTGGTAATGGCATGATTATCCACATCAAGAACCACGTCATTTAGCTCCAAAGCAACGGCCAACGGCTGACCCACCTTCAAATTTAAATGCGACAAATCCGTAATCTCTTTTTCAGATCCTTTGGGAAACATATCCGACAAGCCAACTTCTTCCGAAGCACAGATCATGCCAAAACTCTCTTCCCCACGGATCTTCGCCTTTTCCATCTTCACCACTTCCGTCCCATGCCACTTCACCACAGCACCAAGCTTGGCAAATACGCAAAGCATTCCTTCCTTCACGTTCGACCCACCGCAGACCACCTGAATATTTTCTTTGCCATCATTCACCATGCAAAGGCTCAGACTATCGGCATTCGGGTGCTTCTTGATTTCGACCACCTTCCCCACGACAACATTATTCAAATGATCACCTTGGGATTCCATGGTCTCGATCTCGGCAGAACGTTCCGTAATAATATCCTTAATCTTCTGATTATCCTTTTCTGTAATGTCGATGAAATCACCGAGCCAATCTAAACTGATTTTCATAAAAGAGTGTTGCTAATAACGTAGCAACAATACAACATCTTTAAGCCAATCTAAAGCTATTTTTTGGTAGTCTTAACAGCCTTGTCTTTCGCTTTGTCCGCAGCTCCCTTAGCCTTATTGGCCATTTCTTTGCCTTTGGCAGCCTTTTCATGAAGAAAGCCAATTGGATCTTTGAAGAAGCCAGCAGTTTTGGCCTTAACCTTTTTAAATACATTAGACTGTCCACCTTCTTCGCCCTGTGCGAAGTTTATTATGTCGTTGGCCATAGCCATGAATTCTTCACCTGCTACTTCGGGTGCATCAGCAAGCTTTTCATATTTCTTCCTGTTTTCAGGAACTTCTAACCATTTTTTTTGCCAAGCATCGACTTTTTTTGGCTCAAAATGTTTTTTGAGTTTTCCAAAAACTTCATCCGCCACTTTCGTGACCTTCTCTGCGTGCTTTGAAGCACTAGCCATAGGGCTTTTAGCGGAAGTCTTTTTATCTGTTTCTGCCATATTCCAGAAATTAGGTTCTAAACTTCCTATCATTATAGCAATTTCAAAGCCTAAAGTCAAATTTACTCTTGCAGGCATTCATGCTCTTCTCCAAAAATTAGTCGACCCATTGCCAGGTGCACTTTAGTATGACTGACAGGATTTCCTTTCATGCCCAGGAACCTGGCAGCAACAGTTAAGCTGATTTTTTCACCCTTCCACTCAATCCTAAATGCATTTTTTTTACAACCCCTTATGGCCACCCAGGCCTCTGGCGTCGGCACAGCATGAGTAATAGTGGCTATAAGTTCAGACCGAGCCTTTTCATCGAGGGTCTTTTTCTCTTTTTCACGAGTATCCCATTTTTCTGCTCCATATATTCGCCTACCCATTGCCAGGTGAGATTGGGCATTGAGTTTATAAGAAGTGCTCAGGCCCAACATCTTGGCAGCAAGAGCTAAGCTTATTTTCTTGCCGCGCCACTCAAGTCGGAATACATTCCTTTTGATGCCCCCCATTGCGGCCCAAGCCTCTGGCGTCGGTACACGCTGTATGATAGCGCCTATGAGTTCAGCCTGCATTATTCTCTTTTTAGCCTCTAGCCTGCTTATGAGTTCAGCGCGGACAAACTCAATTTCAGCCCTTCTTATAAAGGTCTCAAGATCTTCGATGCTTGGATCACGGTCCAGCCGGTCTAAAGCATCTCTTAGTCTCTCTCTAAAATCAGCCATTTCGGACCTTTCAACAAGCCTGCTGATGTCTGGTTCTGAATTCATAAATAAGCCTCTTATAAAACGCGAAGCTGGCCATAAATCATCTCCGCAGAATCCATACCTTCCAATTGAACTTCCTTAAGCTCATCGTATTCTAACTGATGCTCAAGGGAGAGTTTTAGTAAATTTGATTCATGTAAAAAGTGTCCATGATCAGGAAATTCCTTAGAGATAGACATTCGTTGAGCTACGCTTAAACCCCGGCTTATGCCATAAATCATCTCCGTTGAATCCTTACCTTCCAGTTGGACCCCCTTAAGAATCTCATATTTCATAATAAGATCATCCGGGAGTTTTGCCAGACGTGATTCGGTGATAAAAGCCGTATGATCAGGAAAGTCTTTGGAAACAGATAGCAACATAGACCGTTCATCTAAACCAGAAGCAGTAGGCGAAGCCTCAGGGATGCCCCAAATATCAGCATCACCAATTCCTTTCATATATGCGCTTCCACAGTACGAGAGCATTACTTGTAGTTCTTCCGGAAGATGTTCGTATTCATCATGGTTGGTAAGCACGACATGTTCAGGAAATACCTTATTTAGCCCTTCGAGTCGCGAAGTGGCATTAACCGCATGACCCCCTAATTCCGGACTACGCATTCCTTTTGGCCCCTTTCGCTTTCTGAAGGGGTCACTAACTGAAATTTCCCCACTATCAAATGCAACACCTGTTTTGTGCCTACCTTCATAGCTATCTTCAATAGGTAGTTCTCTGCGAATAATCTCATCGAATTCATCACCATGAGCCTTAAGGTCTATGGCACAACGTACGGCAAGCTCGGAAGCCGATATAACTTCACCAGTTTCCTTATCGACCTGGTCCTGAAAAAAGATAAGGGAGCCGTCACCCATCAATTTACCGAATCGTCCACCGTGTTTGTTCACAATTGGCCACATGGCGGAAAAATATGCAGCCCAAATGGGTTCAACCTCTCGTTGGTTGTGCTTGCTACAAATATCAGTCCAACCCCTAATATCAGTGAACATAATAGTCCTGTCTACAAATTGGGTTATTTGCTCACCATTCTCATCAACTTCAATTGGTATATTAAGGGGATTAAGAAGTTCCTGGTAGATATGAAACAAATGAACTACGTGATCTCCAAGGCTCTGAATCTCATTTCTTCCTTTAGCCCACTCTTTACCCACAAAACAAAGATTTGGATCCTTCATAAATTCAGATGCAATGCGCGCATGTTCCTGTTGAAAACGCTTTGTATAAGTATTGGCAATATTTACCCGAATTCCTCTTTCATAGTGTCTTTTTATCCTATCAGCAATTACTGCAAGAGGCCCGGTGCCACCTATCAGGTGGCTTAATTGGGTGTAATCGAAGTGCACGGCAGTAGTCATAGCGGCAAGAGCAGCAATGATTACAACGATTGTTCTTGCAAAGTCATCACCGACTAATCGAGCTCCCTCATCCTCAAGTGAATATTTAGCCCCACTCTGCTTGGCCAAGCGAGCTATTCTGGCAAGACGAGCCATCTTAAGTAATCTGGCAAGACGAACATTTGAAAGTCCATCCGCAGCGGACATACCACCCGCCACCCCAGCCAAATTGATCAAGGGTGCTACCTCCCAAACAAATTCTTTTTTGTCAGGATCTGAGCAATCAGCTTTCAATTTATCTGAAATCTTAAACCAATAACGCGATCCATGAGCTATTGTGTTGCCAACAGTGTCAGCTGCAAAGCTAGCAGCAAACCCTTTATCCACAGCTTTCTTGGTCGATTCATCAATAGGAGTGCCAGTTTGTGCTGCTAGATATTCAAGGATAGGAGGGCCAAAAATTGAAGAATAAGTGAGAATCCACTTATCAACAAAGTTATACGTCTTTGAATCAAAAAATTCAATTAGCTTACCCCTTGCAGCGCCAACTTCTTGCTCTTTTTCCCAATTTTGAAATGCTTCAAGTTTTCTAAGTATTGGTTGCCAAACAGAATCATCTATTTCTTCAGTAGCTGTGCTAATGGCATCTGAAATTCCTTGCCTTATATCTTGAATAGCTCCCGAAACCCTCTCTCTTAAGGTAAGTGCAACAGCAGACTCCTCGGCTAAAACGAGTTCATTTGGTGAATCATGTTGATTTGGATCCTCAGGGGATTGGGGCATACTTTATTATATAAGGTTATTTATTATACTAATTAATTCCCTCTTGTCAAGCTTGCAAAGGCACTGTATAATGATTTCGTTTTCTTCAAAGAAGCA
>JAJDCF010000110.1 GCA_029260955.1 Patescibacteria group bacterium | reverse complement strand
ACTTTTTTTCTTAACATCACACATTAAGGGAGTCTCATATTGGTTCGGGTCGCGGCCTGAACTTGCGGACACCCACCCTGCCTGCCGGCAGGCAGGCTGGAATCCAGGGGAATAATGTGGGCCAAGGGCGGTATTTTGGCCATGCAGCTTGCTATTGACAAAGCTTGGGAAATACCTATAATAAATCCCTTAACTCCTTTTTCATGTCTGTCAAAAAACCACCTAATGCTGAACGAGATCGCGGAAGCTCTTTTAGAACGGCTCTACGTTGCATTCTAGCTTCTTCCGCATTGTTTATTGCTAGTGATACAGCAACTCCGGACTACTTTCCTCAAGATACACCCTTTCAGGAAGGGCTCTATGACTACCTTTTTGAGGGGATTAATATCTTGCCTAAGGGTTCTCCCAAAATACCTCGCGAAGATGGCGATAGTGAAAAAGGTGACGAGTCACATGGCTCTGATTCTGAGGGTTACGATTTTCGTATTCCTGAGGACAGTCAATTTGGCTAAAAGCTTGATTAAATCATCTTATTTTGATATAATTACATGAAAAATAAAAAACAAAATCGTGACCAACGACGAATTCAAAACACTTCTTACTGAGTATAAAATATTTTTAAAGCCCGCTCTCTTCACTATTCTTATTGAAAATGCGGATGCTTTTTCTGATGAAACAAAGCTTCAGATTGTAGAAAAGCTTGATGAAGCCGATAAGCAAATGTCAGAGCTTCATGACTATCAAGAAAAGAGGAATGGCATTATGCGGAAAGGCCTTGATAGGATTCATGAAATCTACGAAAACGTTAAAGCCAGATTCCAAGCTGAAGGTGCAAACCAAAAGAAGATGGAGGTAATCGAAGCTGACAAACTAATAGCTAATCTATAAACATATGCCATTCGAAGCATTCAAGGTTGTACCAAAGGGGAAGAAAACCAAACTCGAGGTTGATGCCAGTGCCTTTAAAGATGCAGATGGATTAGGAAAGGAAGTAACAAAGGAGCTAAGCAAAGTCCAGGGGCGACTTAATGCAATGAATAAGTATTTAGGAAATAAGAAAGGTATGAGCGCCAAGGAACTTGAAGTGGCAAATATGATAATTGAAGAAGAGTTGGAAGATAGCATTCCAAATACCTTTAGAACTGCTTATAAAAAGGCTGGCAGTTGGGAGGCAGCAGCTGAATTGATCGCTAGCAATATTCTGACCAAGGTTAATAAATTTATTGGGATAGTGGCGAAGACAGGTAAATTCAAAAAAACAAGTTTGTTAAAAAGAATGGCCAATATTGCTTCTTCAGAATCTTGGACGGAAGGCCTTAGTGAATCAGAAGTGAAGGATATATATGAAGACTTTAAAAACCAAGATGCTGATGAAACTGAATCAGGTGCAAAGTTAGAAGTCCAAGAAGATGCAGTGAAAAATTTCATGGCTAGATACAGAGGAAGAAAGGCTGAAAAGAAAAAACTAAAAATGCCCAAGACAAATCAAAGAAAAGAGGCAGACAAGATAATTGCCAAAAAGGGAGGATACTAAGAAAAACCTTTAACCCTTTTTTAGCACTAGGTGTATAATGTGTGTGCTATTTAAACGTACATATTATGAATAAGAAAGTACTCATTTTGGTCATCGCTTTTGGCGTTGTGGCTGCAGGAGCATTGGTTTTTGTGAAAACCGGAGGTGGAGGAGAAGGTGGAAGTAACGATGTGGTGGATAATTTGTTGGTGCCAACGGCGGCAGCGGATGTCTATGAAGATACAAATCGACTGGAGGTAAAGGCTGGAAGCGTTACCATTAAGCGTCTTTCTGGTGACGAAGAAGAGGTGACGGACGAGACTGATGTGGAAGTGGGCGACACCATTGTGGTGAGTGCCGATGGAAAAGCGACTCTTTATTGGTTCGATCATTCTATTAGCCGATTGGCTGCAGGAACGGAGCTGACTATTGATCAAGCAGCTTATAATCCAGAGAATATTAATGAGGCCGATATTGGATTCGAGGTGATCAGCGGGGAGGTTTGGTCCAAGGTACAGGCAATTGTGGATGAGGATTCTGAGTTTTTGGGATATGCAGGAAACGTGGTGGCTGGTGTTCGCGGATCGGTTTTCAACTTTGCCGTGAAGGGCGATGAGGTAATTGTGGATTCTATTGCCCATGCAATGACCGTTGGCGATGAGACTATGACCAGTGGAGAACAGGGTAGTTTTAAGAAGAATACGGGTGACAAGGTATCTGTGGGCGCCATTCCTGATGATGCTTGGGAGAGAGAGTGGTTCAAAAACAATTTGAAGAATGATGAGGCTGATCACGGAAGAATGATGAAGGCTATGATGGCAAAGCTAAAAGATACCGTCGGCGCTCTTCCAGGTGAGGCAGGGTTCGATGATAATATAGCCAGACTTGATGAATTCATGACTTCTGATGCTTCTCCTGCCGAAAAGGAAGCCGTGATGGCGAAATTTGTGGCTTTAGTAAGGGCGATAGATGTATTACCAAGCGACAAGCTGTACGCTGTTAAGGAAATGTTCCAGGAAAAATTACTTATTTGGCAAGATAATGACCAAAGAAGGGCTTTTCTTATGAAGCTTCAGGTTGAAAGAAGGCTATATACTCTTTACGATTGGGTGAAGACCAATGACCCGGATCCGGATCAAATTAAGGCTTATTTGATAAAGTTTAGGAATATTATTGGAGAAAAGAATGAATTCTTCCATAAAAACCCTGAGCTGATTGGACTGGTTGAAAAAATCATTGCTGCACTCCAAGATAAAATGCCGGGAATGATGGAGGATGCGGAGTTCTTGCGAACTATCGATAAAATCAATGACTTGGATGAGCCTGAAGAACCTGTTGCTGCTCCTGTTTCAAGGACGTCTCCTGTTAGAGAGGTTGTTCCTGCTGTGAAAATTGAGCCTGTGATGAAGATTGAGCCTCAAGATCCACCTGAATCAACTGAACCCAAAGAGGTGATTGAGGAGGAGGCACCTTTCCATCGTGGAGAATCCAACGTTTAAATGAGGAAAATTCATCGTAATAAATTAATTTTTGGTCTTTTTACATCTGTTTTTCTGAGTTTTCTATTTTTGGGTATGGCTCAAAGGAATGTTTTTTCTACGCTTCATCTGAAGATCAGTAATTTTCTGTATTTTCAGGGGGAAAATGAGACTTCTGAGGATATTGTAATTGTGACCATTGATGACAAAGCCTTTGAAATAGCTAACGCTAGCGAACTAGGCACGCTGACTTTTAGTAAGGCGGATTATGCGCAGGTGATCGAGAACTTGGAGGCGGCTGGTGCGAAAGCCATTGGAGTCGATATTATCCTTTCGGAGACGACGGATAGCGAGGATCAGGCTATTTTGACTGATGCTCTAAAAAAATATGACAATGTGATTTTGGCGGCCGAGCCGAAGACGCCTAGGACGACCGGATTGAAGCCACTTTCTGAGTTTTCGGAGGCAAGGCCGGGAAATTTGGGGGCGATTTTGTTTGAACCGGATAAAGACAACGTAATACGACGTCAGCACTTGTTTTTTGAGGATAAGGCGGTGCCACACTCATTTGGTCTGCAGATTTTAAAAAAGTATTTGGATTTATTGGATGAAGATGGGCAAGAAACCGAAGAAGGTTACTTGCTGATGCCGTTTTCGGTACGAGTGGGAAACAAGAAATATGACCCTATTTTGGTTCCGACTAGAGAGAATCGACTGCTGATTAACTTTTTTGGTGCGCCAGGCAGCTTTAGAAGCATTTCGCTTGCTGATGTGTATGAAAATCGCTTTACGGAGCGAGCTTCGGGCGAAGAGCTAAACCTGAAAGACAAGATTGTACTGATTGGCGAAATGGGAACGGGCATTCATGATGAGCAGTATGTACCGCTATCTTTTGGCCGTGCTATGCCGGGCGTCGAGATTCATGCCAATACTGTTCAGACTATTTTGTCACAGCGGTTCTTGGTGAATCAGTCAGATTTTAGCCGACAATTGACCTTGGTTGGTGCGGTTATTTTGGGAATGCTGCTATTTTTGACCTTGAGCGTGGGGCTTTCGGTTGCGGCCTTTTTGCTGGGGGTCATTGCCTACACGGTGACCACATGGATCGTGTTTGAGTATGGGATGATTTTGAATACTTTTTATCCGTACTTAGCCTTTTTTGCGACACTAGTGGTGGCTTATATTTACCGGTATTTTACGGAGGCCAAAGCTCTTTTGAAGACTGAGCATGCCTTCGGACGCTATGTAAGTGAAGATGTTGTGAAGAAGATCCTGGAAAATCCTGATCAACTGAAGTTGGGTGGTGACCAGAAGACTCTTACAGTATTCTTTTCGGATGTGGTGAATTTTACGGGAATCTCAGAGAAGCTGAAGCCAGTCGCATTGGTAACCCACCTAAATGAGTATTTGGATAGGATGAGTGACGTGATTTTGAAGCACAACGGCACTTTGGATAAATTTGTTGGTGATGCGATCATTGCTTTTTGGGGTGCTCCGATTGAGCAGCCAAAACATGCAGAAAAGGCTTGTTTAGCGGCTTTAGACTATATGACAGCCCTCAATAGACTTCAGGCAGAATGGAAAAGAAAGAAGAAGGTCTTGTTCGAGGCGCGCATTGGAATTCATACGGGTCAGATGATTGTGGGGAATGTGGGTTCTTCAAAAAGATTCGATTATACGGTGATTGGAGATGCGGTGAACTTGGGTGCTCGGCTAGAAGGGGCCAACAAGCACTATGGCACGAATATTTTGATTTCTGGCGAAACTTATCGGGCTTCCAAATCGAAAATCGAAGTTCGCGAAATTGATTTGATTACAGTTAAGGGCAAAACTAAGCCTGTGCGAGTTTATGAGCTACTAACTAGAAAAGGGAAGCTCTCAAAGGTGCAGAAAGAGCTTGTGAGTGTTTTTGCGAAGGCTTTGCGGGCATACAGGGACCAGAAGTGGACAGAGTCCGAGAAGCACCTTAAAGAAGCGCTGAAACTAAATAAGAATGATGGACCCAGCAAGACTTACTTGGCTCGCATTCGGGAACTAAAAAAAGCTAAACTGCCGAAAAATTGGGATGGAGTTTATAAGTTGGCCGAAAAATAGAGGTACCTAGTTGAACTTTTTGACGAATTCCTCTTTTTGCTTCATTTCACCAAGGGTAACAAGGGTGTCGCCGGCTTCCATTTTGACATCAGCGCGAGGATTGCAGATGTATTCTTCGGCGTCTTTTTTGCGGATAGCAATGACTGAAAGACCTGTTTCTTCGGCTTCTTGAGCCTCTTGGAACTTTTTACCGACAAGCCTGGAGGATTTTGAAAGAGTAACTTCTTCAAAACGAGTAGTGCCATTCCCACGAAGAAGTGTGTCGAGGAAGGTAACTACGCTTGGACGAATCATGACGGAAGCGATGCGGAGACCACCAATATGAGATGGTGAAATTGTCTCGTCGGCCCCTGCTTTAAGCATTTTCTCTTTGGTGGTAGACATGATTACTTTGGCCGCAATCTTGAGTTTTGGATTGAGATTTCGTGCTGAAATAACGAGAAATAGATTTTCATGATCGTCTTTAAGCATGGCAATCAACCCCTTAGCTGAGCCAATTCCAGCTTTTTCCAGAGTTTTGTCGATCGTAGGATCATCATCGATGTACAGATACTGATGATTAGCTTCAAGTTCCTGGCACTTTTCCAGTGACTTTTCGACAACCACAAAGGGAGTGTCGGTCTTTATGAACTCATCGATTATATGGCGGCTGACGTTGTCGATGCCGCAAATTATGAAGTGATCTTCCAATTTGGCGATTGATTTATCCATTTTCTTGAATTTAATAATATTTTTGAGTTCACCCTCTACAAAAAGGGCGGAAAGTGTGGCAAAAAAGTATCCCGCAGCCACAATAGCCACGATATTAACGAATGTAGCGAAGAGTTTTCCCTGAGTGGTTAGGGGAACGACGGTATCGAACCAGTCACCAAAAGCAGTACGTATGAAGGCGTAATAACCTTGTAGTGGACCCCAGTTTTCGGTGAAGTAGAAGCCAATCATGGTAATAAACATGAGCCCCAGAAAGACCAGTATAGGCCCTGAGATTTTCCGCCAGAAATGTTGATTGGTTCTCATG
>JAJDCF010000109.1 GCA_029260955.1 Patescibacteria group bacterium | reverse complement strand
TCAAGTACAGAAAGTTTTTTTACCTCATCAAGGATTCCTTGAGCGGCCTTAGACAATTTTACTTCGTCAGACATAATTAAATGGTTATATAGATATTAAATATTTATTGATAAATTTATGCGGCTTCGGCTGGAGCCTCTTCCGTTTTCTCTTCCTCACCTTCAGCTGGAGCTTCTTCGGCAGCAGGTTCTTCTGCTGCAGGTTTCTCATCTGGTACTTCTACAGGTGCCTCAGATGCAGGTTCAGGAGCTTCCTCAACTGCTGCAGTAGTTTCAGGAGCGGGAGTAGGCTCAGCGGCAGGTGCAGGTGCAGCTTCCGCTGGCATGCTGTCTTTGTAAGCATCCAAAACACGAACGATTCCAGCGATCAAACTGTGACCGATTCCGACAAAGCCAGAAAGTGGTGCATTCATGGAGCCAATAAGCTTAGCTAAAAGTTCATCACGACTTGGAAGCTTGGCATACTGATTAATGACGTCTGGCCCAACTACTTTTCCATCGACTATGCCGCCGAGAAGCTTTAGGTTCTCATTTTTCTTGGAAAACTTAAATAGAATGCGAATACCGGAAAGTGGGTCTTCGTAAGAAAAGGTAGCCACGACTGGCCCCTCTAGCTCAGCATTGTCTAGTTCACCAACACTGTCTTTGGCCGCAAGACCAATCAGCGTTTTTTTGGCGACTTTCATTTCAGCATCTTCTTTGCGAAGCTCACTTCGAAGCTCAGAGATACTGGCTACATCAATTCCACGATAATCGGCGAAAACAACTGACTTTGAGCGGCCGAACTTGTCGACCAAATCTTGTAATGCTTCCTCTTTCTTCTGTCTGGTAACTGCCATAGTATTTAGAATAAAAAAATCTCAGCGCGCAGACTGAGACATCAAATAATTGATAGTTTCGTCTCGGCAGGTCTTATGGGTGCCTACTGTCTGCGACAAGGAGTAGTTTACGGATTTACGGGATGAAGTCAAATGTTTTTTATCTTTCGAAAAGCTTCTCAGGTGAATCTGAATTCATTAGCACTTCAAATTTTTCATTCATCTCCACAAAATTCTCGGCTTCTCCGCTTTTTCGGTAGTAATCCATTGTATAGGCTATCATCTCCCATGTACCCATACGGGTCCTGTCTAGTATCAAATATTTCAATTCTTTCCAATTTCCTGATTTCTTTGCCAGTAAGTAGGATTGCAATAGTTCGACTCTCAATGTTAAGTCCAGTTCCTTGGCTTGAATCTCACGTTCCTCCAAGCCTGGCTCACAAATGCTGAGCTGCCTCAGTCTGGACTGAAGCTTCTCATGCTCAGCCTCATCTTCTCTGAAAATATCTTGAAGTACAGGATGACGCTGAATCATGAAAGCTAGCATTTTAGCTGAAATAAAATGAGCGTACAACTCATTTTTAACGTGTTCAAAAGGCTCACTCCTTTCACAGAAGCTTCTGGGCTTGAACATATTCCCTGCATGCCCGAATGCTTCATGCGCGAGCACCGTAGTATTGAGCATATATTCTCTTAATAACACTTTATCACCCGTCTGGAGAGCCTGTTCAAGGTCCATTCCGTCTAGCCCAGCCGCCATATCAACCAAATGAAACTGACCATCGTATGATGGCACTAACTGACCACAAATAATGCTAAACAACCCTATAGCCGTCCCCAGATTGCCATCCTCTATACCAAGAAGCTTGCCATTTCCATCCTGAACGAGTGTTGTTCTTTTAAATGATGCATAGGACTCCGGATCAAACGCCTCAAGTGTCGATCTGTAAGGTTCCGGTATATTTTCTAGCCTTCGGTATTTTTCTCTATCGAATTTGTGACCATCGCTTATTTCAACGTCGCAAGTCGGATCTTCGCCTTCTTTAATACCCTCGTCCGGCTTACAAAAACTTAACACATTAACTAAAGCAATAGCCTCGCGCCTTGAACTCTCAGCCGTATAGCGCAATTGCTTAAGTTTGTATGACATGGAACAACTGCACTCCGGAGGATGAGTGGTTTCGTCTTCGCACTTACGTTCCAACACCTTACTATCGGCTAAAAATGTTCCCTCTCTTAGATCACAAGGCGATGGCATGGCAAAAATACTGTCTTTGATTGGGTCAGCTTCCGAATCATGCTCTTTTTTTGGCGTGCCATCCGTCATTAAATCCCCCAATTTATTCCTTACCCCCGTATACGCCGAATAAGAAGCGTGCAAGGCTCCACGCAAAATCGAACCGGAGTTTGCACCTATGACAATACCCAAAGCCAATGCTATTTTTCCGCGGTTACGAGAATAGAAGCTCTCTTTAGATGGTCTCGGTTTTCCAGGGGTGGCCTGCGCGGGTTTTTTGCGGGGTTTTTTGCTCATAGGTGATAGATTTTACTATGCTTTTTGATATTGTCAATACACTTGTTTTTTAATAAAGGTTGCCCGCCGCGATAAATCGACGGCGGGCTCTATCATCCCCCCGCTCTGCAGCTCAGGCGCAATTACCTGGCCTGCAAGATGGTGGTGGGAACGTTGAGACTGGCCGTCTTTTTGCGCACTTCTTTTTTATATGCGCTTCTCCTGTGGACGTGATCTGGTAGACCCGTCCACCTTCATCGTCGGGCTTAGAGCTGACGAAACCGCGCTTCACGAGCGTACTAAGCAAGGTTGGCACTAGGCGTGACCTAGGCCTTACCTCGCTAGCAAGAGCTTGCAAGCTAATCGTCACCTCAACCTCGTGAGCAATCTCCCAGTAACTTTTCCATTTCCCACTTGATCTTTTGGGTACGATTCGAAACAGATTCATCAATATCCTCCGTACTTTGATTTGGACAACTTTAAAAATCTCTGACGCACTTTAGAGACGTATTATGATTGTGTCAAGAATTATCTAGCCGGCTTTGTGATCCAGCTCACGATCGTGCTGAGCCTATCTGATCGATCGGCATTTGGCATTGATGAATGCTTGTGCTTTGACATGATCTGAAAGCCATTTTCTTCAAGCAGTGCCATCAATTCCTGCTCTGTGTACAAGTGCTGACCAGAAGCATCATGCATAAACTGAAAAGAAGCTGCTTGGTAGTTTGGATGAGCAATACATACATTCATGGGCATACGCAGGGTTTCGGTAACAACTAGTGGCATGTCAGGGAAAGTGGTTGCATGCGCTCGCAAAAAATCTGAGGATAATTTTGGACCAACGTCGTGCAAAATAAAGTTGATAGAGGCAACACCGTTCTCAAGGCCATCGGCCTGCATACGGTCACGAACCTCTTTAAGGCTTGCGGCGTCAGTTATACTACCTGTTACTAATTTAATGCGGTCCATCAGTGACTTTTTGCTGAGTAGCTTTTGCGCAGCTTCGTTGGTCCGTGGATTAATATCTATTCCATACAGGTTTCTGACAGCTTCAGGTCCTTTTTCTGCCACTTGCATAAGCATGTCCGCCCCTCCGGAACCGTAATCAATGTAAGCTCCCCCACCCTGAAGTGCTTCGGCTAAAACTTCGTTCTGGTTCAGGCTTTTTACCAAATGCGGAGCAACGCGAACGTTGATAATGCCATTGCTAGCATGAGCATTCAGCTCAGCGTCACGATTGACAGTTCCATCTAAACCATAAGTCTCCTCTCCTTTTGTCAGCGGCTCCATATCTTCAAGCATATCGTAATAAGAAAGAGCTAATTCAGCATATCCACCCAATTTGAGCATTTTTTTGCCTCTTTCACCTACAGTAAATTCACCCAGGACTACTTGCTCCAAAGCGCCCACAGACTCTAGTGCTGCAATAAAGTGCATGCGGTTCATTGAGATTTGGCCTGCACACAAATCACTAATGGTAAATATATGACCTTCGCTAGATTTATCTCCAGCTTTTATGTCTACTCTTTTACTGATTTCATGAAGATAGCTTATGGCAGGAACCACCATAGCGTCACGAACTGCCTGCTTGTCAGAATGAGCACTTAGCTCGCCACCCAAATCAATATCCTTACCCTCTCCATTTTTGCCTATGCCCGTCTCCCATTTCACTACATTCTTTATTATTCCATAAATGTCCACGAGTTCTTTAATCTCTGGAGCTCTTTGAAAAAGTGCCTGGCCTCTTTCAGTTGGAGAAAGGCCTTGCCCATTTTCACGCAAACACCCCTGAATTTGAAGCCATTCCAAAGCAGCTTGTGGATAACGTGGCTCTATCATGTAGCCCGTAGCTCTTTCTGGCGCCAGATTGTTTCCTCGGGCTAGCGTATCAGCGAGGCCAAGTCTCTGCAAAAGTGCCACACTCGCATTAGTAAAAGCAGGATTTATTAGTTCATATCCTCTAAATTTTTCAACTTTTGGCTGATTCACAATTGGAGGGTAATTGATTTTTGGAAAGTATTCTAGGAGTATATTCCGCCTTTGTCAAACATAAAGCAAGGGCCCGCTGCGACAATTCGCTGGCGGGCCTGCGCTCACGTTGTGGAGTCGGGCGCAATTACCCGAACGCCAACGATCGTGTGCGCATGGAGATTCTCCTTTCTTTGCATTCCGCGAGGCGTGCCCGCCCCTTCAGGGTGATCGTGTAGTTCTTGTCGGCGCCGACGCCCTCCGAGGCGATTAATCCGCTCTCTTCGTGGCGCTGTAGCTGCCTGGGGACCTTATGACCCCGTGGTTCGGCTATGCGCATGACCTCCCATTCTGTCGACCCTTCATCGCTCATCGCGACGATTTGCAGTGCGAACATTACCCATCCTTTCGTGTGGGGGAAACTTTCTAAAATCTCTTGCGTACTATATATGGACTATTCCTTTTTGTCAATACCCCCATACATAGGCTATGATGACTGAGCATGAGACACCACACAATTACATCAACGGAGGCTGACATGCGCCTGGATCAGTATGTTGCAAAGGTTAAACCTGATTTTACCCGAGCCTTTCTTCAGAAGCTGATAAAGGGCGGTAATGCTTTTGTAAACAATAAGAAGATCACCAAAACCGGATATAAACTTAAAGAGGGTGATGACCTACTAGTCATGATTCCATCGATTAAGGAAGTAGGTATTGTAGCCGAAGATATTCCGCTGGACGTTGTTTACGAGGATTCTGACATAATTGTGACCAATAAGCCTGCTGGCATGGTCGTCCACCCAACTGACCATGGGGCGCATGTATCTGGGACCCTTGTGAACGCCCTGATGCACCACTGCAAGGATTTATCTGGCATTGGTGGAGAGAAGCGTCCTGGTATTGTGCACAGGCTCGATAAGGACACCACAGGGCTGATTATTTCGGCAAAGAATGATCTGGCTCATAACTTTGTATCCAAACAGATTCAGAATCGAACAGTGATCAAGAAGTACATCACTCTTTTGAAGGGTCATCTGAGTCCGAAGAATGGAAGTATCGAGGCGCCAGTGATCAAAAGCCATGCTGGTGGAAAGAAGGACATGCAGATTTCTGGTAACAAAAAGGCTAAATACGCCCTGACCCACTATAAGGTTGTGAAGTACGTCGGTGATTACTCACTTGTCGAAGTTCAGATTGTGACCGGTCGCACCCACCAGATTCGCGTGCACTTTAAGGCAATTGGTCACCAAGTGTGCGGGGACACAATGTACGGCGACCCCAAAACCAACGAAAAGCTTAAGGAACTCGGTCTGATGCGCCAATTCCTTCACGCTGCAGAACTGACTTTTAAAATTCCCAAGAATCAAAAAGAGCTTCACCTGAAGGCGAAACTCCCGAAAGATCTGAATGATGTTTTGAAGAAGATTACTTAACGGCCGTTACTTCGACTAAGGTGTAAGGCTGTCTGTGACCTTGAGTTCTTT
>JAJDCF010000108.1 GCA_029260955.1 Patescibacteria group bacterium | reverse complement strand
CTTTTCACCCATCAAAAAGGGGACTAGTGGGTGCATTCCCGCAGTCGTAAAAAGAACGGTTGGGTCGTTTTCGGGTAGTAGCGGCGCTGATGGCAGTACTGCATGACCCTTCTCTTTAAAGAAGTCTAAGAATTTTTGGCGAATAACACGGGCTTCCATATGGGTTTTTGTAAGTTAATCAGATACCGAAGTATAGCAAGAATATAAGTTGTCTCAAAATGACTCTTTTTCATTATATTATGACATTTATTTCACCTTTGTCACCCCTAAGGAGCCTTGACTTCTGAAGAATGGCATGCTTGAATTTCCTCGCTCTATTTTAAGATTAATTGCCTAAACATGTCTGACGAAACGAGTTACATAAGCCAAATTCAGCAAGAGGAAGATTCTGCTGCAAAGATGCTACAGCAGGTTGAGGAAGAAAATAACAAGAGACTGCTTCAGGCCGCTGAGGATGCCGATTTGTTGGTGACTAAGGCAGAAGAAGAGGAGCGTGAAGCTGGAGGCGCTGTTATTCTTAAGGCTAAAGAAGAGGCTAAAGCTGCTTACGGAAAGCTTCTTACTGATGCTAATAATTCTAGGCGTGACGTGATCGAGACTGGAAAAACAAAAGTTGAGCTCGGAAAAACAAAAGTTGTTGATGCCTTTATGGCCATGTTTGAATAATAAGCATTAAACCCTCCTATATATATGGCCGTTGTGCCAATGCAAAAGATCGGCTTGCTCACCCACAAGGAAGACAAGGATGAAATCCTATCTTTTTTGCAGAAATTAGGGGTTTTGCATTTGGCAGATACCACCATTGAGGGTGCTACGCTTCAGGCTGCTGCACTTTCTGATTCGATCCATGACCTTAGCTATAAGGTGGCTGAGCTAGATTTTGCCATTCGCTTTTTGGCTCCTTTTGAATCAAAAAAGAAAGGTTTGCAGGCTGTGGTCGATGGCGACACGGTTAAATGTGATTCAGAAGAGGTAGCTGAGCTTGCCAAGACCTACAAATTCAAATCAGTCATTGAAGAATGTAAGAAATTGGAAGAAGAAATGGTGGAGCTTCCCAATGAGCGAAAGAGCCTTGCAGATTTGCAAGACAAGCTTCGTCCTTGGGCTCACTATCGGCCAAAACTTAGTGAGTCTAAGCAGACCGAGACAAGTAGTAGTGTTTTTGCGGTGGTTTCAATCAAAGATTGGGAGGTTTTGAAGGCTGAAATCCTTGATTTATCTAAATTGGTGGTGCTAGAAATGGACAACATGTTGCTAAATAAGGTTTACATCCATGTTGTTTGTGAAAAATCTTTGGTGACCGGGGTTGAAGGTTTGGTTGCTCAGCACAAAGGTGAAATTCTTGAACTTCCTACTCTAGATGGCACAGTGACCGAAGAAATTCAGCGTATTGATCGTCGTTTTCACGAGATCGACACTCGTATGAAGGAGCTCGAAGCTTCGTCTAAGAAGATTGCACCTGAGCTACGAAGTTTGCGTATTGTTTATGACCACTTTAAATGGCAGCTAGCTAAGGTTGAAGCGGACAAGCGATTTTTGGAAACTGATTCCACGGTTCTCATCTCTGGATGGGCGCCGAAGAAGGGGCTTTCAAAGTTGAAGGATGATTTGAATGGGGTGACGACTAGTTTTGAATTGATGGAGCTTAAGCCCGAGGAAGGGGAGTCTGCACCAGTTTTGCTCGCTAATAAATCTTGGCTCAAGCCTTTTGAGGCAGTGACTGGAATTTACGGTCTTCCACTTCCACACGAAATGGATCCGACACCTTATTTAGCTGTGTTCTTCATTGTCTTCTTTGGACTTGCGTTAACTGACGCTGTTTACGGCCTTCTGATGTTTGCCATCATGTTTTCCGTGTTGCGCTTCATTAAAATCCCAAAGGATTCTCAGAAGATGGTTCGGCTTCTTATGTATGCGGGTCTCGTGACCTTCTTTGCCGGAGCCTTGTTTGGTGGGTGGGCCAGCCTGGATGCTTCTCAGGCTCCAAGTTGGATGACTGTTACAGGTGCGGATGGTGAACCTGCTTTCATCGGCCAAAAAATCAATGCCATCAAGAATCCAATGAGCGTGCTGATTCTTTCCTTTATACTCGGTTACATTCAGGTGCTCTTTGGAGTCATTATTAACTTTTTGCACAAATTCCGTACCGAAAGCAAAAAATATGCCATGATCGATGAATTTCCATGGGTATTCATTCTTACTGTCATCGGACTACTCGTTATGGTGAGTGCTGGTGTGCTTCCTGACTTTTTGGCCACACCATTCAAATACCTAATGTATGTGGCAGTGGCTGGAATTGTTCTGACACAAGGTCGAGAAAAGAAGAATCCTATTTTAAAGTTCCTTTCAGGAGTTCTTGGGCTCTATAATCTTGTGGGCTACCTATCTGATGTTCTTTCTTACTCTCGTCTACTGGCCTTGGGCCTAGCTACCAGTATTATCGGTTTGGCTGTTAATACAATTGCAGGCATGGTCAATGGCGTTCCTTATGTAGGAGTTATTCTGGCCATCATCGTTTTGATTGGAGGACATACCTTTAACCTTGGTATCAATGCTCTTGGAGCGTTCATTCACTCAGGTCGTCTTCAGTTTGTGGAGTTCTTCACTAAGTTTCTGGAAGGAGGAGGAAGAGCCTTTAGTCCGCTCAGGCGGGAATCCAAGTTTGTTCGCTTGGAGGATCAATAAATCATTTATTTAAAAACTTTTAACAATTAATTAATTTAATCATTATGGACGAAGTTGTAACAAATCCAAGTTTTTGGGGCCTAGCCCTAGCCATTGCAGGTGCTGCTTTTGCATGTATCGTTGCTGGTGTTGGTTCTTCAGTTGGTGTCGGTACTGCCGGTCAGGCAGGTGCAGGTGTAACTGCCGAAAAGCCAGAACTTTTTGGTAAGGTGCTTATTTTAGAAGCTTTGCCTGCTACGCAGGGTATTTATGGCTTCTTGGTAGCTTTCCTTATTCTTATGTTCACAGGTCTACTCGGGGGTGAGCCTATTAACCTAACTCTAGCTCAGGGTGCACTTGTTGGTTTTGCAGGACTTCCTGTCGGACTAGCTGGTTACTACTCTGGTGCACACCAAGGTCGCGTTTCTGCTGCCGGCATGGGAATCATTGCTAAGAACCCAGGAGACATGGGTAAGGCTATGGTACTTTCTGCGATGGTAGAGACCTATGCGGTACTTGGATTCCTTATCAGTGCCCTTATTGTTTTCGCTATTCCCGCTATTGCTGCGTAAAGCAAAACACTTTTTAGTATTTATTATCAACCAATCGAATGGCTTTATCCGATATACTCCAAAAAATTAAAGATGAGGCAGGCAAAAAAGCGGCTTTCATGAAGCAAGTGGCCGATGATGAAATCGCCAAGATCAAGATGGAAGCTGGTGAACGTGCCGAACTTAAAAGGGCTGAAATTGTCGCCATGGCAAAAGAGAAGGCTGAAAATCTGCAAGGGAAGGCCGAGCTTCTGGCCAAGATGGAAGCAAGAAACCTGCTTCTGACTGAAAAACGTCAGATCATCGAAGATGTGTACGCGCAGTCTGTTAAAGAGCTAGAAGGCTTTAGTGGGCACGATCTTGAAAAACTTATGGTTTCTATGTTTAAGGCGGCGTCCAAAAGTATGCCTAAGGCTAACGTAATTGTGTCCGCTGGTCACAAGCGCCAAGCCGAGGAAGCCATCGAAAAAGCCAAGGTGGACTATCACGTGAAGGACGAAAGTTCTAAGCTTGATGGCGGTATGGTCTTGGTAGATGGTAAGCAGGAGATGAATTTAAGTTTCAACTATGTTTTAAATCAGATTGTCAGACCTAAGACCGAATTAGACATCGCTAAAATCCTTTTTGAATAATTATGTACGATAACAGCAAATATGCTTACATCGTTGGAAGACTAAGAGCACTTGATACCCAAATGGTGGATCAGAATGCTTTGGATAGACTTATGGAGGCACCTGGTGCTGCCGAAGCCTTCCGTGCTCTGAATGACTTACCCCTTATGGCTGGTAGCTTGGGTGAACATGGCGTTCAGGATTTCAGTAAAGTTCTTTCGGGAGCCATGATGGATACCAAACAGCTGATGCTCGATTTAGCGCCTTACGCCGAGGTTCTTGATTTTTTGTGGCACAAGTATGACTTCCACAATCTAAAAGTGGTACTCAAAGCAAAGCTTTCGGGTCAGGATTATCAGGAAGTAGGACATGCGCTTTCTCCGCTGGGAACTATTTCTGCCGAAAAGTGGGAAAAGCATCTGATGGAAGGGGAGAAGGTGGAACTTGCTGACGCACTGCCAAAAGTTGTTCGCTTGATCGAGGAGGATTATGAGCAAAATGAAGATCTTACGGTAATCAGTTCTGTTTTGGATCAACATTACCTAGAAGAGCTCGACAGGATTGCCAGTCGCATGAAGAGCCCGCTCATTTCATCTTATTTAAAGCGTCTGATTGATTTTTCTAATCTATTGGCCTTTATTCGAGTGACGGAGACTAAAAAGGATGAAGCAGCTCTAAAAAGGACTTTGGTACAAGGAGGGCATCTTTCTTCACGTATATTCCAAGATGCTCATGGTAAAAGTTACGAAGACCTTCGTCAGCTTCTGGAAAAGAAAATCGGAGGAGATGACCTGGTTGTCAGTTTATCCAAGTTTATGGATGACAACATGCTGATTTCTGCCGAGAAGAAGGCACAGGAACTTCAGCAAGAATTTATGAATAAGTCCAAACAGATCAGCTTTGGTCCCGAACCGGTTTTCAGTTTCTTCTGGAGGTTCGAAAACCACATGATGGTCATTCGGGCTGTATTAGTTGGTAAGCTCAATGGCCTACCTAACGAAACGATCAAAAATCACGTTCTTTCAATTTAATTATGAACTACAAAATTTCCATCGTCGGCACACGAGAAACCATTATTGGCTTTAAGGCTCTAGGTCTTGAACCGGTTTACGTCACGGAGCCTGCCGAAGCGGTCGAATCGCTTTATACTTTGAAGAGGGAGCGTGTTGAACACGAGGGGGAATCACGAAATAAATACGCCATCGTCTTTATTATGGAGGACCTGATGTCAGAAATTACAGACGACGACTACAAAAAACTGACAGCAGACCCACTTCCGGCCATTATTCCACTTCCATCCCATTTGGGATCATCCGGATACGGCCTGAAGAAACTCAAGACCATTGTAGAGAAGGCTGTAGGAATGGACATACTTAGCTAAGAAATCAATTTAATTTAAATTTATCTAATTTAATAATCATGACTCAAGAACAAGGAACCATTATTAAAGTCTCTGGACCACTCGTCGTGGCCAAGGGAATGAAACACGCCAAAATGTACGAGGTGGTGAATGTTTCTGAGCAACGTCTTGTAGGCGAGGTG
>JAJDCF010000107.1 GCA_029260955.1 Patescibacteria group bacterium | reverse complement strand
GCTGGAACCGGCCCTGAACTTGAAAAACTCAAAGCTATGGCTGGACCCACCGTTGAGGTTTTGGGGTATGTCAGTGATAAAAAGTTGGTAGAACTTTATGCCAACTGCAAAGGCTTTTTGTTCCCTCAAGTTGAAGATGCGGGCATTGTTCCGCTAGAGGCCATGGCTTGCGGACGGCCAGTGATTGCTCTAAACCGTGGCGGTAGTTTGGACACAATGATCGACGGTAAAACCGGTGCTCTTTTTAAAGAGCAAACGGTTGAAGGCCTTTCTGAGGCCATTAAACGCTTTGAGAAAATGGAATTTGACCCCAAATATATTCGCGAACATGCTGAGCAATTCGATGTGGAGCACTTCAAAAGGAAAATTTTGGATTATGTCGAGAAAGAGTGGCGATCATTCAAGAATCAGAGGGTGTAGAAAGAACTATGCCAGCCCCTGTGGCTTTTTGCTTTTTGTGATGCTGGGATCCTTGCCATAAAATGGCTCCACTAAGTCATATGCTCTAGATTCTGCATTGGGATTAGCGAGATTTTGAACTACTTTTTGCCAAGTGGCTTCAATGGAATTGATTTCGGTGATTTCTTTGAAATCGCTGGATAGTTTTTCGCCATGAGCGTCGGTAAGCTGACCGAGCCAGGTGCAGGGTGCAAGTTTTTCGAGCTCGATGATTTGAGATTTTTGACCTTGGGACGTGTAGACCTCTGCCTTGTTCATGGATTGGAGGTAGGTTGGGTTGGATTCAGTCGTGCGCTGAAGCCACCACTCGTCGGTACGAAGGCCAATGATGGGGATTTTGAGCTGATGCGCAAACTGATTGGCTACTGATATACCAACTCTCAAACCAGTAAAAGATCCAGGCCCTTTTATTACAAAAACACCTTTCAAGTCGGCAAGAGTGGAATTGGCTTGTTTAAGCGCTTCATCGATCGTCGAAATAATTCCCTCAGAGGAATTCTTAGGGTCTAAGATAAGGTGTGTCGCGGAATCGGATGATACCAAAGTGATTCCGGCGGCCGATGAAATGGTGTCGATACACAGGTACATAGCTAAAAGTTCATTTTTTGAACGGCTACGCCAGTATAGTAGTACTTGATAATTTCATCAAACTTCTTGCCCTCCTCGGCTTGTGCAGTTGCTCCGCAACCAGATAGTCCAACGCCATGTCCATTAAGGTCTAGACCCTTACACCATGGGTCAGAAACGGATTTGAGGTAGGGTGTATGAGTCCAGCCCCACACCTCTTGCGCTGAGCGCGTACGGCCATCGGATTGGTTGAAATAAGGTGTTTTTATCAACTTGCCCTGGTAAGTTACGACCATATCTTCGGTGGCTTTGGCGGCGGCCACAAAATTGGGTGAACGGGATTCGACCCCATAGCCAAGATAGCGCTGGAAAATGGCGGGGTCGTCGCTGCCATCGTAAGGCATTCCGGGGAATTTGCGGTTATCGTCAGACATGTAAAAACGGGCGTAAGTCCTGGCCAGTACGGCAATTGTTTTTTGCTTCTCGGCTAAATCACCGTTGGATACTTCGGCGAGACCCTTTATGTATTCTTCCAATGGAAGTTCGTTGATGTATGCAACCTGCCCACTGACAACTCGCATTTCGACTATACCTCGGAAGCGATTGTCATTCAGACTGGTATTCCAAGCTGGTCGTCGTTCCATGGTCAGTATTTCAACAATTCCGCCTTCTTCTTTTGGCACAATGCGTACGACCATTGCGTTCTTGGTGATCGAACCTGACTTTACCTGAAATGCTCCCGCCACACGCCTTACGCTGATCTCTTTACCAGCAGATAGATTGAAGATGGCCTGGTCCTTTTCGTTGATAATCAAGAATGGCTTGTCGGCAGTCAAAGTGGCAATACTGGCATCGTGAGATAGGCGAACCCTGAGGGGCTTTCCATCAGTTTTATCAAATGTTGTTGTTGTCAAAGTCGGGGCAACTGCGGCAGTTGTAAGAGGCTCGTCTGACGTGATAGGGGTGGCTGTTTTGATAGTCGCTGACGATGAAGTACTGACATCATTTGTCACATTTACCTGCCATCTGACGTTAGCACCAACAATCCAGCCTATTCTTTCCATAACCAACTGGAAGTTTTCGGTAAAGCGGCCACGAACGTCTGAGCGGACCTTGAATTTAAAGGTTCCAATGTCACCAGGCATTACTTCTTCTTCCTGAAGCTGAGCCGCACGGGCGGCAGTATCGAGCCAGTTCGATTTAATATATAGTTTGCTCTCGCGATCTTGTGGTTGACTAGTGCCCAAATGGACTGCATTGGGGCCCATCTTCTTCCAGACAACGTTACCTGTATTTTTGAATTTTACAGTTAGCGTCTTTTCTTTACGTGGAGCGATGTTTACAATGGCATCACCTTGGTCCATTTTGCCACCATGTAGAACTGCTTCGGGCACTTCTACAACATACTGTGCTACCGCTCCTCTAATGGGCTCTCCGTTAAAGCGAGAGCGCAAATAAATAGTGTGATGACCCGCCTTCATTGGCGCCTCTACCCAAAAACCTATCCTCATTTTTTCACCGGGCTTTACTGCTTCCTGTGGAAGTAGCATGCGTTTGAATACTTTGATTCCGCGACCAAGCAGAGTGGTTTCTACGGTTGAAGCATCCCATGGCAAATCGCCCATATTGATCATTTGAAGCTGCACAAATCGTCTTTCGCCAGGGTACATAGAGCCTATTCTGTCGATTTTTACTGTACGTGCATAGTGCTTTGGCTCTTTGATGAACACCTTAAAGCCAAGAGCTTTGTCATCCAGCCAATCAACATTTTCGATCACCGGTGTAAAACGTTCGATTACCTCACCCTCACGATCTTCGGGAACATCTAGATTTAGAACAAAATGACCGATTTCTCCGGGAACTACTTCACTATTGATCATGTATCCAACACGGAAAGGGTTATTCTTTATGAATATGCTCGCTCGATCTTTTGGTGCGGAAGCCCCAAGTGTAATAGCGTTGTTTCCGTAATTCCGCCAAATTACGTTACCTGTATTTTTTATTTCGAGAGTAGCTTTAATCTTTTGCCCCTGGAATACGGTTCCACTCGGGAACTCATGAGTCATTACTTTGTAATCGTAAATCGGCTTTTCAACATTTAAACTTACATATTCAGAAGCTCTGGATACCTTGTAACGCCCATTTACTACTGGGCTAAGTTGAAAAGCATAATGACCTGCCTTAAAGCCACCTTCTACCTCGACGGTAAATGTACCCGTACTGCCGGGCGCTACTGAATTTTCTTGAAGATCGGCAGCTACGAATGCCTTACCTTCTACAGCGGGCACGATACGGGCATTAGCATTGTTATTTAAGGCTACGTGCAACCAGGTTGTGTTGTCCCAATTTTTTTTGCCGGTATTCCTGAACTTCAGAGTAACTGATTTTCGCTCTCCCGGATCCAGTGAAACGGTTGAAATACTGCTTATAAGCTCGGCATTGTAATCGTATTCCGAAACAGAAAAGGCGGATTCAGAGAAGTTGCGCATAGCCAAAGCGGCTCTGTCCCGGATTTTTGGCAAAGAGGAGTATAGTTCTTCCCCTGGGCATGAAGTAGGGCGTACATCTTTGTGTCCAAATACATTGGATAGCTTCTTACCCCTAAAAGTAGAACTGCCATCAGGGTCGATTTTGTGTTCTTTGGCTTTCTTTCCGACCAACCAAATCAGGGCCTGCATGGCTGGCTCTGGCACTTCGTTGTCTTGATAGTCGCCTATGACAGCGATACCCATAGCCCCGTGATTGTAACACTGGGCGTGAGCTCCGATTACTTTATCACCTCCGTAGCGACCTTCGTAGATGTTGCCAAGTGGATCGATGATGTAGTTATAGCCAATGTCACCCCAACCACGTGAAATGGTGTGGTAGTGGTAAATGGCCCGAACGATTGCCTGATAATCACGCGTGTCAGTCAGTGAATCACCGTTTAGATCACGAATTTCTGAATCGGTGTGATGAATAAC
>JAJDCF010000106.1 GCA_029260955.1 Patescibacteria group bacterium | reverse complement strand
AGCTACAGCATCCTCAGGGTTTTCAAGTTTTTCATCTTCTTTGCTTGGTCTGGTAAAGGGGTGGTGAACAGCGGCAAAACCACCGGTTTCCTTGTCTTTTTCAAACATAGGAAAGTCGTTCACCCACAGGTAAGCAAGCACATTCGGGTCAGCAAGATTAAACTTATTTCCACAAGCCAGTCTGACCTGCCCAAGAACCTCGCAGGCGGTTACAAATTTGTCAGCTCCAAAAAAGACTATGTCACCTTCTTTTGCACCGGTTGCTTCGGTGATTGCCATTGTCTCCTCTTCGTTCATAAATTTAGTAATAGGGGACTTGATACCCCCGTTTTCGTACACAAAGTAGGCCAGTCCTTTTGCTCCATGAATCTTGGCTAACTCGGTCAAGTCATCAATCTCTTTGCGAGTAAATTCACCACCACCTTCAACTCGTAGGGCTTTTACCACGCCACCTTCTTTTATGTTGTTGCTAAACACGCCAAATTCACAGCCTTTTACAATTTCAGAAACGTCCACGATCTTCATATCGAAGCGAATGTCAGGCTTGTCACTGCCATAGGTCTCCATGGCCTCCTTCCAGGTAATAATTGGAAAAGGCGTGTGCATAACCTTCTTATCAGGAGCAAATTTTTCACTAATCTGCAGTAGCAGGCGTTCATTAATTTCCATTACGTCCTTCTCATTTACAAAGCTCATCTCTACATCCAGTTGAGTAAATTCTGGCTGTCGGTCACCACGTTGGTCTTCATCACGGAAGCATCGAGCGATCTGAAAGTACTTATCAAAACCCGCAATCATCAACATTTGCTTAAGCTGCTGAGGACTTTGCGGAAGCACAAAAAACTTACCGGCATAAAGACGAGAAGGCACCAAGTATTCACGACTACCTTCAGGCGTTCCTTTAATTAAAATCGGAGTTTCAATTTCCAAAAAGTTCTCAGCATCCATAAAATCCCGAATGGCTTTGATCATTTTGTGTCTCAGAATCATATTCTTCTGCATGCGCTCATGACGAAGGTCAAGATAGCGGTATTTTAGGCGCAACTCCTCGTTCACTCCCTTTTCAATATCAATCTCGAATGGAGGAGTTTTGGCGGAATTTAGCACTTCAATTTCATCGATGTAAACTTCAATCTCACCGGTTACCATCTTTTCATTATTTTGCCCCTCAATTCGCTTTCGAACCTCGCCGGACACTTTAAGTACATACTCAGAGCGTACTTTTTCTGCTGAATCAAAAGCATCTTTAGCAACATCAGGATCAAAGACAATTTGAGTAAGGCCATAGCGGTCACGAAGATCGACGAAAATAATTCCACCATGGTCACGTCTTCGGTGAACCCAGCCGCTTAAAGTAACTTTTTCGCCAACATTCTCGGCAGTCAGCTCGGTGCAGGTATGTGATCGGTACATCTTTAATTAGGGTTAACTAAAAAAAAGATTACCACAAAGCCTGCAAATCATAAATCTATTTTCCTTAAATATCGATTCCCAAAATGGCTTCTAATTGCTCTTTTTCAAGGGGGCCTTCGCGTAGTATGGTCACCTTATCACCTTCTAGGCTGATCACAGTGGAAGGTAGACATGCCCCATGAATCTCACCTTCAAGGAAAAGATCTGGCTTATATTCCTCATTCTTAAAGGCAATAAGTACCTCTTGGCAAGTGGCGCACACGGGCCTACCAGCAGGGTTGGCACTCGTGGTGATCAAGGGGCCACGAAATTTTGTGAGTAGGTCATTTGTTAAGTTGTCATAAGGTATTCGAACACCAACTGTAGACAAATGTGGAAAGTAAAAGTCCGGAATATTTGGCCCTTTCGGAAGTACTATGGTGACTGGTCCAGGGAAAAGTTTTTCACATACCATCTCAGAAAATTCGTTTAAAAGAGCATACTCACCAAGTTCCGCCTTCATAAAAGGAGGGATCATGATGCTCATAGGCTTATTAGCATCCCGACCCTTGATGGCCTGCAATTTTCGCACAGCGCTTTCATTCAGTAGGTCAGCAGCCAAGCCAAAGCAAGTATCCGCCGGATGAGCGATGGTATAGCCATTCTGCAAAGCTTGCACAGCCCGCTTCACATTATACGCATTGTTTTCGATACATTTCATATAGCTTATTGTAGCATTCGGAATAAAGTTATTGCCAATCATATTAAAATTGATTTAAACTGCATAAGAAATGGCATTAAAAAAATTTAAGAAAATCGTATTGCTCGGATCCGGCGCCTTGAAAATAGGCGAGGCAGGAGAGTTCGATTATTCTGGCTCGCAGGCCATCAAAGCCTTCAAGGAAGAAGGGGTGAAGGTTATTTTGATAAATCCCAACATTGCGACTAACCAAACCAGCAAAGGTTTGGCAGACAAGATTTACTTTTTGCCAGTCACACCATTTTTTGTAGAGCAGGTGATAAAAAAAGAAAAACCAGATGCCATCGCCCTAAGTTTTGGTGGTCAGACAGCCCTGAATTGCGGTGTTGCATTGTACGAATCTGGTCTTATCAAAAAATATAAACTCCAAGTACTCGGTACACCGGTCAAAGCTATTCAACTGACTGAAGACCGCGCTTTGTTCAAAAAATCCCTGGAAGAAATTGGCATCAAATCGCCTCGCAGTTACGCTTGCTACAATATGGACGAAGCCAAAAAAGCAGCCGAAAAAATCGGTTTTCCGCTCATGATTCGCGCCGCTTTTGCCTTAGGTGGCCTGGGCTCTGGTTTTGCTCACAATAAAAAAGAACTCGATGCTATTTTAAGCAAAGCCTTCGCCTCTTCGCCACAGGTTTTGGTCGAAGAAAACCTACGTGGTTGGAAGGAAATCGAATACGAAGTGGTACGTGACTCTGTCGACAACTGTATTACGGTTTGTAACATGGAAAACCTAGATCCTCTGGGAATTCACACGGGGGAATCCATTGTTATTGCGCCATCTCAAACTCTAACCAATCACGAATACCAAAAACTCCGTAATATTGCCCTCAAGGCCATTCGCCATTTGGGAATCGTGGGGGAGTGCAACATTCAGTATGCTCTCGACCCCAAATCCGATGACTATCGAGTGATTGAGGTCAACGCGCGCCTTTCCCGCTCGTCCGCACTGGCCTCCAAGGCAACTGGCTATCCACTGGCCTACATCGCCGCCAAACTGGGTCTTGGCTACAACCTTCCCGAAATCAAGAATAACGTGACCGGTAAAACCTCTGCCTGTTTTGAGCCAGCCCTGGATTACGTG
>JAJDCF010000105.1 GCA_029260955.1 Patescibacteria group bacterium | reverse complement strand
AGCCTTTTTAGCGTGATCGACCAAATACTCAGGGCAGTCATCTTTTTTAAGGCCTACCGGGGCAATTTCTAGATTTTCGTACTCACTGTTGGCAACATCGTAAGCTGCTCGACGGTGGTTGCGGATCACGCGGAGCATGTCGTCTTTGTTGTGCTCATAACGTGGGAAGGCTCCGTAGGCATCGGCCATGTCGGCAGAGGTTTCGTAGGATCGTCCTGTTAAAACAGCGGTTAGAGCACCAGCAATGGCACGTCCTTTGTCTGAATCGTAAGGAATTCCCATGAGCATTAGCACGGTTCCGATGTTGGCGTATCCAAGGCCTAGTGTTCGGTATTGGTATGATCTAAGAGCAATCTCTTTAGAAGGAAATTGAGCCATTAGAACAGAAATTTCGAGGGTGATGGTCCAAAGACGGATGGCGTGGATCATGGCTTTCATGTCGAATTTGCTTTCTTCAACATTGAAGAACTTGAGCAGGTTAAGAGAAGCTAGATTACAAGCGGTGTCGTCCAGGAACATGTATTCGGAACATGGATTTGAGGCATTGATGCGACCATCTTTCGGGCAGGTGTGCCATTCGTTGATGGTGGTATCGAATTGAAGTCCAGGGTCAGCACAAGCCCAGGCTGCGAATCCGATTTGATCCCATACCTTTTTGGCCTTAAGCGTTCGGAAGGCTTTTCCGTCTTTTCGTCCGAGTAGGTCGAAGTTGGTGTCATCTTCAACTGCTCTCATGAATTTGTTAGAAATACGCACTGAGTTGTTGGAATTTTGACCAGAAACGGTGGCGTAGGCCTCTCCGTTGAAGTCGCTAGAATAACCAGCAGCGATTAGAGCCGCTACCTTTTTTTCTTCTTCTACCTTCCAGTTGATGAATTTTTCGATTTCCGGGTGATCGATGTCTAGGCAGACCATTTTGGCGGCACGGCGAGTGGTTCCGCCAGACTTGATGGCTCCAGCAGCGCGGTCTCCGATTTTTAGAAAGCTCATAAGACCAGAAGAGAAGCCTCCTCCGGAAAGTGTTTCGCCCTCTCCGCGGATGGCAGAGAAGTTGGTGCCAGTTCCTGAGCCGTACTTAAATAGGCGAGCTTCACGGGTCCAAAGATCCATGATTCCGCCTTCGTTGACTAGGTCGTCCTTAATAGACTGAATGAAACAGGCGTGAGGTTGCGGATGCGTGTAGGCATCTTCTGAGGGTTTTACTTCGCCCGTAGCAGGGTCTACATAGTAGTGCCCTTGAGCTTCTGAGTTGATTCCGTAAGCTGAGTTGAGCCCGGTATTGAACCATTGCGGTGAGTTTGGTGCCGCCATTTGATTGATCATCATGTGGGCCATTTCTGCTTCGTAGGCATCTGCAGATTCTTTGTCCTCAAAGTAACCGTGGTCTTCTCCCCATTTCCTCCAGCAGCTTGTCATGCGTCCAATCACTTGTTCTGCTGACTTTTCAGTTCCCTTTATTACGTTGCCTTTGTCATCCTTCATTACATTCCCTTGATCATCGTATTGTGGCACTCCTGCTTTACGAGCGTATTTAGAGGCGATGATGTCACTGGCATTTTGGGACCAGCTCTTGGGCGTCTTAAAATCCTTCATTTCAAAAACAACCGAGCCATCTTGCTTGGTTATGCGAGTCGTACGATTAGCATATTCAATCGTTTTAAGAGGATTGCGATCTTTTGTTGTGAAAAGACGTTCAACTTGAAGACCTTTCATGGTTATACCTTCCTTTTCCATTTTTATGAGGCGGTTAAATAAGTATTGCGGGCAAGCAACTTTATAATTAGGGGGACGAAAAAAGGGCTTTCACCCGGATATTCCTATTTTTTAATTGTCGAAATATTTGTTTTTGATGGTGAACCCAGATTAGAAAATAGAGGGCAAAGTGTCAAACAATTTTTATTGACGAACTACCATATCTTGTATAAATATTGTTGCATAGACACTAGATATAGTATTTTATGATATTAGTCATTACAGGAAACGGCAAGGGAAAGACCACCAGCGCACTGGGTACAGCCCTAAGGGCTACGGGCTGGGAAAAGAAGGTGGCGATTACCTTCTTTGATAAGGGTGGAAGCCATTACGGCGAACAAAATATTCTCGATTTATTGCAAGAAAGAATTCATGTATTTCGCTTCGGACTTCCGAGATTTGATGAAAAAACCAAGACCTTTCGTTTTGAGAATACGGATGCGGATAAAAAGGAGGCTCAAAGGGCTTTGGATGCGGTGGGTGAACTCTTTTCGAAGGACTACTTCCTTATTGTATGTGACGAGATCATCAACTGCCTGAATCTTGGCTTGCTCGATGAGGACGCGGTGAAAAAGTTGGTGGCTGACTGTCCGAAAACTACTCACCTTATTCTAACTGGTCGCAATTGTCCCGATTGGCTGAGAGAGGAGGCGGATTTAGTTTCGGAGGTGAAGGATGAGAAGCATTACTTTAAAAAGGGGGAGGGGGCTGTGAGGGGTTTGGATTATTGATTGTCCGATTGGAGAATTACGGATAATAACTTAAACCCTTTTAATTTCAAAGGCTATAACATGGGCATGCTTGCCAGATTTTTTCCCAACCAAGCGCGAACAGACTTCTTTTTCAAAGTTTGTTTTTTCTTCGTCAGTTAATTCATCCGGAAGCAATCTGTTAGGTTGAACCTGTTTGATTCGATTGTAAGCTTCAACTCCACTTTCCTCCATTTCTTCATCAGTAATATTTTTATATGTGCAGGCACCCTCACCTACCAACTGATTAATCACATTTTTCATACCGTCAGGATTATGAACCATCCCACCAACATAATGTGTCATCCTGTCCCCCAAGCCCATGTCATCAACTGTTTGGTTATAAATTTTAGCGAAATTAATGGCAGCATGACTGGGTCCTGTTAAGGTAAAAATAACCCTAGCATCAGGATTTTCCGGATTTAATCGCCCCACCGCTTTCTTTAGAGTAACAAGCTGTTCATCCGCAGGCAGGTTCTGCATTACCAGATTAAAGGTGATTACATCAAATGAACTGCCATCCCTTTCCGCGCGCTCCAAAAATGGCAATGCTTTTTCATTGGAAATGTTTACTTGATTCTCTCCTCTCAATTTTTCTACGTTTTCGGTCAACGGTGTATGTTCCGCAGCTTCACCATTATACAAGTTACTTGGCTCGGAAAAATAATAAGTACGACTGCCTTCCAGACCGCTCAGATAATCAGTTAGACTTCCTCCGTGACCTGAGCCAATATCAGCCACAGAAACCCCCTTTTTTAAAAGGCCTCTGCCATGCAGATCCTCAAAAACCTTAACTCCATGATGTTCAATTGCAGGTTTAACACCTGAAATAGTATCAATTTGGAGAGCATTATTTTCTGCAGACGTTCCTTTGTACTTTGGTCCTAGAGCTTCCTGAAACCCCTGAAATAACAGTGATTCGGGATTAGTTAGGACATCTGATATTGCTCCCCTTTGAGAGGATGATACAGGGCTTAATTTTTCTGATTCTGATCTGTTCATGATAAAGTTTTTTACTAATTCTTTTCACAGTATGTCATAATTTATGAGGGATGTCAAGAAAGCAAAGCTAACTTTCCCGAAGTCTTTGGCTTCCTTGGTGGAATTTCGGAGTGTTATTTGAAGGGTTTGCTTATTGACAAATTATGCTTTACAGGTATAGTATGTTACGTAATATCTTTAATATTTTTTATTATGAAAGCCAGAACAATATTTGTTCAGGCAGGAGATGGAAGTTTCAATGATCATGCCATTCATATTTTGCAAAATAACAGGCCTGATTTAAGAGATATAGACCTTAAATTTTGTGGTAGGCCAATTAGTGCTATGGAGCAGGCAGATGCCGTTAATGATTCTGGTGCTATGGTTTTTGCCGCGGTTTGTAATGACCTTGTGGGTGGTGGTCTAATTCTTCCTACTATCGAAGGTGTGCAGAGTTTTGAGATTGAGCTTCTTGATGCCATTAGAATGAAAATTGAAATGTGTCTGTTGGTTCGCCAAGATGAGACTGGTGAAATACAGCGTGTTGCCTCCATTGAGCCTGCTCTTGATCAGGTCTCACCATGGCTTCAAAGAAGCGGTACTTTTACCATTGAGGTTCCTGAAGGTACTTCGGAGGCTGCCAGGAGACTTTCAGAAGGTGTTTATGAAAAGGGTACGGGTGTTATTGCTCCTGAACGATGTGTTAGCACTTACGAAGGTTTGGAGGTTCGTGAAGCAGGTATTGAGGATAATGATAATAACTACACTCATTTTGCTCTGCTTAGAGTAAAAAAAAGAGAAGCGAAAATTACCACTGAACAGGCAAGGCAAGAGCTACAATCAGTTGTCGATACTATTGTTTCAGGAATCAAAGAAGAAGAAAGTTTCCATCAACTTTTGGAGGTCGCTGTGTCAAAGTAAAACTACAGTATAGGGTTTATGTTATTGATGTTTTTTGATAGAATACGTTGGCCTAATCTGACTATTTTATGAAGCTAAAGCCCACCAAATACATCTGGATGGATGGTAAGTTTGTGCAGTGGAAGAATGCCACTGTTCACCTGATTACCCATACCCTCCATTATGGTGCAGGAGCCTTTGAAGGGGTGCGTTTTTACGATACTCCAAAAGGCACTGCCGTGTTTCGGTTGGCTGATCATACCAAGAGGCTCTTCTACTCCGCTAAGGCTATTGGGGTCAAGATGCCATACAGCCAAAAACAGATCAACGAGGTTGTTGTGAAGCTTCTTAAAAAGAACGGAGTCAAAAGTGGTTACATTCGTCCGCTTGTTTGGTACGGAGAAGGCCACATGGGTGTTAATCCTAAAGGTGCACCTATTAACGTAGCCATTGCCAGTTGGCCTTGGGGTGCGTATTTGGCTCAAGAGAGTATCAAGATGATGACATCTTCCTTTATTCGCATTCACCCGCAAAGCACGGTGGCCGATGCCAAGATTAATGGGCATTATGCCAATTCAATTCAGGCGGTTCTCGAGGTGAAGAAAAAGGGGTTTGATGAAGCTTTGTTTTTGGATTACAAAGGCAATGTGGCGGAAGGTGCGGCAGAGAATATTTTTATGGTCAAAAAGGGAGTTGTGATCACTCCTCCTGTTGGCTCCATTCTGCCAGGCATCACTCGTGACTCAATCATGAAGCTTGCCAAGGATTTGGGCTACAAAGTTATTGAAAAAACCATTAAACTAAAGGACCTGTATGGGGCTGACGAAGTCTTCTTGACTGGTACAGCTGCCGAAGTGGTTCCCGTTAGACAGATCGACAAAAAAACCATTGCAAAAGGCAAGGTGGGCCCTGTTACCAAGGCTCTAAATGTTGCCTTCATGGACATTGTTGCAGGCAAAAATCAAAAATATAAAAAGTGGCTTACTTACGTAAAATAATCCGATGAGAAAACTATTTCTATCCATTCTACTGTCCCTTATCCTTCTGCCAGGCATGACGCACGCGGTGGAATTCAATGTTAACGAAGTCCGTCCGGTCATAACTGGTGACGATATCGTTCGGGTGAGTAAGAACATCATTTTTGATGCCTCTTCTACCTTTTTGCTCGATACCGATGGAGTGGTCAGCTATCAGTGGGATCTAGGTGATGGAACGGTCATTTACGGTGAAGAAGTGGTGCATACCTATGACAGGCCCGGTAGCTATACAGTTTCTTTATCTGTGACTCAGGCGGGGCAAACAGCGTCTATTGCCCAAGAGGTTTTTGCCTATAATAAGCTCATTTTTCTTTTGACGGATGTAACAGAAAGAAGCGAGAATATCCAGAATCTTAAAGAGGATTCTGCCGAAGAAGGTACCTATATTTTTGTGGTTGAAAGTTATGATGCAACCACTGCCTATGTGTCTGAAGAAGCTTTGTATAACAAGCTCAATGACAACCTATCAAACCTTGTTAATTCCGATGGAATTGCCATTTGGACTACTCGTGGAAGTGGAATTAATGCTCTGACTCGTTTGGTTCAACAGGAGATTGAAAAGGAAGACAGTAATATTCGCGACTCTCTTAAGAGCAAAAGCATTGTGGTGATCACCGAGGAGAACATCAATACTCTTAGCCGCATTATGCAGGGTAGTTTTAATATTATTCAGCCTAAGCAGATCATTATTACACGCCAATATGAACTTAAGAACTTTATTGTGGCTGAGTCTGATGAGGTCTTTTTGGAGGATTTGGAAAAGAGTGTTTCTGATTACAGGCTTATCAACGATGAAACAGGAAAAATCAGTTTTTTGAACTCTATTTCGTATCTGGTTAGCTTCATGATTTCTAATGGTATTCCTAGTAATACCATCGTACTCCTGCTCATGCTTCCAATTATTGCCACCATTATTGCTGTGCTTAAACAGGTTGTAGGAATAACCACTTTTGGTCTTTATACGCCTTCTATTATCACTCTTTCCTTTTTGGCATTGGGTCTTAAGTTTGGTTTGATCATCCTTCTTATTATCATCGTTACCGGTGCGGCTGTTAGAAAATTACTCGATCGTTTTCATCTTCTGCATATTCCGCGTATTGCCATTGTACTTACGATTTCTACACTGATTATCTTGCTTACATTGGCACTTGGTACCTATTTGGGAATTACCAGTATTGCTACTATTGCTGTATTCCCAATGCTGATTATGACCACTCTTGCCGAGAAGTTTGTGAGCGCTCTGGGTGGTCGTGGTTACTACGCTGCTACTCTTCTGATGATCGAAACGACGATTGTATCGCTTATTTGTTACTGGGTTGTTGAGTGGCACTACCTCCAAAATCTGATTCTTGGACACCCAGAAATCATCCTGCTACTTCTTGTCTTCAATTACATACTGGGCCGATGGACCGGTCTTCGTCTAATGGAATACGTTCGCTTCAGAGAAGTCATGAAACACGCCGAAGAGTAGCTGACAACTTTAAATAATTAGTTCACATGTGGATCTTCAATAATCCGGGTTTACTCGGAATAAATGCCAGGAATCTTTTGTACATCAAGCCATACAACCCTAAAAAGGCGGTACTGCTTGCTGATAGCAAAATCAAGACCAAGAACTACCTGTCTGCACGTGGGGTTCCTGTTGCACGTCTTTATAATGTTATTGGCAGTAAAAAAGAGCTCGGTAGTTTTGATTTTAACTCGTTGCCAAATTCTTTTGTGGTTAAGCCCAATGCTGGTTACGGAGGTGAGGGGATTGAAATTATCAAGGGAAGAAAAGGAAGGAATTTTGTCAGTGAAAAAGGTGATATCATTACCCTTGAAGAACTGGAAAACCACATCAGTGATATTTTGGATGGTCGTTATTCCATTGCGGATATTTCTGACTCCGCTCTTTTTGAGCAGCGTTTAGAGGCTCCTGATTTTTTGAAAAAAATGGCTCACAAGGGACTGCCTGATTTTCGTATTGTGGTTCATAACCTTATTCCTGTGATGGCTATGCTCAGACTTCCAACAGAAAGTTCTGGTGGTAAGGCTAACATTCACATGGGAGGTATTGGTGTAGGAATCGATATCTCGAAAGGGGAATTAACGTTTGCCACTCAGTTCGATAAAAAAATTGATGGCATTCCTGGCTTTGGTGATCCTAGGGGGATCAAGATCCCTCGGTGGGATGAGTGTCTTCTTATTGCTTCCCGCGTTCAACAAGTCACCAACCTGGGTTTTGCAGCCGTAGACATGGTCTTTGATCGTAATATGGGTCCGGTTCTTCTCGAAATCAATGCTCGTGCAGGTCTTCAAGTGCAGGTGGCCAATATGGCACCTCTTCGTCGCAGGTTAGAACGTATTGAGGGGGTCAAGGTTAATACAGCGGAGAAGGGCGTGCGTATTGCGCAGGATATGTTTGGAATTAAAATTGAGGCAAAGGCAGATGAGACAGCTGGCAAAACTGTTATTGGAACCATGGAAAGGCTGGAAGTTATTGGCAAAAAGGATACTGCTAAAATCATTGCACTGGCAGACCCTATAATCGAAAAATCTGTTCTGGATAAGCAAGTTGCTCTTGATATTGGCTTAGAACAAACTGGTAAATGTAAGTTTAGTTTGATGGGTCAAAAAGTAACGACTGTGGTGGATACGAAAGATCTATCAGCAGAGTCCTATGATATGCTCATTGGTCAGCGCGATTTACGCAATTTCCTCATTGATCCAAATAAAAACGTGGCTGTTGGAACGGAGGATAGTTCAAAATCCGTACCTCATATTGTTCGGGTTTTCACCGAAAAAGAGCTCCAAAATATTGATCAAGAACTTTCAGATATAGATAGTAAGATTAAGCTTTTGTTTCACATCAAGCCAATCAATCTGATGGAGGAGAACACTAAATTCTTATTAGATCCAAGTTATAATCCTCAGTTTGAGTATAAAACTATCTCTTTTGATCCGAACAACTTTTATTCTCGACTAAAGAGACTCGAATTTCCTGATTCGCCAATTGGAATTTTGTGGGAGAAGAAGGCAGATGAAATCATTCGAAAGATCAGCCTACTTGAAGCTTTGGATTCGCCTGAGTTTACACAAAAATCTATCGATCTTTATGGCTGCCCTGATGAAAGGTTAGTACAGGAAGCACTGCACGAGATACGTTCTATGCCAAAGGAATTTAAATCCGGTGGAAAGATTTTTACAGCCAAGGAGGCAGGTAAATTATTCGAAAAGGCCTTCCATGATTATGGACTTAAGGGCTGGAGGGTAAAGTTGAAGGCGGATCTTGTTTCAGATGCCATAGCTGGAAAGGAAAACACGATTCTGATTCGCGAAAGTGCGACTTTTTCTGCTGATCGGCTAAAAGGAACGATTGCGCATGAAATTGAGACCCATGCCTTCACCGCTATGAATGGAGCCTTGCAGCCTCATAAGATTTTCCAGCGTGGATTGGCAGATTACCTGATGACCGAAGAAGGCCTAGCTGTTTATAATCAGGAAACAACCGAATCCAGCGATACCATCAAAAAATATTGGCCTGCGTCTTCTGTAATTGGTATTCACGAGGCCATGAAGGGAAGCTTTGTAGATGTTTACCAGAAGATCGTTGAGCTTGATTTTGGTGCAGAGCGTGCGTGGAAGGTGGCGCTTAAGGCAAAGCGAGGGCTAGGTGATACCAGTCAGCCCGGAGCCTTTACCAAGGACTTCGTTTACTACAAGGGGCACAAAATGATAAAGGCTTTTGTCGCTAAAGGTGGAGATTTGCGTGATCTTTATTACGGAAAAACCAATCTGGATGATTTGGAGATTGTGAAGAAGGTCAAAGGTCTAAAAAAACCTATGTATTTGCCTGCTCACTTGAGAAAGGATTGATTGCATTTTTGATATCATAAACTAGTTTGTCAGATGATATTAATACTCCTGTGAATTTCCTGATTCAGGTGTAAAATTCTTGACAAATTTCCATAATATAGTTTATAATAAAATCTGCCTCTTAAGGAAAGGTTAATTGTTGCTCAAAAAATGTCATCAGATAAAAAAGTTCCAAACCTTCGTGATTATCAACTGGGCAAGATTTTTCAGGAGACAACAGAAATTCGGCAGGAATCCGACGACTCTTTTTGTGCTCTTTTTGATGCAATGTTGGTATTAGCTGTAAAAGAAAGGAAGGACTTGGAGAGACGTTTGAGGTTTGATATTAGACAAATGAATTTGCTTTTGAAGAATAGGTCTGAACTAAAGGAGTTACTAGGATCTTATGAGGAGGTTGATGATGAAATTTTTGGATCATTTTTTGAGATTCATATGGAATCGGTTGAGCCAGAGATTTCTCAATGTGCCAGTAGTATGGCTAAAAATAAAGCCGCACTTAGATTGGCTTTAGATAGAGAAAAAAAGATTTCTGATGATAAAGAAAACTTTAAAGCCGAATCAAGGGCAGATGAACAAATGTTTTGGAGTATGGTGGGTTATGAACCTGATAAGGATTAATTATTTGATGTACAAGGTCAAAGGTCTAAAGAAACCTATGTATTTGCCTGCCCACCTAAGAAAAGACTAGTTATTTGATGTACATCGAATCGCCAAAGCTGAAGAAGCGATAATTTTTATCTTTGGCTTCTTCGTAGGCTTCTAATATGAATTCTTTACCCGCAAGTGAGCTAACAAGCATTAGCAGAGTGCTTTTTGGTACATGAAAGTTAGTGATCAATTCGTCCACAAACTTCCACTCATAGCCGGGGTAAATGAAAATATCTGTTTCACCGGATTTTGCCTCCAATTCGCCATTTTCGTTTGTGCAGGATTCAAGTACTCTGATGGCAGTGGTTCCCACG
>JAJDCF010000104.1 GCA_029260955.1 Patescibacteria group bacterium | reverse complement strand
GCATGTTTGCATGGATGCGCGAAAGCGTTTTTCCCGCTGCGTTCATGCTCATACACATGTCAACGATTCAACCCCCTTCTCCACACGGAGAGGAAGGAAACATTTAGATGATGAAAACCATCAAGCAAGTTGGACTCGGTCAGGGCGTCATAGCCGTGGCAATCGTCGTCAGTTGCTCCGGACAACCGGAGCAGGACACCAAGCAGCTCGGAGGCCCAGGTGGCAACGAAGGAAATGTCGCTCACGCGGACCCTGTCGGTGGTAGTGGTGGCGTCTTGCAGCCGGAAGCGGTCATGCCAGACAACCCCGCTCACATCAGCTTTCGGTTCCAGCAGGTGCCGGACGTCAAGGTGAAGTACCTCTCGGTGCACTCGTATCCGTACGAGGTCACCCAGGAGGGCGACAAGACGGTCGTGACCATCTTCCCACCGCAAGGAGTGGAGATGAGGGTCAAGTTCAGCCCGCTGAACGAAGACGGTACGTCATTCAGCCTGCCATCAATCACCCTCAACATCGAGGCGATGGCCAAGCTCGGCACCTTCGACCTCGAGTTTGGTGAAGTCGACCAAGGCGTCAAGTTCGGCAACAGTGTGCAGAAGCCACTCCAGGCCGGCGAGAACGTCGTCGATGCGCCCAGCAACGAGCAATTCATCGCTGGCACGACCTCGGTCAGGCATAGCGTCTACAAGGCGCAGTTCGATCAGGTCTGCACGATGTCTTGTCCAGGCGAGTTCCGCACCTTGCGCAACGGTATCGCTGAGTGCCACACCGGTAACGCCACCTTCTCGCTCAAAAGCGGGGAAGAGGTAGGTGTCTACCCGGTCACGCCAGGTACTCAGCTCGATAGCGAGCCAGCTCACGTTCTCGTGGAGGCAACGGAGGAGTAGTCAATCGTTGACGAAGATGGGGTCGCGCCTTACTCAGGCGCGGCCTCTACCTCTTATTTAAGAATCAGTTGACACAACATATTAATCATTTGTTTACACTTGATTCTTTCCATCTTCAGTGATACATTGTAGATGGAGGAGACTCTATCTATTATGGACAATATAGACAGAACACCACAGGCATCAATTGTAGACGTTCCTCAGCCACCAGACTCAGGTTCTGGTCAGCCGGTTATAGTCGACACTCAGGCTGAAGGAGTACAGTCAACACGAGGATACCGAAGTGGTATTGCAAAGGCACTTGTTTTTGGTGGAGTTTTGGCATTAGCTACCGTCGGCCCTGATGTAAAGAACGCTATAACTGATCATCATCGAGCTCAGGCAAGAGCAGCCATTGCAGATGCAGAAAAGCAGGGAGTACCGATTCCATTGCAATCAGCACAATCCAGAGCTGCACACAGATTGTTTGGATTAAGAGGGGATAGAGATGCTGAGGGAACAGCTCAAAAAATTGTTAATTCTCCTGGACAAGTAGTAAGTTTGCCGGTAGCGGACTTCCTTCCTAAAGATCTTCCTAAGAGCGTTAAGGTTAGTGAAGATGGAATGAGCTTTGAGGTGGAAGGGCAAGTTTATGGGGTAGAGTCAATAGAAGGTGAAGACGGTAGCGTATACAGGGCTGCTAGCAAGACTGTTGACGTAAAGAAATTATTCGGAGGAAAGGTAAAATATGCTGCCAATGCAGTGCTTATTGGCGGTGCACATAACGACGCGAGTAGTGACAGAAATGGTGATGGCGTGACAACTCCAAGGGAAGTTATTGAAACAGCAAATGAGCAAACCCGAGACGTTTTGAGCAAGGTTTTTCCAACATTTAAGATAATTGTTGAGGGAAACAAGGTCACCAAAGTTTCCCTGAAATAAAATAAAAAATACCTTCCCATGGCAAGTCTGCAACAAATCCTACCACTTTTAATATTCTTGGTTGTCTCCTTTTTGGTCTTCTATTTTATAGAGACCTTTATGCTGTTTACGCTAAACTTTTACATTCGTAAATATTGGGTGTTTGTTGTCGACACGTTGCTTAGGGCAGTTGTTCGTCATCGAACAATGATGCGAATCGCCTCGTTCGCCGTGATTGCATTGATTGTTATTTTCTTATTCATGTTCACATCACTGGCCGATCTGCTGATCGCTGGGGTCAGAGGGGGAATATTACGCTTCCTGGCTCTAGTTCTGGGGACCACCATGCTGATTATTTATTACATTGGTAGCCAAAGCTTAAAAGAAGTCGTCATTGCTAAAAGAATCCATCTTTTTGTCTTCATTATTTTATCGTTGTTCACCTTCACGGGTGTTATGACCGTAGCCCAGAATGGATACGCTACTTATGAAGAGGCAATCAACATTGCTTTTGTGACACCCCTTGTGACTAATATCGAGGGGGATTATGAAAGACGTATTGAAGACAGGCTTCTGGAAATCTTTAGAGAAGATGTCAAAAAAGGTGGCTGTGATTACTTTGACTATGCAGACAAAACCGGAGCTGGACTAACACAGTTTGTTTTTATCGAAAGAGATCCGGCTTTTGTTGAGCTTGATGCCGAAACAAGGGCTGTAGGGGAGCCTTTGGCCGGAAGAAGTTGCATTCACGAAACCAAGTTCCTTCTGACGCCAGAAGGCAAGTGGTACCAGGTGCTTGAGCAGGAATTCTTCTAGAAGCCAAACCTAGCGACGGCCTTTTGGACAATGCCTTTAATACTTAAGCTGCGCACAATAAGCTCTAAGTCCTTTCCTTTTCGTTCAGGCTTTTTCAGAATGCGAATATAAGTCTGTTTCCAATGGTTGCTGATGAAGACTTTATCATTATCCACCTCTAGCACTACACTGTATTTGCTTCCCGGTATGTTGGTCCATCGAAAAAGATACGAGGTTGGTGTTTCTTGGCCCATAACAAGCTTAAGCTCACTGTTTTCTACACTCCGTTGAGCAATAGAGCTTTTGGTGGTGGCAGTGGCCTCCTCGCTCCAGTAAGAGCTCTCGTTGTCCGAATTATCTACCGCGATGACACGGAAGAAATAAAGTTCATCAGGCTCCAGGTCTTCCATTCTAAGACTTGGCTTGTTTGTTTCGGTAACAATGGTGTTCGGCATTTCTTGTGGCTTCACCGACGGATCTTGAGCAACCGGGTCATCCCGATGGTAAAGAGATGCACTGATCACATAATGCGAAATTCCATCATCGTCTTTGGCAGCATCCCAGTATAAATAAACCGCTCTGGTAGTGGGAATGGCACGCACGTGAGTGGGAGTGGTAGGGCGTTTTACATCTCCAACAACCGGTTGCCGCTCGGGTAGGGCTTGCCCCTGTGGCATAACGTAAGTAATGGCGCACATTTCGCCAGCTCCGGGCAAAAAGAACTGGTCACCAGCCCGTAGCTGGTCGCCTCCAAATTTACGAACATACACCTCTTTTCCTTTCATGTTTTGAATGGCGCTGCATCGATCGCTGTAATAAATCCGATAAGGCTTGCCGTTGTCATTTACCGAAGTGTAATTATCTTCTCCCGAAATCGTAATAGCGGTCATGGTTCCGGTGATCATCTCTGCCTGGTCGACAATACAGTTATAAGAGGTACCTTTCCACAGGGTGTCTTGATTGCCATCCAGCTCGCCCCGAATAGCCAGAGTCAGCTTGTCACCTTCCACCACATTTCCGCAGCCGGTTTTGTGATGAAGGAGCCACTGCTCACCATCGTAATCGATCAGAACAAAGTTATTCATGTAATCAACCACCTGATTTGCCGTAACTCGTATAGCTCGCTCATAAGTCGCAAAAGCCAGCGAGGGAGCCAGAATTGCAGCAGCTATGATGATTGGAAAAAGTCGTTTGATCATTGTTTCTCGATTTTAATTTTATCACTAAGGTGTTTGTGCTTTTCGCTAAAGCGCAGGTTACCAATACAGATGATCGCATCTTCGTCATTCACAATAACAGGAATCTGCTTGCGATCATATTTAGGAATCTTCTCATCCACAAAAAAGTCTTGAAGCTTTTTGGTGCCTTTCATGCCACTTGGCTGAAATCGATCACCGTGCTTCCAGGAACGTACGTAAAGCGGCTTAATGTTACTGACCTTGATCGTGTAGCCGCCCCAGCTGGCTTCTCCTTCAATGGGCTTTTTTTCAAGCTTCTCAGGTGTTCCCCGATACCACTTAAGCTGATCGTATTCGACGACAAAAGTGAGGGACTTTACCTTAATTTCTTTACCGGTTTTTCCGCTGGCCACAAAGCTTGTAAGGCGGTTCAGGGTTGTTCGGTAAATATCTTCCTGCCCCAAAAGGTCCAGCAGAATCTCGACTTTCAGGTCGGCATCCAGCTTGTTAAAAGCGACACGATTCAAAGTATTGTCGGCCATATATATTTCTTTCCAAGCAATTTTTTCTTGCTCCAAAAAATCCAATTTATGGGCCGCATCGCGCGAAATCTGGCGCATTTTTTCTTCAAAACCGGGGATTTTACGAAGTTCAGGTACTACCTCATGTCGCAAGCGGTTGCGCTCCAGGCTGGTATCAAGGTTGCTGGAGTCCATAATGTAATCCAGCTGGTGCTGAGTCGCATAAGCCGCAACCTCTCGGCGAGGAATGTCGATGAGAGGCCTCAGAATTTTGCCTTTTAGAAGCCGCATACCACGCCTGCCGCGCAGGCCGGAGCCACGCTGTTCGTGCATCAGAATCGTCTCAATTTGGTCATCAAAATGGTGGCCCACCGCAATTAAGTCTGCCCGATAAGCCTCGCGTTCAATCTCTAAAAAGCTGTAGCGAAGATGGCGGGCGCTATTTTCAATATTTTTCTCCTCGGGAATAACGGCTTTTTTACTCACGTAGGGCATTTTCCATTTTTTAGCCAACTCAATCACAAAAGCTTCATCCCGGTCAGCCTCTTCTCCGCGCAGTTGGTGGTTTAAATGAGCCACGATCACCTCGTAACCCAGGCTTTTGAGTGCATGGGTCAGTACCACGCTATCCATGCCTCCCGAAAGACCCACCATGACCTTTTTAAAAGGGGGGAGGGGTTTTAGAGCTGATTTTACTTTGGATTTTAGCTCATTCATAGCCGCATTATATCATGGCACTGATCACAGAATGAAATCACTGAGTGAGAAATTTTCGTGAGCCCACGAGGCAGACCCTGAGGGGGCATGTGCCCTGAAGGAAGCTGCGAAGCTGGGCGAAGAAAATGTTCGAGCGAAATCAGATATTTTGGAGGTACTGGAACCTTTTTTAAAGGTTCCAGAGAGCTTAGTGTAAAAAGGCTCGCTTTCCGGTAAATACCATAGCGATGCCGGCTTCATCGGCTGCTGCGATCACGGTATCGTCTTTAATTGACCCTCCTGGTTGAATGATGGCGGTGATTTTGTGCTTGGATGCCGTTTCGATGCTGTCGGGAAAGGGGAAGAATGCATCACTGGCCATCACACTTCCTTCTTCGCGATCCAGAGCTTTTTTGATCGAAAGTTCCACCGCATCAACTCGGCTCATCTGCCCAGCGCCAATGCCAACAGTGGCTGCGTTTTTGACTAAGACAATAGCATTACTCTTCACGTGTTTTACGGTGTGCCAGGCAAAAAGCAAATCCTTCATCTCCTCTTCCGTTGGCTGTCTCTTAGTCACGACTTTTAAGTCCGCCTCGCTAACTCGCGCCGTATCCAAATCTTGAATCAGAAGTCCGCCAGACACTTTGCGATAAGTCTTAGCTTCCGGTTCAGGCTTCACTTCAGGTAGTTTTAACACCCTCAAATTCTTCTTAGCTTCAAAAACTTTCAGCGCGCCATCTTCGTAATCCGGCGCAAGTACCACTTCAAAGAACTTATTCACAATTTCTTCTGCAATTTCTTTTGTAACCGCTCTATTAAGAGCGATAATACCTCCAAAAGCCGACTTTGAGTCAGTTTCGTAAGCAAGTTTAAAGGCTTCACCAATACTATCTGCCGAAGCGATACCACAAGGGTTGGCATGTTTGATAAAAGCCACTGTTGGCGCATCGAATTCACGAACCAAGCTGAGCGCCCCATCGGCATCCATTATATTGTTGTAAGAAAGATCCTTACCTTGAAGCTGCTCCGCGTTCATCAGGCTGGCCTCTTTGTGACCCGGCATGTCAGCATAAAAAGCTGCATTTTGGTGTGGATTTTCGCCATATCGTAAATCCTGAACCTTCTTGACCAAAAAGCCATCCAATTTTCCATCAGAAAGATAGCTAGCAATGTTCGCATCATAGCGGGCCGTAAGTTCAAAGACTTTTTCCGCCAGCCGTCGTCGAGTCTCTGGAGTCGTATCACCATCTTTCTCAATCTCCGTGCCAACCAATTCATAATCGGCCGGATCCGTTATCACGGTGACCGACTGAAAGTTCTTGGCAGCACTACGAAGCATACTGGGTCCACCAATATCAATCTGTTCAATCGCCTCGCCTTCAGTTACCCCCTCTTTTTTAATAGTTTCTGCGAAAGGGTACAGATTCACCACCACTAAATCGATCATTTCGATGCCGTTGTCGGTCGCTGCTTTCATGTGCTCGTCATTTTCGCGTAAAGCCAAAAGTCCGCCATGAATTTTTGGGTGCAATGTCTTCACTCGTCCGCTCATCATCTCGGGAAAACCCGTATAATCACTCACATCCTTAACTTCTACTCCATTTTCTCGTAGTAGCTTGGCAGTTCCTCCAGTAGATAAAATTTCAACATCTTTAGCGGCCAGTTTTTTAGCAAAATCGGCAATTCCAGTCTTATCCGAAACAGAAATAAGCGCTCTTTTGATCATGATGGAAATTATTAGGTAAGTAGGGCTAGTATAACGAATTATGCTGCGGCCCACCAAACCAATTTGCAGACTACTCCAGCTATACCTCTTTTAGGCAATATTAGCGGGCTATTAGCCCACTATTAGCGGGTTAATAATGCATTTATTTGATATGGGCAGCCCAGAGTTAATTCTTTACATAATAAAAAATATATGTTATTATAACACACTAGGTTAACTACAAAATTTACATGGCTTCAGAAAAAGCATCACAGGAACTGCGCAATAATGAACGGCCTTCAGGTGTTCAAGTGATACAGCGTATGCTGCCACTAGTAGAAGACATCAATCACATTCACTCAGATTTATTGGACCAGATTCGAGCTTTCATTATTGATGAACGCCGTGAAATTGAAAAAGCAGTCGCCAATGGTCAGGGGCAAATGACTATGTTTCCAGGACTTGCTAATGATGGAGAGATAGAAATTCCCGATAACGAAGCAGATGAAATTATAGAGGCAGTGAATGCAAGATTTTCATCAAATCTAGTTCAACTCACAAGAGGAAGGGATGAGGAAGGGAATGACATTGTTAAGCTTGGTAAAAAGACCGAAAAAAAGGACCCACAGGCAGAACTCAGTGGTTAGCGAAGCTAAGGCCCACACAGAATTCAATCGCAGGCCGTAGGCCGAGAAGGATTCTGTGGGTGGTAGGGCCAAGGGGAATCGAACCCCTGTTACCAGGATGAAAACCTGGCGTCCTAACCACTAGACGATGGCCCCACGTCGTCGTTTTGCTACGACAGCAGGATCATTTTAATGGGCGATGAAAAAATGTCAATGCTTTCCCTCTGCGACCTTTCTGACTATCGGTACGATCAATTCTCCCCGTGTGTTATACCTTTCTAGTGCTGCATCCATTTCCCCCCTGGAAACTTCTATAAGCCTCCCCCAACCGCTTCTTCGAAGGTCCTCTTCAGAAGTGTAGTCGGGATCGCCCGGTTGTATCACACGGATAAGACTTGCTTCATGTTGTAAGGTGTATACATGACCGCTCTTTACTCCAACATAGCCGTCGAAGGCACCGACATCATAAAACTCTATACCTTCCTCTACCACTGTTGGTTCGGGTTGCATGCTGCCTGAAGTCTGCATGCTCAGCATAAGTATATGCTGGAGGTCTCTGTTGTTTGGAGCTAGCTGTTTGGCAATCTCAAGGCGGGCTTCTCTAAGTACATTCTTTTTTGTCTCAAATTTAGCGATAATAGCGCGTACAAGTTCACCTTCCACGGTGTCACTCAGGTCCGGGCATTCTGGACCATCGCCAAAGCCTGACTCATTGATAATGACTCCGTCAGCAAAAACAAAATAGATGATAAATCGTTCCCTATTCGCATCCGGATACCATGCTATTTCGTAGGTGTTTAGCTCGGAAAGGGGTATCTCTGTATCCTCCAGATCTTCCATATTAAAGTTCGCCGTAACATTTACCTTGGGGGACTTGTCGGTATGCAGGTTCTCAAGGGCCTGTCGCGCCAGATCTTCTGTCACACGGATTCTGGCTACTTGCGGAAAGTTTAATTGTATCGGCTGCGAAGCCTCCCAGTCACGGCGTTCTCTATATTGTTCTTCGATCAAAGCAACTGCTCTATCCATAGAACCCTCTATTCCAGCCTTATGGTTTTCAAAATGCTGTTCCAGCATTGCATCATAGACCTCATCCTCATATGGTAGTGGCGGCGGCGTTGGTTCTTCTGTTTTTTGTTCCTGGAATCCAGCCGCCACGCGGGGATAGCTTATTTTAGGTAGCTCTAGATGAGCATCACTTGAGTGTTTATCAGAAGTAGTATTCATAGGATATATTAATACCACAAAAAAGGCGAGAGGTCAAGCTAAGTTCATCAATTGGTCTTTCGGGTTACACTGGGTTGCATGTCCACTAAGTCCATTCGCATTCCGCTTGCTGTATGTTTTAAGCCTGCCCCTGGTCCCTCAATCTTGTACGGGCCATCAGGATCATAGATGCTAGTGATAACCTCCAGTCGATTGTCTGTGCCAGTCAGTTGGCCAAAAGGTTCATCTAAATCCACCTCCTCAAAGCCAACCTTTAGGGTTGCCTGTCCATCTCCATTCAGCTTAAAAGAGGCTAAATATCTTAGGGTTGCACCTTGCTCTTCTAGTTTATCAAAGCGAGCCTTCATTTCAGGATCTAATTTTGCTTCAACCTGCCTCAGACACTCATCAGGATCTTCTATGCCAAAATACTCTTCCGGCAAGAATTTTTCGATCTCAACATCCTTCATTTCAACAGTGTGATCTGCTTCGCGAGCTAAAATAACGAGCTTTCTAGCCACATCAAGGCCATTCAAATCATCCCGAAAATCGGGTTCAGTAAAACCTTCTCGTTTAGCTTCAGCAATAGCTTCAGAAAGTGGTATGCCCGACTGTAAACGATCACAAATAAAGCCCAAAGTTCCTGAAAGTGAGGCATTGATTTGGTGTATTTTGTCCCCAATGATCGCGCGCTTACGAATCCATGGAATGGCACCCATGCTAGCCATGGCTGTGGCGCTATAGCCATATCTGGTGGGGTCATTGGTGAGTTTTTTATAGGTCTCTGTATTATAAAGCGAAATAGGATTCTTATTGGCTGTGACAATGCGACCTCGGGTTTCGATAATCGACATATGAAAATCCCGCATGGCGTCTGTGGCAGCGGTGGCGTCCACATGAATCAGGCCTTCATCATAGCCAAGTCGACGCGCTTCTTCTTGGATGGCACTTAAATCACTACACTTGATAGCTTTAGCAATCTCAGAAATTCGCCTGCGATTTGCCACAAAATCTTTTAGGGCTGCCTGAGGGAAGCCGCCTGGCACAAGGGCAAACTCACTACTGTTAGACATCCCTACTACTACAGTTGGATTGGCGTGCTTGCCAAGCTCGGGACAATCCTTTTTAGCAATTTGGTCAATTAGCTTTCGACCCACCTTGCCCGTTGCTCCGTGTATAAAAATATTTTGTCTCATAATAATTTGGGCTGGAGACGAGTCTAAACAAACGAGCAGATAGCGTCAAGCATGTATTGATTTTTCCTCATAAATACGCCAAAATAAGGGCCAATCTAATCGAATTACATGAACTCACAAGTAAAAGCACACGCCCTTTCTCCCGAAATTGCTATCAGCCACTATTTTGCGGCTGTTTATAAATGGATGACCATTGCTTTGGGCATTACCACTCTCGTCGCATGGCAGGCGGCTAGCTCCGAGATCTTCATAAATTATCTGATGACGCATTCATGGCTAGGAATCTTGCTAATTATCGCGCAGTTCGGTTTAGTGATTGGACTAGCAGGTTGGGCACGAAAAATGAGTTATACTACGGCTATTGTAACCTTCATGGCTTATGCCGCACTAACCGGTCTAACATTTTCAGTTCTATTTCTGGTTTACACCACAGCGTCTATCTTCAAGGTTTTTTTGGTCACTACGCTCATGTACGGGGCCACGAGTTTATACGGCTACACCACTTCACGCGACCTTTCAGGTATGGGTAGCTTCTTGTTTATGGCTCTGATCGGAATCATCATCGGTTCTGTCATTAACTTCTGGCTGGCTAGCCCAATGATCGAATGGGTGGTGACTTTTGGCGGAATAATTGTTTTTGCTGGTTTGGCCGCTTACGATCACCAAAAACTCAAGTACTTTGCACTATCCGGTGGCCCGGAAAGTTTGGCAGTGACCGGCGCTCTGCATTTGTACCTCGACTTCATTAATCTTTTCCTATTGCTCCTCCGAGTCATGGGCAACCGTCGCTGACAACTTTAAAAAAGTTTTCAGTACTTTCAAAATATCTGTTTTCGTTCGAAGATTTTCTTCGCCCAGCTTCGCAGCTTCCTTCACCGCACATGTCGCCTCAGGGTCTGCCTCGCGGGCTCGCAAAAATTTCTCACTCAGTGATTATAATCATGAAAAAGCTTCTAATTTTCCTCATTGCTCCTCTGCTTTTAGCTGCCTGTGCGCCTGATGAAAGCCAGTTTAAATCGGATGTGCCGATTTCACGGCCGGCTTTTGAAGATCGTGCAGCTATCACTGAGACAAGTGAATATAGCGCGCCAGCCCCTCTACCCGATTCCATCAACCTCGACGTACCATTTTATTCTCAGGCACCCGATGCCGATTGGAGTTTGCCCTGGCAGGAAGCATGCGAAGAGGCCAGTATCGCGTTGGCCTTTCATTCTTTCTCAGGCGAAATTCTGACGAAGGAACAATTCAAAAAAGAGGTCCTCGATTTGGTCGAATGGCAAAAGGAGCACTTTGGTGACTACATCAGTACCACCATCGATCAAACAGCTCAGATGCTAGAGGGTTACTATGGTTTCACAGATTACCGAATCCTAGAAAGCCCCTCCATCGGTGACCTAAAAAAAGAGCTCGCCGCCGGTCATATCATTGTGGCCCCCTTTGCCGGCCGCATGCTCGGCAATCCCTTCTACTCAGGTGAAGGCCCTTACTACCACATGATGGTTATAAAGGGCTATGACCAAACAAACTTCATCACCAACGACGTCGGTACCAAGCGCGGTCTAAATTTCATTTACCCCTACCAAACAATCATGAGCGCTATGCATGATTACCATCCTAGTAATATTCAGTCGTCACCGAAACGAATCATTACTCTGCAATAAGTGCATTCCCTTCCCCATCGCTGAGCGCTGCAGCTTCTTTTGAGATGTGCCTTCGAAAGAAGTCCCGCAGTTCAGAGGGAAGGCGATCGTTTACGATACCTGAATTAGCTTCATCAACGTAAAGTGCGCCAAATCTCATGAAGTACTGGGTTAATACAGCATATTCAGCCCTTTTTGAGCCTGGACGAAAACCGTAAGTGTTAAGTTTAATAGTATCTTGATAAATTCTCTTCGGGCCGATATACCCCTTGAAGATGTCATAGATATCCTTATCATCCTTTTCTTGGCTTGTAATAAAATTGATGAACATGTGCCCCAGCATTTTTTGTATAAAAACAGAATTGTAGATATCCCCATGTTCATGAACAATGTGTAAATCAGCCTCATGAAAACGCGTAACATTCAGAGGGTTTGAGTGTGGGTCTATTCGGCGCTCCCACCATTTTGGGTCCAGAAGTTTCTGAAACTCTTTTTGCATATGTACAGCAACATCTTCACGTCGTTCTAGTTTAGGTGTTACCCTTTTTTTACTTAAATCAAAGCATAATTCCGGCATAGTAGGCGCTAAACATTTCACTAAATTCAATAAGCGCAGTAACTCCTTTTGATATTCAGAATCCCTAAGAAGACCCACCTCTCTTAAATTTGATAGATAAAGCTTAAAACCTTGGGTACTAGTAATTGCAATAGTTTTTTCTAGCCCTGATCTCCGCTCAAGATCCGTCTTTTGATCGATTACCTGCGCAAAAACCTTACTCACTCTCGCCCTACTATTCTGGATATCTTCATTCCATTTTTCTGCACTAAGCTTAGTCTGTTCTTTATACCTTTGATCCATTGTTTCACCGAAGGCCTTGCCTAAAAAGCTTACAAGCTGTTCAGTCAAAGGCAGATAGCATATTTCACTCTGTTTATAGTAGTAAAGGCCAGCATCAGTAAACAATACCTCTTCCACATCCGCTAGCTCTCCTTCGCCATCCAGAAGCTTTTCGAGGGCCATGCGTACATTGAATTTGGCTGCAGAATTTAACTCAGTGCCGGTAGCCAGATCAACGAGTGGTTTTTCACTTTCAAAGTCCAAAGCACTTTTCAAAGTAGCCTCATCACTCACTTCAAGGGAAGATGCAATAAACTCAACAAAATCTGTTCTTTGCATGCCGGCATATCTTTTTTTAATATCCTGCCAATCTGGAAGACTAGCTAAAAGTCCATCGGTCAGGGGGCTCATTAAAACATAATGCTGAAGATTAACGAGAGCATGAGTGTATGAACTACTGGTGTGGCCCAGAATGTATGAGATATTTTTTTCTCTTGGTAGCAAATAAAATTTAATAGCATTAGTGAGCTTTTCTCTATAGCGTCTTGTGCGATGAACCCTTGAGCCACGCTTACCCCTTTCTAACTGTTGAAAAGAAACGCCGTTAAAGCCCATATTTTGGCGCCCCAAAAGGTCTGTTCCGGAAGGAATTCTTTCAACCAAACTGCACGCAAGGACATCCTGCGTGTGCATTCTATCTAGTATGCCCTCTGCGTGCTCCGGATCTTCTGTTTGCAAAAACTCATAAACAGACCTGAGCCCCGCTGTGTAATTCATTTCCTCTTCAAGAATTTTTTTTAGCTCAGCCAACAAAACACCCTCATCACCTAATGACTCTTTTTCAATGTGCTCATACATCCGTTCTTTTTGCTCTCTGGTATTTATGGCTGAAGGGATTAATGTATTGAAGCAGAGGTTGTCACTACTCCATGTTCTCCGTTATTGGAGCTTGTAGGTAGATAGGCATCAACGATTGTAAAAAATCTTTCAGCCATTTCTACTTCAGTTTCACATCCTGATTTTCTATTGCTTATAGCCTGAATGCATTCAACTCTAAACGCAGCCCTTTCAGCGGGATTCATATCAAAGTAAACCTTTAAAATCTTAGTATTGATGTCCCCAAAAGTAATCACAGACGTATCATCAATGCGAGTAAAACGCGGTTCGTTTAGGGGATTATCAGGTAGATGTTTGGCCAATTTCGAAAATATGACATTAGTAACCCTATAGTTGTGTAGCATGTTTTGTCTTAAGCTTCTTTGGTTATATCCTGATTTAGGCTCATCATCCAGGCGTAAAATAGCTTCGATGCACGCTGACCTTAGGTCACCAGGCTGTCTAACAAGTGGTTGATCGACTATGCCGGATAGCTCAGCTGAATTCAACAAGAGTGACAGAGTTGCTCGGCAACTTTGGAAGGCCGTCAATGAAGCATTTTGGTGCTTTGGCGTCACCCTTCCATAATGTCTTGCATAAGAAACAGTTGACCTTAAAAAGGCAAGTGCTCCTTGAATATCCTTTATGATTTCTGGTTCAGTAAAGTCAGCAAATCGTTTATTGCCCGATTGCAGCTTGAGGATAAGCTCAGCATAAAATTGTATTAATTCTTCGTAACTGGGAACAAGGGCTTCCACACTATCTTGCATTTGCTTACCTGTGACAACATCCTGAATTGCCAGTAGGCCAAATACAGTACTAAAGTCTATCTGAATTCTTGCATCAACTGTAACCGCTCTGACAGTCTCATTTTGAGCATTGTTGACGAGTTCACGAAGGCTTCCAGAAGGATCCAGGGTATCAATCTCAACGTTTCGTTCAAGCAGATTTCGAGCGTGGATCATAATGAAGCCAATGGCCAAACGATCCAGAGTTTGTTTCCTTGGCCTGTATCGTCCCCCCTTTTTTTCGTGGAGCTCAATGTTTTTGGCAGCTTGTATAATAGGCCTAGGAATCTTACCCTTCATGTGACCATTCGCTGCCTGCAGAATTCTATGAGACAAATCTGCAAAGTCAGCTACTATAGCTTCAGCATCTCTTTCGACCTTAGCCTCAACAATAGTACTAACCCGTAACAGATCCGGCTGAGTTAATCCTTCAAAACTAAGAAGGGGAATCATTTCTGCAAGCTGAGCCAGGGCTGACTCAACCTCTGGATCAAGAGTAATTCCTTGAGCACGTTTGTCTGCGATCGTCATAGAATGTTTGAGATCAGGATGACCTGGAAGACGCTCGTCAATTCTAACTAAACCAATGTCTCCTCCCATCATAGAGTCAATTGCCGATGGAAGATCAGCAATGGGCTCAGGCAACGTTACAAGTTGTACTGATACATCTTCAATCACTTCTGGCTCAGTTTCAATCACTTCTGGCTCATCCTCAGGTTCAGCCGCATCTTCAACTTCAATAACTTCAACTGCTGGTTGATTGGCGGCAATCTCCGATTGTACTCCTTGATCTGTCTTAATGAGTTCCTGGTAAATTACCATATCTTCTGATGAAGCCAGCTGATTAAAAGTATCGAGAGCTTTATTCCCGACCACCAATCTTGTGGCATCAAGACGCTTTTTAATCTTGTCGCGATCACGCAGAATTATAGCAACTACTTTTTCAGTTGATTTAGAATCTACATTAGAGCTCTTGATCGTTTCAGCCAGCGCTATCTGCTCATCCATATCCGCCTTAAGACCTTTAACATCATCGATACTAAGGTTTGCAGCAACAACTCCAATAGATCCCAGATATTTTGAAGATTCTTTCGGGTTTCCAACGCCTTCTAAAAGATCTGCAAAGACTTCTCTGAAGTTCGCCAGTATTTCTAATTTTTTCACAGACTGAATTTTATGCGCCAGTTCCTTTTTCTTGGCAAGAGCCTTTTGAGTAAGGGCATCTTGTCCATCACCACCAAGAGATGCGGCAATTGCATTAAGCTGCTGGACAGTGCCTTCGGCCTCATCCAGTTGTATTTTTAGGGTAGCTTCAATAGCCTGGCCTTTTTCCGCAAGATCGAGAAGGTCTGAAATCCCAAGATTTGCTTTATCAGTGTTCTTAGACATGAAATGTGAAGATCAATATTAATTAAGGAATTAATTCTACCATATAATATTAAAATGTCAACATTAGTTTTTAGGGTAATTTTAAGCGCTCCTGTCTGAGCATTAGAGTACACCAAAGTAAAATAGTGACTAGTTCACTATCTCTTAGGGCACTCAGACGACCAACCATTTTTGTTTTTGTTAGTTTGCACTACAAAAGATCACAAAATCCCATTCTTTATGCAAGTAAGTTAATTTCGGGATTAACGTTATTGTTATGGTTTGACAAAAGAAGAATATAGTTATATAGTGCTAACCAATTTATAGACCATGCCCCTTTATGAATACAGATAAACCAATCACAACAGAAGACTATGATGAGTTGATGTCAAAGCGCGAAATACTATCCAATCACGCAGGTATGAATTGTGATGAGATGGTCCTTTTTGGTCAGGATGACCAGAGGAAGTTGGAAGATTTTTTTGGTACAGACATAGAGTATCCTGATCGAGCCATCATAAAGCGTTATGGCACAGCTATGAAAATGACCGGCGAAATGAGGGAGGGGTTTATGCGGGATATGAAAGCCTTTAAAGAATTCTCAAGTCGTTACAGAGGACATATAGCTCAGGTTCTAGCCTTCAATGAAACAAACGATGGCCACGTAGTCCTTTTGCAGGATCTCGCAGAAAGTGCTTTTGGCGACCTCGAAAACGGCATACCAAAAAATACACAGGATGTCATACAGAGAACCGATGATTTGGGGGTGGTTAGCGAAGCAGTTCGTCAGACCTTACGACTTCAGGATAGACTTTTTAGAGCTATGAATGATGCAGGAACAAGATTCGGAATAGATCTTAAATTTGATGATCAGGTATTGGCAAGTCGTGGTAGGAATCTTTTTAGAACAATGCTAGTGGACGTAGTTCCTATGCGAAATGCTCTGGTAAATCAGGATTTAGTGAGCGATCCGATAAAACAAGATCATTATCAGCCCTTAGACGCTGATGACGCGGCAATGATTCATTTTAAGCGCCTGAATCGCTACGCAAATATGGGGCGACTGGTTTCTCGAATTGAAAAGTCAATCAGAATGAACCAGCAATTGGCCGAAAAAAGACTTCAGATTAAAGCGCTGATAAGTGAAGAGCTACATCAGTTATACGAAGACCCAGGTCAGGTAGAGCTTTGTCATCATTTGGGAGCCTCTCTACAATCTTTGAAAGATAAAATGCGACCACGTTAATTTTTCACACCAGATTCTCGTTTCTTCAACAAAATCGGAAACACCGTTGCCAGTACAGTAATATGAATGGCCAGACCAGAGGCAAAACTGATCGGAATTGCGAAGACTCCGATTGTTTTTGAAAGATAAGTAGCCATCAGAATGGTAATCAGAATCGAAAAAGCGTGCATCAAAGAGGGTATGACCGTATTTCGGAGCGAATAAAATGAGCGATGATAGATGTGCAGCATGCTTTCCAGCGGAATCGATATACAATAAACCATCAAAACGGATGAGAGCAGGTTGATATCACTCTGATCAAACGCTCCACCCCCCAGCAGCAAGCCAACAAGTGGTTTACTCAAAATCGCCAGAGCAATGGCCGCCAAAGTCGTGTAAAAGAGTGACTTGATTCGGTTTTTCTTAAAATCACGAGTGAATTTTTTGAAATTCCCCTTACCTGCATCGTGCGAAAGCGTGGGGTAGGCCGCCAGTGCAATGGCAATCCCCAACAAGCTCACCGGCAGGCTCTGAAAGTTCCGTGCATAACCGTAAACGGCTACACTTCCTTCCGGCAGGGCCGAGGTAATACTGGTAAAACTCAGCAACATAAAGTGCCACATGCCGTATTGCAGCATCTTGGGCAAGGCCAACTTGATGGTCTCTATAATTTCGGGCGTAAAACGGAAGTCCAATTTAACCTTAAAGTGATATTTCTTCCTTTTGAGCGGCCAAAGTCTGTTTAGCATGTGCAATAAAGCACCAAAAACCGTGCCCATCACCAAGCCCAGCATGCCAAATTTGGGGTAAAGGTAAATCACTCCCAAAATAATTCCGATGTTATACAGAGCGGGGGAGAGTCCCCACCAAAAAAACTCCTTCACGCTAATAAGCACGCGGCCAAACGTCATACTGATGGCAAACAGAATGGGCGAAAACAAAAGGACGCGGCTCAGCATAATATATTGCTCCAAGTCGGCTCCCTCAAACCCAGGAACCAAAAAAGGCGCAATATAAGGCATGGTCAAAGCCGCAATGATTCCCAGGCTGGCAATCAGCGTGACCCCCAACGTTAAAATCTGGTGCGTGTACTCGTAGCCAAGAGTCTTTTTCTCATCGTAAAGCTTGGTAAAAATCGGTACAAAAGCCGCCGAAAGCGCCGTGCCAATAAAAAGGGACTGCAACAAATCCGGCAGCACAAAAGACGCGTTGTAAATGTCCAAAGTTCGCGAAAGTCCAAAGGTATGGGCAAAAATCCGGTCACGAAGTAGGCCAAAAAAGTAGCTGAAACCAGCAGTTAGCGTCAAACTCCACGAAGAATGTAGCAGAAGGGTCTGCCAGTCGGTCTTTTCTTTGAGGGCACGAAGAAATTTGATCACAAATTAAATTAGGTGTGGACATTGTAGCACGGGCAGACAGCGACAATTTGCATATATTAACGAAGATCTAACACTCTCTCCCGAAATTCCCGAATGACAAGTTGCGCCTGGATAATAAAAGGCTCAAGTCCAGGATTTCCCCTGGCAGCTGTGGCTATAACCTTCTCTAGTTCATCGGGGTTGGAACTTGGTTGATGCCCATTGGTTAGCGCCTCCAAACCAGCTCTAACACCCTTCAATAGACCACGGATTTTGTTCTCAGAAAATGCCGGGCGTAAGGCTATCCACCTTTCCTTAGCGCTGCCCCTTCTTGGATATTTTATGTGTAGTCTTCGAAGTTGTCCTCCATGCCTTTTGGCATAGGTGTCCAGATCTGTACCTACGTTCAATTGGCAGCTTGCATGGAGTGCTACGTGGGACTGATACTCAGCTTCCAGTTCGGGGCTTATCGTTGGTTGCTTACTTACAGAAGGCATATTATTTTGAATGACGCCTTGTTTTTTGATTTAAATCAAGCAGAATAGCTTTAATTTGCTCTCTCATTTGCCGTGCTTCTAGGTTGTTTCTAGCAAGGTCATCATATGCACTTAAATCGTCACAAGCCTGCATTAGATTAATATTCGGACCAAAGTCTTCTCTACTTCGACAGCCTGCCCTAATTTTTTCGTGAACCTGTTGCAGGTTTTTAATCAAGGTATCCAGGATATATTCAAGCGCTATTAAACCCTCTTCATCTAATGTAATAATGGGTATTGATAAGTCACATAGAGCATCAAAAGCCTCCCTAACAATTGCAGAGTTCTTAATATTTCGAATGGCGCCCTGTGCAAACATTTGCTCCCATGCATTTCTATCTTCAGTTCCTTTGAGTATATTATCTTGCTCCAATCGTGCCGCTTCAATTCCATCACTTGCACGAACTTGCCTGATAAATGCCAGCCGTTCTTTAAAGTGATCTCGAAGATTCTGCCATGCTAGTACATCTGGTATGGCAGCTATTTCTTCTGTTGGGATTTGGGGAGGAGCGGAGCGCATAAAAAGCACATTTAGCTAACAACGCGCATCTTAAACTATTCCTAAGAAAAGTCAAGCCTCTACATCAGGAATCACCAAAATAGGCAGATCAGCAAGGTCAAACATCACACGAATCAGGCCTTCGATTTCCCCAATATCAACGCAATCAGCCTTGTAGGGGCCATAAATTGTACTTTTTCCATAAAGCCGCACCTCAACATAATCATCAATCATCTCCACTTCTATCTTTCCACCTCCATCCATTTCTTTTTTGACGGCTGGTGACTCGGCTTTATTGACCCCCATTTCTTCCAGTACCATGTTGTGAAAAAATGCTGAACCATCAAATTCCTTTTTTGGAAAAAGCTTTGCGAAAAACTTTCCTTCATTGGTAATTACAAACTTACCTTTGTAAGGCGTTTTGCCAAGATTAGTGGGTTCATCAGCCCAGATTTTGATTTGAGGAAGCTTTTTTAATTCCATAATTCTTTATTATTTACTTCATTGTAGCGCGTTCAAATCACGAGATAAAGGGCAGGTTAAAACGCTCTTTTTTACCCTTCTTTTTCTTAGAAAGAAACAAGGTCGACCCACTAGTCACCGAGAACTGACCGTAATACTCATTCAGCTTATTTCTGGCTTGGTTTAGCCTTTCATCTCGGAGCATTTCCCCCATGCCTTCAAAAAGATCAAGTTGCTTAATTGTTGCTGATCGAAGGTTATAAAAAAGCACACCCGCAGACCTCCAAAGCTTCGCCCTTGGAACTTGCCGAATCAGCCTTGATAAAGCCTTTGCCAGAACAAAAAAGTCATCGGTGGGCTTTTCTAATTTAAGAGGAATACGATAAATCCTTAGCTCATGATCCCTCAAGTGCAAACTGATTTCACCTGTCATCAGTTTGTGCCTGTGAAGTGACTCCAGGCTTCTTTCCAGGTGATAAAAGGCTAACCCTTCCACTTGTCGAACATCCGACACCGATCTTTCAAAACTGCTGGTGCGGCCAATTTGCTTGGGTACGCGAGGATGAGGGTTGACCTTAAAAATATATTCACCTCGCAGCTCCTTCCACAGCAAAATCCCATTACGACCAAACAGATTTTTGACAACGCCCATGGGCAGCTTTGCCAGTTCACCAGCCTTGGTAATCTGATATCTATTCACCATCTGCTCTCGACGGTAACCTATGCCAGGAATATCTCCCACTTCTTCGTTAGCCAAAAAATAAGGAATATCTTTTTTTAAAAGTACCGCCGTTCCATCAGGTTTTTTGCCTTCACAGGCCATTTTGGCCAATACCTTATTCGCGGACATCCCAATCGTCACCGTAAGGCCAAGTTTTGTTCTCACTTGCGTCCGAATTTCATCGCCCAAAGCCTCATAGCTTTTTCCGTACATCTCGGGCATGCCGGTCATGTCTAAATAGGCCTCATCAATCGAACTCACCTGAACCACGGGGCACCACTCCCTTAAAATTGCCATAAGCTGCCTCGACATCAGGGTGTAAAACCTAAAATCTCCCTCAATAAAAATGCCTTCGGGGCACAGTCTTTTGGCTTCTTTAAATGGCATAACAGTCGTCACACCTCGCTTTTTGGCTTCATGGGTTTTAGCCAGAACAAAACTCCCCAGCTTACCAAGAACCATAACAGGCTTTCCTCGTAAATGAGGATTTCTGCTCAGTTCGCAGCCAGCAAAGAAGCCATCAGCGTCAACAAGTCCAATCATAATCGACGAACAACTCCTTTTACTACGCCCACCATTCCACTAGTCACAAAATCTTCCAGTGGCAAACTGGGATATTCGGGGTTAGCTGGGTCTAAAAAGAAGCGATTACCCTGTTTTCTAAGGATTTTAACCGTGTAATCTCCCTCGACATTCACTACCACCGTTTGCCCCAAATGAGCATCAGAGCTCCGCTGTACCACCACAATATCACCATTCAAAATACCGGCCCCCTTCATGCTGTCACCCTTCACTCGAATAAAAATGGTGCTGTTAGGCTGATCCACCAAATACTGGTCCAGGCTCATCCGATCGTTGGCTTCTTCTTCAGCTGGGCTAGGAAAGCCAGCCCGTACAGAATTAAAGAAGGACATCTCATCAAACTTTGGTCCGGGAATCAGTTTTTGCTTCCTTCTCTGCAAAAAGCCTGCCGCAATAAGGCGATTAATGGCATAATAAGCAGTGCTTTTGGACTTACAGCCAAAAATTTCGCGCATTCTGTCGTAAGTAGGCAGGTTGCCGTACTTGCGATAGTGAATTCTAAGCTTTTGAAGCTGAGATTCGTAGGTCATAAGTAATGTGGTTTAATAGTGATTCTAAAATAGTGAACATCTGTTCACTAATCAAGCATTTTGGATTGACCACAAGCCATGTTCGAATTCTAGAGATACTAAAAAACCTCCCATCTCGCCTTAGCGGGACAGGAGGTTTTTTAAGGTTTTAGTTCTTTGCTATAGCATCACTTAAAGGAACGACTGAGTCAGTAGCGATAAGATTGGCTGGGTTGCCACTCTGTCTTACTTCAAAGTTGGTGATATCTGTGGTGCCCGCAGAAGCATTAATAATGCCCTTCATGACAATATCACCTGTTCCGGCGGAAATGGTTCCGTTAGCAGTACAAATAACTACTTGACCTGCAGCGGTACAAGTAAATGTTCCAGGGCCACCAAAGGCAGTAGAATAAATGGTAGTACCAGAAACATCCACATGAGCAGGGAAGGTAATTTTGACAGTATCTGTACTAGCTAGATTTACTGGTAAGGTGAAATGAGCATTAGTATTTCCTATAGCACCCACAGCTGTGTAGGGAGTTACCACAACAGAAGCATTAGCGTCAGCGGCTATGGCATCACTTAAAGGAACGACTGAGTCAGTAGCGATAAGATTAGCTGGGTTGCTACCCTGTCTTACTTCAAAGCTGGTTATGTCAGTAGTAGCTGCATAAGCATTGAAAATGCCATTCATGACAATGAATCCTGTTCCGGCATTGAGAGGACCGTTAGTAGTACAAGTAACTACTTGGCCGGTAGCGGAACAAGAGAATAAGCCACTACCACTAAAGCCAGTGGAAAAAATGGTAGCACTGGAAACATCCACATGAGCAGGGAAGGTAATTTTGACAGTATCTGTACTAGCCAGATTTACCGGCAAGGTGAAATCAACTTGAGTACTTGATACAGCGCCTACAGCTGTGTGGGGAGCCAATATGACAGAAGCATTAGCATCAGCGACGGTGGTGTAATTAATAGAAACATCTGAGTCAGTGGCAATGTCTTGGCTGGCAACTCCGCCCTTCTCTACTTCAAAGCTGGTAATTTTGTCAGTAGATCCATACTTAATAACAATGCCTTCTAGAATCATTTCACCCTTTATTTTGGCAGACACCGTTCCATTTGTAACAGTACAAGTAACCAGTTCTCCAGTGGAAGCGCAAGAAAAAGTTCCATTACCACCAAAGTTTTGAGAATTAAATTTAACACCAGAAACATCCAAATGAGGCGGGAAGACAATATCAACCGTATCTGAGCTTACTAGATCAGGCCACAGATTGAATTCAATGCGGGTAAGAGTGTTGGTATTTTGGCCATTAACATATTCACTCTTCATGAGTACAGTAGCTCCCGCATTAGCAGCTTTTGACTCAGTTAGAGGAACATCCGCATCGGCAGCACTAACACTGTTTGGATTACCACCATTTCTTACCTCAAAATTACTGATGTGATCAGTACCATTGTAGCTGCTATGGATTCCTAAAATATTGAAGCTAAATGCACTGGCACTCGCTATGCCCGAAGTACAGGTAACCACTTGACCACTTGAGGAACAAGAGGAAAACGCTCCATTCACAGCGGCATGAACACCGGACACATCCATACGGTTAGGGAAGGTCATGACCATGGTATCCCCAGTAGATATGCTTAATGGATTGGTGTTGAGGTGAATAGAATCATCAACGCCAACAGTATAGGTGCTAAATGACGCATTGGCATTAGCATCAGCCACAATATGAGTTCCATCTGAACCACCTGCATCTGAACCACCTGCAGCTCCTCCATCATCCACAAATTCATCTTCATCCACAAACTCTTCCCTATCTTCAACAAATTCATCTTCATCCACAAACTTCTCATCAACAAGGTTATCATCTATAGGTGTAGGTATTTCTTCAATCTCACGCACTTCCTCACGTATACGAACTTCCTCAATGCCAGATTCCCTCTCTCGGCTAGCAATCTGATCGCCAATAACCAGTTCTTCCTCACGTCCAGACTCGTCTTCACGTTCTAGCCGCGTAACCCCCCTTAAATTGCCACTGAGCTCACCCGACACGTCATCGGTAGCAGGCCCTCTATAATAAGCAAACAGGCTTATAGCAACGAGCGCAAGGACAGCGCCAATAGCAAGAACAGCACCAAGGCTGTACCCCGGTTTATGCTTTTTGCTATGATTGAATAAGTTTCTGAACATTTTTTATTTGGTTAAAAAATAAATGATCAAACTATTATAACACAAAATTATATCTAACGCAAGTATGGAATCAATTTTAATAGTATTAATTACCATCATTCCAATTGTTTTGTGGGGCACTTATTTTTACGTCAAAAACCCCCGAAAACAGCCAATTAAAGAGGTTTTTAAGATATTTTCCTTAGGAATGTTATCCATTGTTCCTGTATTTCTTTTTCATCAATATTTTTTGGAGCCATCCACAGATTATCTGTCCAAGCTTTTTAGCATTACCGATGTAGCAGTGTTGCCAGCCATTCTGGAACTTCTGCTTACCATGATTTTCATTATCTTTTTTATATTCTTCTTTGCAGTTATGCAATCTGGCGTATTGAAAATCTTTTATCATTTACCGTGGCGAGCGAACTTTAATACGGTTTACAAAAAAATGTACAACTTAACGCCGTTACTCATTTTCTTCCTGCTTTTTATAGTGATTGAAATCGTTTTTAATTTCACGATCCAAATCGATTTCATTTTTTCGCTAGCCGGCAGCACTATCATTTTCGCAGTCTTAGAGGAGTACTTTAAGTACATCATTAACCCATTTTTGGCTTACAAAAAGCTAAATTCAATTGGATCGGCCATTGTGAACACTTTGTACATAGGCCTTGCTTTCGCCTTTATTGAAAATATTCTTTTCTTTTTGAAGGCCCAAGGAAGCCCTGATTTTATGACTATTTACATTTATCGTTCCATATTTACGACTCTTCTACATGTTTGCGCCTCAGGAATATTGGGGTATT
>JAJDCF010000103.1 GCA_029260955.1 Patescibacteria group bacterium | reverse complement strand
ATATTCCCTATAGGCCCGAGAGAGACTATCTCGTTGATAGGCATCAAGTATAAGCACAGCAATGTGTTCAGCTGAGATGTACTAATCGGCCAATCGACTTTTTACTGAATTTAATGGATCTTCAGCTTAATCTCTGATTCGTCAGAGTTCGAGCTGAGGACTACGATCGACTAGTAATTAATTTTAATAGATTTTAGTTCCGCTAGACGGAACACAGATTACATTTGTTATTTGAAAATGAGCACACTATCTTGGTGTTTTTAGAGTCGGGGGTACACCTGTTCCCATCCCGAACACAGCAGTTAAGCCCGTCATCGCCGATGGTACTTGGACTTTAGTCCTGGAAGAGTAGGCCGACGCCAAGATAATGTGCTTATTTTGTATATGTGGGTTTCGCAGGTAGTGCCCTTCAGGCACGTTCGCTTTTCCCACCGAGAAAGCTCACTAACATCCGGGCTCGCTCGTCCCGCCAAGGCGGGACACCATGGTCGCTCGCCCTCCTGATTGCCTTTAGGGTACTACATTGCGAAGCCCAGCAAGCAATAAGCTTGGCGCCGGGAGTAATACAATCATTCAAAAAACCCGCCACGGCAGAACCGGACGGGTTTTTTAAGGTTAAAGGGTAAATTTAGATGGTCTCCGGTCTGGTGTCGATCTTCTTTTTTAGGTAAATAAAGGCCAGGAGACTTGCACCAAGTAATACACCGATGAGTATCTTTAGGTTTTGCTCATTCGATAGTACGTAAAGGAAATGTGAAACACTGATCATAACAATACGAGAGTAATAACTCACAAGTTTGATTACGGTCTCGTAGATTGTTTTGGAAAAAAGTCTTCCAATATGAGTAATACTAGCTGCCGAAGCTAAAACCGTGTGTGTTAATAGAGAAAACACGGTTTTAAATGGCAATGTGCTAACCAGTGCATCGATTGGTCCGTGGTGATGTAGAATCGTGAACGATATCTCGGAATAAGTGAAACCTAGTCCGATCAAAAGGAAGCTCATAAAACGAAGTTCCTTTATATTGTGGTGGATGAGATCGTGAAAGAATTTAACGCGATGCTCAGAAAATATAATGCCCAGCTCAATGGCTATAAAGGCAAGGATTACGAAGTAATATTTCAATTGCCCTCCCATGAATTCCACCATGATGAAGGGGATTGAAATGAGTATCCCAAATAGGAATAGTCCAACCAGTGATTTAAAGCTTGTTTTCTTGAAATAATCTGCCGCAATAAGGGCAATGATGATTAGTCCCGAGAAGATTAGAAAAAGCAAGATTTGTGACATGTAGGGTTTGGTTTTTTATTTTTGTAAAACCTTTGGTGTTTATATGATGTTAAGAAATAAAATAAGCCCCTTTTTCCTTTTACAAGGTAGGAAAGCAGTCATATAGAATTGTATTTTTACGACTTTGTATATGTGTTTTCGCTTCCTTGCTTAATACATAATAACATAATTAGTTATATATGTCAAATAAGTAAACACAATATTTCGTTGTGCGTCAATTGTAAAAAAAAGTGGGGCGGGTATAGTTGTATTTACATTATCCTAATTAACCCAACGATTATGTATGCACTCAATCGGGCCCAGATCATCGGGCATTTAACAGAGGATCCACAAATTCGCCAGACGCCTTCCGGGCAGTCGGTAGGGGATCTTAACATTGTTACTAAGGCTACTTTCACCACTGGAAGCGGCCAAACACAGGTTTCTTCTAGCTATCACAACGTGGTGGTTTGGAGGGGCTTGGCAGATATTTCTCAGCGATTCCTCAAGAAGGGGAGTCAGGTCTTTATTTCCGGTCGTATTCAAACAGATGAATGGGAGGACCAACAGTCAGGCCAGAAGCGTTACAAAACTCGCATTACGGCGGATGAAATGATTCTTTTGGATCCTAAAAACCCCAATGCGCCTCTTGCCGAGGGTTCTAAGGTTGGTGGAGCGCTCAATCAGGCTGAGGTTGTCGGTAATGTAACTCGCGACCCTGAGCTTAGGCAGACGCCCAACGGCAATAGCGTAGTAAGTTTTGGTGTGGCCACTAACTTTAGCTGGAAAGATCGAGCAGGAGAAACTCAGGAAAGAACAGAATTCCACAATATTGTTGCTTGGGATGAACTTGCCAAAAGTATGGCTGAAGGCTTTAGGAAAGGTCGAAAAGTCTATATTCGTGGTCGTTTGCAGACCCGCAGCTGGGAGACTCCTGATGGCAATAAGCGATATACTACTGAAATTATTTCAGAAAGCGCGTTAGCTCTTGGAGTTCCGAATATGGAAATTGGCACACCATCTGTTAGTACAAGTGTGAATGTTTCTGAGCCACAGGCTAAAGCAGCAGAGCCTGCTGCTGTTCCAGAGAACCCTGCTGGTGCTGTACCGGCGGTGAAGTATGAATCAGATGTTAAGCCCGAAGACTTGCCTTTCTGACAACTTTAAAAAAGTTTTCAGTACTTTCAAAATATCTGAACTCACTTCTCACTTCTTCGCTTAGGCTCGCAAGCTTCCTTCATGGCACATGTCCACTCAGGGTCTTGCTACGCGCGCTCAGAATCTCGTCACTCGGTTATTTTATTTGCGTTACATAGCTTGACAATTGTGATTGCAGTTTTATAATGATCGCCAGTTTGAGTTATTCCTATGAAAAGACGAATTGACGATATAGTGTTTGAAGATGGTGATGAAGCGGCCCGAGTTTTGACGGACGCTGGTTTTCGGGTTGAGCGCAGGGGGCTAGGGGGTTTTGTTTTTCCTGCTGTGTTACCTGCAAATTACCCCGAAGTTGAGGATTGTGGCACCCCGTATTCTTTGGCAATAATTGAGGGAGACGGTAATGTATTGCTCTGCAATGATGAGAATACTTTAGTCAGAGAGTATCATGTTCGTATAGCCGAGGTGATTAACGCTAGGTCTGAAGATTGCTTGACCGCTCCTTCTCGCAGTTCAAAATTGAATATTTCGCGAGCTCATTTGCGCATACTGGCCTTTGCGGAGGGTGAGCCCTATTTTTTACTGGAAGATCTTCGAAAAAATTTGGGTGCTACGTTTTTGCGAGATGTGAAGCTTGATGAACTCCGTGAAGCAGGGCTTATAGAAGCTTTAGGAAGGATGCCTATCAGCGTTACCTCAATAACACCTAAGAGCGGGCGATATCTGTATCGTTTGACTCCATTGGGCCTTGCGGTTTTGCAGGCGTCTACTCGTGTTACTGAAGGGGATAGGAGGCAGTCGCATCCCTACAGGTAAAACTAAGTCTTCTTGCAGAGTTCGATCCACTTCTTTAAGCCCATGGCTTTAGGGCTTTCCACTTCTTTGGTGGGAAAGTTCTCCCAGTGCTCGTTTACGACGTTCCAGAAGTTTTTGGGTAGCTGGGTATCATTTTCGGTTATTTTCATGATACAGCTCGTTACTTTGGGTTCCGGGTAAACCGAGGTGGCGGGCACGTCGGCTACTATTTCGATATCGCCATAACTTTGGGCTTGGAGTGAGACGCGGTAGGCGCGAGGTGGTTGGCCCATCAAAGTTGAGGCATATTGTTTATCGGTGATGAAGACCATGGCGTATGGTTTGTGATCGATTTCTGACATGAATTTTCGGTAAAGTCGGCCAGAAATATGGAAGGGGATGTTGCCTACGAGCATGTAGGGTTTTTGTGGAATTTCGTAGTCCAGGATATCGCCTTTAATAAGCCGAATACTGGATTCGTGTGCAAATTTTGTGTTCAAAACATCAAACATCTGCTCATCAAACTCTACTACATCAACATTATCAAAGGATTTTGCCAATTCGCTCGTTATGTAGCCCAAACCTCCACCAACTTCGACAACCTTTGTACCCTTTTTGTGTGCATGTTGGACAGTTTGAATAAATCTTTTGATCACAGTGGGGTCTGTTGTGAAGACTTGTCCGTAGTATTTCCTTGGAATTAAGCCATTTTCATCAAGTTCTGCCTGGCATTTTTCTTGCTCAATATTCATGGATCCAACTATATCAAACTTATTCCATAGGGGGTAGGGTATCCTTTTTGGGGTAGTGTATTTTGATGCACAGATCTTGCACAAAGTTTGCACAGATCTTGCACAAACCTGGTGCATCAGAATACATGGCCTATTTCGGGTATTGGTGGGGTGTGCTAAATTGATATACTAATTTCAATGAAAAAACTGCTTTATACATTATTTGCCCTTCTCCTTTTGGCACCCGTAACAGGGGAGTTATGGCATATTCCTGTTTGGAAGTTTGAGTTTCTGCCGTCAGACATCGTTATTCTTATTCTTTTCCCGCTATGGACGTTGGATAAGCTGGTTACAGACAGGCAAATCCGTATTGGCAAGATTGGTAAGGCTATTGCCATTTTCCTTTTTGTAATGGTAGTAACCTACTTTTTGAATATGCTGCGTTTTGACTTTAAACAGATGCTTTCCGGCTTTATTCTAATGGGGCGCTTTGGTATGTACGTGATTGTGGCGGGAATGGCCTTTGATATGGTGGATCGCGATAAAACAGGGTTTTTCCGCAAATTGCTTATTGGAACGATGATCCTTAGTATGGTTTTGATTGTGGTACTGGGATTTTTGCAATTGAAGTTTTTCCCCAGTTTTCTTGAGTTAGGACTTTATTTGGATGGCTGGGATCCACATATCGGTCGACTTCTTTCCACGTGGTTTGACCCAAACTTCATTGGCGGGTATTTAGCCTTTGTTTTGCCGGTGATTTTGGCTTTGGGGCTTTACTTTAAGCGAAATAAACATATAAGAATGGCAGCTTTACTGTTTGGTATTTCGGCCATTGGTCTCGTGGCGCTCTATTTAACATTTTCTCGCAGTGGCTACCTCGCGTTGATTACGGCTTTGGGCATTCTGACCTTCTTTGCTTCGCGCAAAATGTTGGTGGCCCTTGTAATTGTAGTGACGCTGGCCTTTACCGTTTCGCCCCGCATGCAGGAACGTACGATTGAGGCGGTGGATAGCGCCAAGGGTTTGATTGGCCTGGATTCTCAAAAACCCCTTGATCCCACGGCTAAACTAAGGGTTTACTCCTGGCAGTTTGCGACGGAGATTATTGCCGATTATCCACTGCTTGGGGCAGGCTACGGGCGTTATTCCTATGAGATCAACGCGCGCGGGCATGGCCTCCTTTCTGATCACTCTTCTGGTGGTTCTGATAGCTCACTTCTGACCATTTGGGCACAGACGGGTATTTTTGG
>JAJDCF010000102.1 GCA_029260955.1 Patescibacteria group bacterium | reverse complement strand
CTAAAATCTTGCCCTGAGTTCCCTTCCCAGAGCCCTGCATTCCAAACAGTATGATATCCATCTAAATTTATAATATGTGAGTGAGAAATTTTTGCGAGCCCGCGAGGCAGACCCTGAGGCGACATGTGCGGTGAAGGAAGCTGCGAAGCTGGGCGAAGAAAATGTTCGAGCGAATACAGATATTTTGGAGGTACTGGAACCTTTTTTAAAGGTTTCAGCAATTAGAATATTTTTAAGTCCTTGAATGCCTGCTTGAATTTCAGCATCGTGGCTTTGTAAGTTTTTTCGTCCACCTTGTAATCTATTTTGTGAGCAATGTTGTTTCTGACTTTATGTGCCGCCCACACGTCGTTGATGTTTTTAAAAAGAGTAGGAGCTTTTTTAAGCTTGGCACCCAAACTACCCCTATAACCCATTTTCTTTAATGCGTGATCTAGTAGCTTATCTGCTTCTAAAATCGCGTGCTTATGATCGGTTTCTCGTATGATTTTCTTCCAGGCCACTTGAATCTCATTGATCGCCGACTTGCTCATTTTTTTGTTGTATCGCCTAAAAAGGATGTAGCCAACAATTAGCACATCCGCTATCACAAAAATTAGGATGATAGTGACGATAAATTTCATTTTTTTGTTTTTTGTTTTTTGTCCCCAAGGCTCAATTCGGGGAAGTCGCTCTTTGCCTCTTAGTTTAGATTAATTTGATAAAAAGTAAACCAAAATTATTTTTTATTTCGAATGTGATGGGCCACCATTTGCGAGAGCATTTGCTTTAGACTCCCCGCATCGGCCATTTCGCGCTTACTTAAGTAGCTTCCCTGATGCCTCATCAAGGCCAATTCGATTTTTTTTGGGCTCTTTGCATTTTTAAGTACTACATGAGAACCGGAAATCACTTTTAGCGTTGCGTCTCCGTACTTCATGACTGCCCCAAAGAATCCTTTAATGACAAAGGCTACACCCTCAATATCCTCGTAACCGATTCGCTGAGAGGTGTTCGAGAAAATACCGTGCCATTCTATAATGATGATACTCATATTGGTAAATAGCCAAACGTCAGAATGCCAGTCGATGAAGTCATGAAATAACCTGATCGCGGCAAGCAACATCCACACCACAATTATTGCCAAAAAGACACTGCTTTTGAATCCAATATAGTAAAGCACCCATGGCAGTATAAAGCCGAAAAACAGGATTCGAATAAATGGCCCGAAAAACTCGCTCCAATGCTTATGGGCAGCGTAGAGTACCTCTTCCCCTTTTTCCAGATGCCTCTGGAATATTAATTCATCTACAAACATTTGTTTTTGGTTTTGCTATGGCCATTATTTCAAAAAAATCTGCCCTTGTAAATGCTCGCCAATCCATATAAGCTGTACGGGCAATTTTAGACAAAAAATGTATGGAACGAGGCGGTTCTAGTAAATTCCTGAAGGAGATCGGCTTGTTTTTGGCCGACATACTATACAATGCAATTATCATCATAATACTGGTGATATTGATTCGTAGTTTCTTGATTTCCCCGTTCCGAGTCGTTGGTTCATCTATGGCTGACACTCTACAAAATAAGGAGTTTATTTTGATCGATAAACTGAGTTACACGGTGGGCGATGTGGATCGCGGTGACCCCATTGTTTTTCTGCCACCTGCCACCAGCAAGGATGCCCCAAAATTCGAGGAATTTGTTGAAATGAATGCCTCTGGCGATGGAACTTTTGACTTCTCTGAATTACTAAAGACCAAGGATAGCCAATATTGTGAAAATGCGTTACTATCCATCTTTTGGCTCTGCAAGGAAGATGTGGAAGAGAATGATTTAGTTTATTATGCACCACAAACGGCAGCTCCAGGCAGTACTGCAATGCAAACAGACTGGGCAAAGGTGAAAAAACTGGAAATTGATAAGAACTCTGCTAAAAAAGGGTCTATATTACTAGAAGGAGATGCTGACAAGACTTACAATGTGCGTGTTTACGACTCCATGGGGCCGGAATATTTTGTGAAGCGTGTTATTGGAGTGCCAGGTGACACCGTAAAAATAGATAGTGGACGTGTTTATGTAAAACGCTCTGGTGACGATGATTTTATGCAAATTGATGAGCCTTTTTTGAACAGTGAAAACTTAAATCGTACCTACATCGGTCAAAGGCAGCGTCAGAATGTTTATGAGGTTCCTGAGGGGCATTATTTTGTCCTAGGAGACAACCGCAATCACAGTAATGACAGCCGCAGCTGGCTTGAACCGGTTACTCAGGATTCCTTCCCATTTGTGCCAGAAGCCAACATTAGTGGAAAGGTTCTGATTGTCTTGTGGCCCATCACAGATTTTCGCTTTATTGGATCAGCTGAGTTTTAGGAAGAAAACCCTTGAAAAAGGGCCCAAAAAGTGATATAATTAACTGATAAAAAAACTTATCAGTCGGATGGATCAAAATTTACCTAAAGCTCAAGACCCACAAACTATTGCTGCGCACCCTGCGGAGCAAAGTGTTGCGACCAAAAGCAATGATCCCGTTAGCCAGGAAATACCTCTGAAGATTACCATAATCCTGCCTACCAATGCTTACTTTATGGCTGGCATTCGTGACTTTACGATGACAGTTACTCAAAATATGACTGGCTTTTCTCAGCAATGGGCTTATCGTTTTCAGTCAGTTGTGGATGAACTAACGAATAATGCTATTGAATTTGGCTCAGCCGTTGGCGAGAACATTACCATTACCTTTGTTAGCGTAAAGAACAAATACATCGAAGTATATGTAAAGGACACTGGTACAGGAATCAAGAAAATGTCTGCTGCCGATATGACGCAGTACCTGGAATCTCATAAGAATATTGATCCAACAACCATTACCACCATTCGCGGACGTGGCCTGTCTCAGATAGTAGCCAATTGGGCCGATAGCGTTGAATTCACCGATAACAAAGATGGTGGCCTAACCGCACACGTAGTGAAAAATTTTGATGCCAGCGAACAACTATAATTAATCGATAAATTACTAAGCAATGTCAGATATCCAAATTACCTTTCAGGACTTGGCCATAGGTGCCAAGAACGTCAAGCACATAACCTTTGTAGGACAGCTGGACGAAACCAATGTTGACCATGAGGCCAAAAGGGTTTACCAGGTCATTACAGAAATGACTGAGCCGGTTCTGCTTTTGGATTTTTCGGGACTTGAATACATGAATTCAAAATCAATTGGTTATGTAACTGACTGGTTTACTCAGGCAACTGCCAAACAGGGTTCTGTTTCAATCATTGGGCCAAAGCCTAATATTTTGGATATTTTGAAAGTAGTTGGTATCACGCAAATTATAACTGTTTACAATACACTCGAAGAGGCCAAGACAGCTCTTGGTAGTGCAGCCCCAGCTGCCCCGGAAACTCCTCCTGCACCTGTAGCACCAACACCTGCTGCACCAGTTGCCCCCGAAGTTCCTGCTGCAACACCTGCACCTGCTCCAGTTCCAGCACCTGAAGCCCCCGTGGCTCCAGCTGCAACAGCCCCTCCTGCTGCAGATACACCTCAGTAGTATGACTGAGTATTAGATTAAGAAGGCTGGCGTTTTTTCGCATGCTCTTTTCTGTTACAATGACGTATGAAAATAATGCAGATCTAAGAAAAAGAATGAGAAATATAGCCTTTATTATTGTCGTTGCTATCACTCTGGGTGCAGGGTGGTTCTATTTTGGAGATAGCATTTTGCCAAATACTAAGCAAAATACTCTAAGAATCATTATGAACACCGAGGCCACAGACCTTTCTCCGTACGGCCTAAATCTTAACAATTCCACGCGCATTAGGAATATTTATGAAGGACTTGTGGCCTTTGACCGTAATTTGAAAATTGTTCCTTCACTGGCTGTAAGCTGGGGCAATATCAGCGACACAAGCTGGGAGTTTAGACTGCGAGAAGGGGTGAAATTCCATGATGGAAGTGAATTTGGTGCACAGAATGTAGTTGATGCCGTTGAATCTGCTAAAGAGTCCGGTAATAGCCAAATTGCTAGCTACATAGGCTCTATTCAAGATGTCAGTATTGCTGGTGGAAATCGCGTTGTTATTACGACTCACTCCCCTGATCCGCTTCTTTTGAGTAAATTGACAAAAATTTTTATTTTTCGCGATGGAGATATTGGCACAGGCCCCTACGAAAAAGGAATATGGGCTCGTGGAGATCATTTGTCGTTGAAAGCCTTTAATGACTACTGGGGCAAGAAACCTGTATTTGAGAGGGTACGTTACGAAGTAGTCAACAGTCGGGCTGAACGCGAGAAAAAATTTCAAGACGGTGAAATCGACATTTTGGTAGGTCTAAGTGAAGAGCAAGCCATGGAACTGCCCGATAATCAAGTTATTAATAGTTATGGCCTGGAGGTGAACTTTTTGATGTTCAAGCTTGATGACCCTCTTTTTGAAGATCGGAAAATTAGAGAGGCTATTCAAAGCCTCATTGATCCACGTCGCATAGAGGCTATCGGTAATCAGTTTGTACGAAGCAGCAACCAGTTTGTGGCACCTGGAGTATTCGGCTACAACCAAAATATACCCACTTATTCGTACGACGAGGCCAAAGAAGTCCATGACTTATTTGGCAACCGGCTGGAAAGACTTAGCCTTGATTACCTAGGCAGCTTCGAAACTCTTAGTCAGTATTTGGTGGTTCAACTGCGAAAGGCTGGATTTTCGGTTAAGAAAAATGCGGTTGAGCCAAATGGTCTGCTAGCCAAAATTAGCAGCAACAAATCACAGCTATTTCTTATTGGCTGGCGCGCGGAGGATGGCGATGCCGGTGGCTTTTTTGAGTCTTTTGCCTACTCCCAGGGGTCGCTTAATGGTGGGCGCTATAAGAATGAAGAGGTTGACGTGTTGATTCTAAAGAGTCGCGTAGAAATGGACCCTCAAAAGAGACTTTCCCTTTTACAAGAGATTAACGCCAAGGTTACCGATGATCTGATTGGCCTTCCGCTTTTTGAGGCTTCCAGGCTATATGGCCTAAAGGAAGATATTAAGTGGGAGCCACGATTGGATGGGCAGGTTTTGGCTGTAGAGGTGAGCAATTAGGTCTTTGCACCAGAAAAATTTTGTGGTACGATAATTTAAGTCCCTTCTTAACCAAGCCTATGTCCAACCCAAAATACCAATCGCCCAAGGGTGTTCACGATATTCTGCCAGATGATCACCTATATTTTTCCTTTATTAAAAAAGTTGTCAGGCATCATTGCCGAAGAGCTGGTTTTCGCCGAATTTCGACGCCCATGTTCGAGAATGTAGAGGTATTTAAGAGGAGTATTGGCGAAAGTTCAGACATTGTGGAAAAGGAGATGTTTTTGTTTGAAAGCAAAAGTGGAAAGAAGTTTGCCCTAAAACCCGAAGGTACTGCCGGCGTGGTGCGAGCCTATTTGGAGCATGGCATGAGCAACTTGCCAAAACCAGTAGAGCTTTATTACATTGAGCCGCATTTTCGGTATAATCGCCCTCAAAAAGGCCGCTACAGGCAGTTTCACCAGTTTGGATTTGAAGTTCTTGGTGAATCCGATCCTGCTATTGATGCTCAGGTGATCTATATTTCCCATCGTATCAATCAGGATTTGGGTATTGCTGACCGACTTACGCTTCAACTTAATACGATTGGTAGTCAGGAGGACCGCAAGCAGTTCAGAGAGGACCTTATTAATTACTACACCGGCAAAGAAAGAAGTCTTTGTGAGGATTGCAAGCGCCGCTTGCACGAAAATCCTATGCGCCTACTTGATTGTAAAGAGGAAGATTGTCAGATTCTGGCTTCTATGTCACCAAAACTTGAAAGTGTTCTGAGTGAAGAGAGCAAGAAGCATTTTGAGTTGCTTAAGGAATATTTGGATGAACTGGGAGTGAAATATGAGCTGAATTCGATGTTGGTTCGTGGCTTGGATTACTACACACACACTGTTTTTGAGTTTTGGAGCAAGCACGAAGGATCTCAGAATGCCACTGGAGGTGGTGGTCGTTATGATGGCTTGGTCAAATTGATGGGTGGACAAGATACACCTGCTATTGGTTACGCAGCTGGCATCGAACGTACTATTTTATACATGAAGGAAGCGGGTATTCGCCCTCCAAACAAGGACAAAGTTGATATTTTCGTAGCTCAATTAGGGCTGGTCGCAAAAAAGAAATCCCTTCCGCTTATTAATAAACTTAGAGACCACGGCATAATCACCGTGGGAGCTGTTGGAAAGTCATCTATGAGTGGGCAAATGGGTCTTGCGGATAAGCTGAATGCCAAATACAGCTTGATTTTGGGGCAGATTGAAGTGCAGGAAGGAACAATCATTCTGCGCAACATGGAACGTGGAAGCCAGGAAACAGTGCCGTTCGATGGCATAGTGGATAAAATGGTAGAACTTCTTGGAGAAAAGAAGCTTTCCAGTAAAAATCTTTGGGAGGAATAACACCTAAAACCTTTAAAAAAGGTTTCGATCGCTTTTAGCGTATCCATCGGCCTTTCCAAAATATCTGTCTTCGCTCGAACATTTTTTTCGCCCAGCTTCGCAGCTTCCTTCACCGCACATGTCGCCTCAGGGTCTGCCTCGCGGGCTCGCAAAAATTTCTCACTCAGCTATTATATTTGTATGACTAAGATTTACGGTATTGTAGGCCACCCGGTGGAGCATTCGTTGAGCCCTGCCATGCACAATGCAGCCCTTAAGGCAGAAGTGATTGATGCTGAGTATAAGCTTTTTGACATTGATCCAGAAGATCCGGAAGCCCTGGCTAATTTTTGTTATGAAACCGATGTGAATGGAGTTGCCGGTTTTAGCGTGACCATGCCCTACAAGGAGCAAGTCATGGATTATATGGATCATTTTGACATTCTTGCCAAGGAAGCTTCTTCCGTCAACACGGTGAAGAATGATGAGTCGAATTTAGATGGCTATAACACGGATGCGACTGGCGCCATAAAAGCGCTTCAGGAAAAGGTAATAATCAATGGCAAAAAGGCGCTGGTTCTTGGTGCCGGAGGAGCAGCAAGGTCCATTATTTACGCGCTGAGAGAATTTGGAGTTGAAGTTTTTATATTCAACCGCACCATGCAAAAGGCTGTGACCTTGGCAAAGAAGTTTGATGTAGAAACGATTGAATTTCGAGATATTAAAGATGCCGGTTTTGATATTATTGTGAACTGCACCCCTATTGGGAGCTTTCCTCAGATTGAACAGAGCCTGCTATCGACCGACCAAATCAAAAAAGGCGCAGTGGTGATGGATATTATTACTCATCCGCAAGAGACCCAGCTTTTGAGAGAGGCTAAGAAGGCTGGCGCAGATACTGTTAGCGGCGAGAGGATGCTCCTACATCAGGCGGCTGGACAATTTGAAATCTGGTTTGATAAATCCGCCCCCCTTGAAGTGATGGAAAAGGCGCTTTATGAGGAACTTGATAAACGTAAATGACCAAAAAGGAAAAAGCTGAAGGGATTATGAAGATTTTGGATAAGCTTTATCCGAAAACGCCGATTCCTTTGAAGTTTAAGCGAAATAACCACTTCACGTTTTTAGTGGCAGTACTGCTTTCGGCGCAAGCTACTGATAAAATGGTAAACAAGTACACACCCACGCTTTTTAAGCTAGCTGATACGCCCGAAATAATGATGAAGG
>JAJDCF010000101.1 GCA_029260955.1 Patescibacteria group bacterium | reverse complement strand
GAATTGCGACCCACGGAGTAGAACTTGATTCCATCCTTTTCACGTGGATTAGGATTGACGCGACCATTATTGAATTCCAAATGAATACTTAAAACACTACTCAACAATTGGTTATCAGCGCCAAGTGAAGCAGCCACTCTTGCTCTTGCATCTCTGATTTCTCTATCTTGCTCAGCCTGCTCCAAAACAGCCTGAACAATAGTCTCATCAGCAACAAAGATCATATTGTGATCATCCTCTCTCTCCTTAACATAAACATCATCAGAATCAGAAACATAGTAATACTTCCCATCATGCTCATACTGAGTATATTTACCCTCGGCATAGTAACACAGAGCTCGCCAGTTATAATCGCTTACAGCAATTTCAGAATAATCTGTGGAGCTTGAATATTGTTCTTGTGACATATTTAGATTAAGTTAATTGGCAAGTAAAAAATTTAGCGAAAGAAATCCTTTTCGGCATCGTTCAAGCCAAGGTCTTTAGCCAACTCATCGATATCGGAAGTGTCTACTTTGCCGGATTCTACAGGCTCTGATGCTTCTGATTCATCTTGAGAGACTTCACGGGACTGATTAAGAACTTCAACATGACGCACTAAAGCCTTACCAAAATCGTAAGTAAAAAACTTATCTGCCCTTGCATCTTCCAAGGTCACTTCTTCATCACGACCGGCAGTAATGCCAGATGCGCGATCCCAGTTACCAATTCGGTTAGCTGATTCAAAGCTCCAATCGGAAGGAGTGCCATCTAGCTCATTAAACAGCTGACCCTGCCTATCGATATCAAATTCTTGAATATCCTGTTCCGAACTATCCGCGACCACCAGATAGATCCTTTTACGAAGGCTGACAACGCTTCTAAGTCCAGATTCAACTAGTGAGCCTTCAGGACTAGGAACTGTATTAAAAGATTCATTCATAATATAAGTAAATTAAGTAAATATTGAACTTCCCTTAAGAAGCTGGCTCCCCACCATCCGCCCTTATTCACATAAGTGAGTTATTTCGGATAGGTGGGAAGTTAACCCCTTAACTAAACTATGCAGCCACTCTTCCATTGAACAATGGTTCATTCCCCTGAGCCGAAGGCTCTTGGCCTATTTTCTTAATGTCTTGTCGAACATCCAAAGCAATCCTTGGCTGAGAGATAGAAGTGAATTCAATCACATCACCTACCTGAGGCGACTGATCTTTGGCAACTGATACTTTCATGATAACAACTTATTAATAAAGAATTGGTACAAATAGGAATTCTGACTTCGAGATAGGTTGTCTTAAATTTGACGGTTTATCTGAAGGTCAGAGACAAATAGAAGCTACAAACGAACCTGATGGCCGGTATACCTCTCGGAAACTTTAACCCGAAGGAAAGTTATAATGGTGAGAGTTCACGGTTAATCACGTAAACAATGCTTCTCCTATTTGCACTAAACCTTTATTAGGAGGGCCGAGTTTTTAAAGGGCAGGTGATTTGTTTTTTTCTTTAGGGTGGAGAAGTATTATAAATTGAAAAAGGGATATTGTCAATAGGGCGGATAAGCACCCTAAAATGCTTGCCTTTTGGCTTTGTATAAGCTATACTAAGACTGACAACAACATATTGTCATCATTAAATGAACTGAAAATGATCAAAAATGTACTCCAAAACATCGGACTCAACGAAAAAGAGATCGAAGTTTACCTGAGCAATTTAGAACTTGGGTCTCAACCGGCATCCGTGATTGCACGAAGAGTGAAGATTCCAAGAAACACAACCCGCTTTATTTTAGACAAGCTCGTCGACAAAGGTATTATCGCGAAGACTAAAAGAGCTAATACCCAGCTGTACTCACCCGAAGAACCAAAGAACTTAGTGAATCTTTTGGAGAGCAAGCGTATAGACCATAATGCGGACATCAACGCCAAGATTGCCCAGCTAAATGGCATTATGACTGAGCTCGAATCCCGCTTCCGCCCTGAAAGTACTAAGCCTAAAGTAACTTTTTATGAAGGTGACGACGGCCTAAAAAAGGTTTATGAAGATACATTGAAATCCAGTGAAACAATTCGTTCTTTGGCCTCATTCGAGGGAATGCACGGCGCTCTGCCAGAGTATTTCAAAAACTATTACAAGCGCCGCGCACAAAACAAAATCGACATCAGATCTATTCATCCAGACACACCCCTAGCCCGTGAAAGAACCAAGAACGACAAAAAAGAAGGTCGTGAAAGTAAGCTGGTACCTCAGAAGAAATATGATTTCAATCCAGAAATCCAGTTTTACGACAACAAGATCATCATAACCTCCTGGAAGGAAAAATTAGGCATACTAATAGAAAGCCATGAGGTTTACGAAGCCATGGCCGCATTATTTGAACTCGCGTGGAAGGAGTCTACCAGGCTCGACAAGCAAAAAAAATAATTACTTAGTCACTTCAACTAGCCAGGCAACATCATTCAAATCGTTGAATACAACCTGACCAGGCTCAATTCCACATGCCCTAAGATTAGACAGCATACTTTCTTCAGTCCACCTAACTGACCAGAAGTCTTCTTTGGTAGCTACAAAGCGAGACCCTAGTGGAGTAACCACTGTTTGACCAGTTTTTTGGTAAAACTCTCGTTGAGCTGCTTCGGTTTTAGGTACATCTTTGTAAACCGTAAGAAATAACTTACCACCCTGCTTTAAAGCTTCATAAAAACGATTAACGATAGCAATAAAAGCTGGATTCTTATCGAGATAAGCATCGTCGTAAAGATTAATATCCTCAAATTCCTGTCTAAAATTACCCGAAGTAAAGTAAAGGCTCCATGCAATGTCGTAGGTATTGGTCGGCAGCAACAAGCTTCTGGCATCTCCTTCAAAAACACGAGCGCCATCTATATCTTGCCATCGCTCTCTGGACTTTTGTGCCATCTCGGAGGAAATCTCAAAGCCATGGTAAAACCTAGCATCTGGACCAAAGACTTCTCCGTGGTAGCCATCACCACATCCAATATCAGCAATAGCTAATTCCTGACCCTCAAAGCGCTCCCGTATAAGAGCATCCTGAATATTGCGAGCCTCCAGAATCGGAACAGGAACGAACTTATTGTTCAGAGTTTGCTGAACAGACAAACGCTGATATTCAGCAAGAGCACTCCCATGAACAGATTCTTCTACATCAGGGGATTTAACGAATGGGATTTTGAGGGCTGGGCTTGCTGTGCTCATATATATAGTTTGCTAATTAAGTAAGCTAGTAAATTTAGCCAATAAGTGGGGAGTTTTGCGGATGTCTGATGCAATGCTCAATAACCCCACCTAGGATTAGTAGAGATTTATTATTCATATAAGGATGAAAAGCAATTCTAATAGATTCGTCATCTGCAACTCCATAATCGCTATCAACATAAACACCATGTAGCTCAGCAATATGAGCAAAGTATTCACGCTTAACCCCCTTGATTTTTATTTCAACAGCATGCCCCAATTGCTTGGGGCCAAAAGGATTAAGGAGTTCGACAGCGGAAGAACCATGCTGCGCGTTAATGGAATCACGAAGCTCAATAAATTTGCCAGATAAATGACTCACAGTACTCTGTCGTTGATAAGGAGTAAGGATTTGAGGCTGGTTTTCACGTGTCAAAAGCCCACTAGGACTCATGGCATAGGCTGCATGAGGAATGTGATGTCTTGTGCCATTATTATCGAAAGTAGGCGAGGATAATTCATCAGTCACAGCAAGAACACCCATTCCAGGACCTGTAGCACTTCCTTTGCTAGTACTTAGTACAACTGCATCAGCCTGGCAAGAAAACATGTTGTGTTGCCAACGACCTGCAGATTGAGCTGCATCTACAATCAACTTTGGCCTTGTGGATAAACCTTGACGAATTTGATGTATTGCCTCAAGCGGATAAACCGTTCCCATGCGGCTAACTTCGCTTACCAAAATATAATCAAACTTAGATGAAGATAATTCTCTTTCGACAGCTCTAAGGAAAGCTTCCTGACCACGATATGTTTTAAGCTGCTCAACTTTAACGCCATGTTTTATCATGTCATTAAGCATCGGATTGAATTCTTCAGAGGCAGCCAAAACTCTATCTCCATTTCTCATTGAGGCGAGCATGAGTTTTTGAAAAGCTTCTGAACAGTTCTCGTGGAAAGAAATTTTATTTGACATAAACCTAGGGTCTCTACCTGGACTACGAAGAGGATCTAAGGCCCTGGCAACTTTTACCTGCATATCAGCAAGGAGTTTTTTCCAACCGTGCTTACCGTGCTTTTTGATGGCAAATGTAGCCTTTTCGCTAATTTGACGAACAAGCTCTCTATCAACTAAACCCTTGAAAGCTGAACCAAAATAAGTCGTCAAATGAGCATGTGAAGCAGGCGCTTCAGTGAAAAAACTATTCTTCATCTCCTCATCCGACATAGGAAAAGGGGTTGGCATTCTCTTCCAACGTGCAATCAACGAGTCATGTCGCCGATCCATATCTATCAAAGCTCCACTTCTGACGTTATCTATTTTTCTTTTCTTACTTTCGCTATCAATCTGATTAGGAAAAATTTTATCAATTTCAGTCTCCATAGTATCAAAATCCCCTTTATAATTAGCTCTCAGCGTATTCAACAGATCATCCATATCTTCTTCATCCAGATGCTGATCTCCACGAGCAGCCACTACATTTTTGATGGAAGCTCTAGCCACAGTGGTCTCGAATATAAGAGCCCGGTCAAATTCAGATGCCGATTCAGAAAGCCCTGAAAGAATGTGTACATCCTTCTCATGACCATGAAGATCAGACTCAGAAATCATGAATCTTTCTGCAAGGTAGCTTAAGAACCTTTCATATTTATCTGGGTCATTGGCCTTTAATTCTGAAACCAAGTATCTGTAGTCAATCCTCACTACAGAGGAAGTGACAGGAATGGCCGATCCATGGTCTAAAGCATTTGATGTACGCATGAGGGGTAAAATAAGGGGTAAAATAAATTGATAATATTAAGATTGAAATTAAATGAGTGACTCCGACCCGCCCTGCTGTGAAGCAAGGGGGGCCGGAGCACTCTCTGTTGTGCGCGGGGTAGGCGATCGTGTTGGTCGCGGTTTTGGAGCTAGTTGCTGCGATTCCGCCACACCTTGCGGAAGGCTTCTCGCACCAATTTGCCAGAGCCGCGGGAGCGACTCACGAGTGAGCACCTGAGCAGAACCGCTTGTCCAGCATCTCCGACTTCTTCGAAGGCCCTGACGTACTCGTTGAAGAGCTCTTCTCTGACTCGCTCGTCGTTCTTCATGGACCACATCTCGAGTTCATCTTGATGACTCGTCGAACACGACTCGGTGCACGAAAGCGTTTCGTCGTTGGCCGTGGGGGCCACTTCCTTGTCGGCTTCGTCGCTGGAAGCATGGTGGACCACCGTCTGGCGGTCCGATTCCTTCTTGCCCGGCAGAGTCTTCGAATTGGGCAGAAAGGCTGAGAGCGCTGGGAACCACATGGGCTCACTGCGCACACCCGGTTCCAGGGTCAATCCAGCTTGCTGCGCGGGCCTGTGCTCGCACATTGTTCGCACTTGGGCCAGCACGTCGAAGTTCCAGTTGGACCAGAACTTCTTGCTGGTGTTGGTGGGTACAGCGCGCGCGAGGGCGCCTTCGGAGCAGCGGGCCAAACGGACCGAGCAGAGCGCGAGAATCGCAGCGACTGCGAGACAGAGGTAGAAGCTGCTGATGATCAGAGGATCCATGGTGCCACCCCTCCGGTGTTCACGTCATCGATACCGATGCCGAAGTCGAGCTGGGGGTCGGCGCCTTGACGGAGCTCGTAGCCCGGGTCGACATCACGAGTGACATCGAATTCAGGACCGTGGATGATACCCTTTTCGGGACCATCCAGCAGCCACGCGTTGAAGATGCCGACGTCGTGCACGTAGTACCTCTCGATGCCGACGTAGATGCCGGGGTCATGGGCGTACGCCCAGTCGGCGCTTCCGTCTTCCACGACACAGCCGAGCGCGAGCTCGACGGACACGGAAGCCAGCGGAGCTGAGTCCGTCTTCTCTCCCGCCGATGCCGGCGCAGCGAACGCGATGACACACAGCATGGCGGTGATGTGTATGAGTAGTCGTTTCATGATCTTCTCCTTGATGTTTCCGCATAACCGCGGTAGGCTTCGCAATCCAACACGGATCACTTCTGAACAGCTTGAAACTGACAGCAAGAAAACGACCATAAAAAATGACCGGCTTTTTGCTGCCAGTTTATAAATTGCACAACAGAGAGTATGCACATCCCCGTAGAAAAATGGGCTGAAAACAGCCATTAGACTAAGTCAGAGACATGCAACTCTCCGCTATTGAGTTGTTAAAGATCAAAAACCTAACAAAGTTAGGAGAGGGAGTATACAATATTTTTACAATAAAGTCAAGAGCTTCTAACTTTGGCCAATTTCACTAAGAATAAAATCAAAAAAGCATAATATCCCGCCATCATCACAAAAGTCATTCCCGGTAAATTGACGCTCGCATAAGGAATAAGGGCTGTAAGTTCAATAATTTTGACAATATAAACAAGGACGCCCCAGGCAATGTAGGCAAGAATCTGAGCCAGTGGAAAAAAGATGAATGAAAAAATTACTGCGGCAAAACCAAATAACATAGCTGGCGGAATCGCAAAAGCCACCAGTAGATTAGAGATAGGCGAAATCAAGCTAAGGCGTTCAAAGTTGTAAACGATAATGGGTAGTGCCATCACTTGAGCCGACAAAGTCATAATAATCGCTTCACGACAGCCAAAAGCCTCGGGGAGTTTTTTGGAATACTTTTCAAAATGCGGCGCAACATAAATAAGCCCCATAACCGCCGCAAACGAAAGCTGGAAGCCAACATCATGAACCAAGATTTTCGGATTCCACAAAACCATAAACGCGGCTGACCAAAGAATGGTGAGGTGAATATTGTTCTGCCTACCGGAATTAAGGGCAATAAGACCCAAAATACCCATAATACTAGCTCGCACCACAGCCGGACTAGCCCCCACAAAAAGGGTAAAAAGGATGATGGATCCAATGGCCACCGCAAAACCCGTCATTCGTGGAAGTCCGCCCAACATCCACATTACAAAAACGATGATAATAGTGATGTTGTAGCCGCTAATCGCAATAATGTGAGTGAGTCCTGTGATATTAAACTTCTCCATCAGATCTGCCGGAATGCCTTTGCGCGCACCCACAAGCAAACCCGCCTCAAAACTTGCATATGGCTCGGGGAAGAGTCGGTTAATTCGCCCCATAAACTTACCCTGCAAGTAGCTCATTCCATGCCAAAATAAATTACCCTGCCCAGATTCAAGAACCTTGATACTGGGGTGGTACATGACTGAATAAACATTAAAACGGCTTAAATAAGCCCCATAATCAAAGCCATCAAAACTACCGGGAGCCAATATTTCACCCCAAAGCCGCACTCGATCGCCATATTTATACTGTGGATACTTGTTGAGCGAGATCAAAATGTCACCCTCATAATCCCCTTCTGCCGAAATCGTATATTTTGCTTTATCACGCCGAATATCGACCTCAGTAACAACACCAATAACCTCCATCGTCTGACCATTGTAGTAATCGATGTCAGCAGGAGTCGCATGATGCTCAGCCAGAACTACCCGAAAGGCGCCAAGGCTCAAACCAAGCAAAATCGGCACCAAATATTTAAAAAATCTTCCCATAAAATTGAATTTATTGGGAAGGCAAGGATGCTATTATAGCAATTAAAGCCTATTTGTCAACCTCTTCGGGTTTGCAGCCAAAAATAAGACCAAAATCTACTGACCAATCATAATCATGCCCTCTCTTTGGTTCTGGTTCTGGTTCTGGTTCTGGTTCTGGTTCTGGTTCTGGTTCTTCATTGCTTACCACATGTGGCCACTCTCCTATCGGTCTTTCACACATACCTATTCCCCCTTCCACATCCTCCACCGCAGAAATCTCACGACATTCATCTTCCGCTGACAATCCCTCCTGAATATTACCAGCGATTATTCCGCGATCCGCATCTGAAAAACGTGGCTTACCGTCAACCTTCTCATTCAAAAGCATCTCAATTCCAATTCGTGCAAGAGTTAGCTTCTCACCATCTAAGATTTCTTGAACACAATGCCTCGCAATTTTAGAAAGCAGCCTGAATCTACCAGCCCCTTCTACAGAT
>JAJDCF010000011.1 GCA_029260955.1 Patescibacteria group bacterium | reverse complement strand
ATGATCGCATCAAAAAATGCCTACCTGATGCCATGATTATTGCGGTAGAACCAGGCGAGAAATCGAAGACCATGAAGGTTGCTGAGACCCTTTGTGAAGACTTATTGGAGGCCGGTTTTGCACGCAATTCAGTGATTATTGGGCTGGGCGGTGGCATGATTACGGACTTAGCTGGTTTTGTGGCCTCAATTTATATGAGAGGCATTCCTTACGTTGCTATGCCAACGACTCTGTTGGGTATGATTGATGCTTCTGTGGGTGGTAAAACAGGTGTAAATCTGGGTGCCAAGAATATTATCGGCACTTTTTACCCTGCTGAGGTTATTTTGATTGATCTGGACTTCTTGAAGACCTTGCCTGAACGTGAAATGAAGACTGGGGTTGCTGAAGTTATCAAGTATGCGGCTGTTTTGGATGCGAGCCTTGAGAAGGTTTTGATGAACAAGAAGGTCGATTTTATCAAGATTTTAGAAAAAGGCCTGCGCACCAAAGCGACTGTTTGTAATAAGGATTTGAAGGAGGGCGGCGTTCGAAAAGTTCTGAACTTTGGCCATACTTTTGGGCACGCCATTGAATACTTGTCGAAGTACAAATTGACCCATGGGGAAGCCATTAGTATTGGAATGGTGCTCGCCAATAAGATAGCTCAAAAACTTGGTAAGCAAACCAAAGCACAAGGTGATCGTATTGAAGTAATGCTGAACAAATACGACCTGCCCACTGAGCTACCTAAGAACATTAAGGCAAAAGATATGGTTGAACTCATTCATAAAGATAAGAAGATGCATGGTGAAAAGGTCGACTTTATTATTTCAAAGGGGCTGGGAAAACATGAAATTGTTGAGCTAACGCCGGAAAAATTGATTAAATTACTGAAGTAAACGGATTGTATTGACACTTTTGCCATATTGTGTCAAAATATCTGCGATCTTTAGCATTATAGCGTTCACAAAAAGGTACGTGGTCAGCACCTTGCTGCCACTCAAGCGAATTGACTTGTGTGGCGTGTGCTGCATAAGTGATCTTTTCGTGAACACCTAGTTTGGAGGAAGCTCAATTGAAGCAAGCACTCATTCTCGCACTTACTATCGTTCTTTCTTTGGTCACGGCGTCAGCCAGTGCCAAGATCGCTGGCGGTGGCGGGTCTCTGAAAAGCCAGATGAAACCTTCGCCCGCAGTGACGCGCGCGCAGTTGCTGGACATGATCGACGAGACTCTTTCGCAACGGCCGATGGAGCTTCGGTGGCTCAAGTTCAGGTCGTCGCGCAAGGACGATAGGTCCACACCCTCTTGGGATGAGCTTCTGAAAGCCAAGGAGGAGGCTGCCTACCGCATGGGCCTACAGGAGCGAACGAGGGACCTGCAGAGGCAAATGGAGCGTGGCAACGATCGCCTCTGGCGTTTCATCGGCATGCTGGGCATCACGCTCGGCGGCATCTTGATGGCGATCTTCATCTTCATCATGAAGGCCATGCGCATGGCAAACGCCTTCGCGCACCAGGACGAGGACAGGGGCTAGCCCCCACAACGATCACCCCAACCACGGAGGCCCGCCGCGCTCTCAACGCCGGCGGGTTCTTCCACTTATGCTAAAATATGTGCATGCAAAAAATATTGATCGCCACTCATAATTTTGGGAAGTACAAAGAGCTTATGGAGGTTCTTGAGGACCTGCCATTTAAGTTTGTATCGCTGAATGATGAGAAGATTGAGGAGGATGTGGAAGAGAATGGCGAGAGCTTTGAGGCGAATGCTATTTTGAAAGCAGAGTTTTTCAGTCGACTAACGGGTCTACCCGCGATTGCCGATGATTCGGGAATTCATGTGGACGCTCTGAACGGCGAATTGGGCGTGAAAACCCGACGTTGGGGTGCTGGTGCGAATGCTACGGACGAGGAGTGGCTGGCACACTTTTTGGACAGGATGAAGACAGAAGAAAACCGCCGTGCAGAATTTGTGGCTTGCATCGCTTTTGCGCATCCTGGTGCGGAAACCATTACTTTTCAGGGAGAATGTGTTGGACAGATTCTGGACAGTCCAAAGACGAAAATTGAACATGGCATTCCCCTTTCGTCCGTATTTTTGCCGGAGGGGAAAGATAAGGTCTATTCAGCCATGAGCAAGTTGGAGAAAAATGAGATTTCGCACCGTGGTGTAGCCATTAAAAAGTGTCACCGCTATTTACTAAAACACTTTGTGGATGAGCTACGAGGATGAAGAAAATCAGGATGACTTGATGGAGCTTTACGCCTCTGAGTCAGATGTGGCCAAAGCTGCCCGCGAGAAAGAAGCTGGTGAAGAGGTTATTGAGGATGTCGGTGTACTGGTTAAGGATTATCCAAGCCCTCAACGTGAACTGGATTTGCATGGAAATACCGGAAGAGAAGCAATGTTTGAGCTGGAAAATTTCATTAATCGCTGTATAGCTCATCGAGTTTTGACGGTGCGAGTTATTACCGGCAAGGGACTACATTCGAAACACTTTAAATCAGTGCTGCCAGAGCTAACGGAAAAAAAGCTCAGTGAACTGAAATCGACCAATAAGGTTGTCACCTGGAAGAGGCAGAAAGATGGAGGTGCTTTTATTGTTTACTTGACTTAATTACCTTAACGTTTTATTATACTCTCCTTTTTTAATAAAGTTTTTTTAGGATAAATAAAGTTGTTATGGCAAACAAGTCGCGCCGACGTAGAAATAAGGAGCACAATCGACGTAATGGTGAAAGTGAATCACTCGCTAATAAAAGAGCGTACGTTAATAGGTGCCGAAAGAGAGCCAACAAAAGATTACGTGGGTATCCTCGTAAAGCACAAAGTGAGCTTGATTTACACTACTGCGACCGCCATGAGGCAATGACTAGAGTGGCTTCCTTCATCCACCAATCAATTGATAAATGCCTAAAAAGCGTTCGCATTATTACAGGTAGAGGCTCAAATTCAAAAAACGGTAAGGCAATTTTAAGAGAGGCCACTAAAGACCAGTTAGAAGAATTAATGAAAATGCGTGAAGTGTGTGGTTACTTGTTGGAAGAATCCTCTAAATATGGATCTTACATAGTTTATCTTGGAAGGCACAAAAATAATATTCCGGTGTAAATCAGTGCATACTTTTCGACTATTTACGCCAAGGGGTGTATCCCGTACAATATTTTTAGAATAAGAAATAAAAATGAAATTATCCGAGGCTATCAGGCAATTTTTGGAGTATTGTGAGATTGAAAAAAATCAATCTAAACGAACGCTGGTGAATTATCAGCATTATTTGGGGCGGTTTTTGAAGTTTGCGAAAGATGTAGAGCTCGAAAAAATCAACCTAAGCCTTGTTAAAAGATATCGTCTGTTTTTGAATCGTTTTGAGTTTAGGCTACATGAACCGCTCTCGATTAAGACTCAGAATTACCATGTAATAGCGCTGCGAGCATTTTTGAAATACTGCACTAAGCAAGATTGGAAGACGCTGGAGCCGGAAAAAATTGAGCTTAGTAAGATACCGGATCGGACTGTGGAATATTTGACTCGTGATGAGCTGGAACGGCTTTTTGAAGCCGTGGATACGAGTACGATTGTAGGCCTGCGAAATCGGGCGATTATGGAATTTTTGTATTCTACCGGTTTGCGTATTGGTGAATTAGTCAGCCTGAATTGCGATCAAATAAATTTGGAACGAGGGGAATTCCAAGTTCGGGGAAAAGGTCAAAAGATGAGAATTGTCTTTTTGTCAGTGCGGGCAAGAGATTGGATAATTGAATATTTGGAAATGCGTGATGATGGTTATGAGCCGCTATTTTTGAACCACAGACGAGCACGTAAAAAGAAAGATGGCGCGATTGAAATGAGGGGTGAACACCGTCGATTGACCCCTTATACAATTCAGGAAATGGTTCGTCGAACGGCTTACACAGCTGGTCTTGTAAAAAAAGTAACACCACATGTTTTACGTCATTCGTTTGCAACAGAGCTTTTAGTAAACGGTGCTGATATTAGGTCCGTGCAAGATATGCTGGGCCATGCGAGCATTACGACAACTCAAATTTATACACATTTGACGAACAAGAAACTGCGAGAAATTCATGAGAAGTTTCATAGATGAAGCACCGAAGGAGCGACTATATCGAATAAACCCAATATTAGCCCACTATTAGTGAGATATTATTTGGCTATTAGCCAGCTAATATTGCTCAAAAGAGCCATGGCGGGGTAGCCCAAAAGGGCAATATTGGTGAAACAATGCTGGAGCATTGCTGGAACATGGCTGGGTCAATGTTGGCAAAAAGAGATATGCCTGGGGTGGCATACTTTTTGGATTCAATTTTGGACTCAATAATTTGAAAGGGCCGCCGACTCCTGGGGAAGAGCCGGCGGGCGGAATCAGCCACTAGAGAAAGCGGCTGACAAGGGGGGTGACGTGTGCCTCCCACAGGGGGAGGACGTACGCGTAGCCTACGTAGATGCAGGCAGCCACGAGTCCTAAGACCGCGGCGCCTTTGAGCACTTTGTAGACCAGCAGCACGATGGTCAAAACGACCAACACACCGACCAGGATGAGTACTCCACTGCTCATTGAAAAACCTCCAGGCTGGAGTGAAAACTCACTGATTAGTATACCACTTTAATTCTATTTGTCAATCATTTCGTTAACCTCAAGCTGCAGTTTTTCATTCCATTCGGCTTTCATTGGCAAAGGTAGTACCTTGTCGCCAATTACTAGCTCCAGGTCGTCTGTTCCAGGGTGTTTTTCGAGGAGGATTTTTAGCTCGGTATAAAAGTCCTTATCCATATCGCGAGGAAGGATGATTTGATGTGCCTTCTTATTTACGAAAAGTGAATCGTTTTCGAGAGTGGTGACCTGGGCATCGTCAATCTTCATCACCTCTTCGGCTTCGGCGATTATCTCATCTTCGACATCGTGTCTGGACGGGCGACTGACTTTTTCGCCATCTGTCCACAATCCCTCCTTTTTGGCTAACTCTTGCAGTTCTTCGAGGGTCATTCCTTCAACATTATTGACAACTACTTGCATGTCACCCATACGCTTGTCTAGTTTGCCATGGACGATTAAAATACGCCCTTCAATTAGCTCACTGGCCAATTTTGCGTAACTTTTTGGAAAGGCAACTATCTCACTTTTACCTGTTGTATCTTCGATATGAATGATAGCCATCATATCACCTTTTTTTGTGGTGATTTTTCTAAAACTAGTAACCATACCGCATACACGAATAGGACTGCCGACTGTTTTTGTATGCAATTTTTCGAGTGGAATTACTTTTCGTTGGAAATATTGTGACAGGCCAACTAGCGGATGAGATGATACATACAGACCAAGATATTCCTTTTCCCAAGCCAATTTTTGGCTATCTGTCGCGGCTTCCAGCTCTTCGAGTCGAAGCTGATCAACGGGTGCATCATCCCCCATTGAGTCGAAAAGACCTGCTTGTCCAACCATCGTGCTTCCAGATGCTGTCTTAGCAAAATCTGCAATCGCTTCTACATTTAGTCCAATCTGGCGGCGTTCGCCGAAAACGTCCATTGCCCCACTAAAGGCCAGAGCCTCGATGGTTTTTTTGTTGAGAATTTTGGATGGCGCCCGTTTGGCGAAATCCTCGATACTGTCGAAAGGGCGGTCTTCTGCTTCGCGAGATTCGATGATTTTTTTAACCGAACCAGCCCCAAGCCCCTTGATGGCGGAAAGTCCAAAGCGAATTTTGCCGTCTTCCACCACGGTGAAATTGGAACGAGATTCGTTCACATTAGGAGGAAGTACTCGAATGCCCATTTCCTCACATTCGCCGATTTCGATAACGATGCGATCGGTGTTATCGGAGTCAGCGGACATGAGCGCGGTCATGAATTCAGTGGGGTAGCGAGCCTTTAGGTAAGCCGTTTGATAGGCAATCATGGCGTAACAGGCCGCGTGAGATTTGTTGAAACCATAGCCCGCGAAAGGCTCGATAACCTTTTCGAAGATCTCGATAGCCAAGTTCTTTGGGTGTCCTTTTTTGATAGCCCCATCTATGAATTTTTCGCGCTGAGCTTCGAGTTCAGATGCAATCTTTTTACCGATGGCGCGACGCAAGAGGTCAGCCTCGCCTAAGCTGAAGCCTCCAAAAACCTGTGCGATTTGGAGGATTTGCTCCTGGTAAATTGCAATTCCGTAAGTTGTTTTAAGAATGGGTTCGAGCGAAGGATGGGCGTATTCTGCGCGTTTACGACCGTGTTTACCGGCGATGTAGTCAGGAATCCATTCCATCGGACCAGGACGGTAAAGTGAAACCATGGCGATGATGTCCTCGAATTCGGTGGGGCGGAGTTCTTTTAGATAGCGCTTCATACCGGCAGATTCCAGCTGGAATACTCCCGTCGTTTCTCCCCGGGCCATCAGGGCGTAAGCTTTTTTGTCGTCGATGGCGATCTTTTTGAGGTTGATGGTATCCCCTTTCGTACGCTCAATGATTTTTAGGGTTGTTTGCAAAATGGTCAGGTTCTTTAGGCCCAAGAAGTCCATTTTAAGCAGTCCCAGAGCTTCAAGCGGCTTGGCGGAATACTGAGTAATAAGCCCCTGATCGTCTTTTGGTGGATGCATCAGGGCGGTATATTTAGTCAGTGGTTCATCGGCGATCACCACCGCACAAGCATGTACCGATATGTGGCGGACAGCCCCTTCAAGCTTGAAAGCACTCTCCATAACCTCCTGAAACGTTTCATCTTTTTCGACGGCCTCGCGAAGCTCAGAAGATTTTTCCATGGCCTCTTCAAGAGTGGTTCCGGGACGGTCAGGAACAAGTTTTACGAACTCATTCATCTTGGCAAAAGGAATACCCATGGTACGCCCAACGTCTTTGATCGCCGCTCTGGCAGCCAAAGTTCCGAAGGTACAGATTTGAGCAACTCGATCTCTGCCATACTTTTGGGCTACATAATCGATGACTTCGTCACGACGGTTATCCGCAAAATCGAGGTCGATATCAGGCATACTGATACGAGCTGGATTCAGGAAGCGTTCGAAGAGCAGGTTGTATTTGAGCGGATCGATGGTGGTGATGTCGAGACAGTAAGAAACCAATGCTCCAGCCGCTGAACCACGACCCGGTCCCACGATGATTTCGCGGTCTTTGGCCCATTTCACAAAATCCCAAACAATCAGGAAGTATCCGATAAAGCCCATGTCTGAGATGATTTTAAGCTCGTACTCAAGCCGTTCGCGAAGACCTTTAACATAGTCATCTTTGGACTCGAGAACATCTTTTTCGCTTTCGCATCCCTTTTCGGCAAGGCTGTATTTGGTAATCAATCCCTGAAAGCAAAGCTCCTGCATGTACTGTTGATCTGTCTTCTCTTCTGGCGTTGGGAAGGTCGGAATACGATAGGTCTCAAACTCAAAATCAACATTGCAACGTTCCGCAATTTTGAGAGTATTTTCGATAGCTTCGGGAGTATCTTTGAAGTAGTCGATGATGGCCTTTGGATCGTGCATCGAATAATCTGCGTTCATCATGCTAAAACGCCCCATATCGTCTATGTTTCGGGCAGAAGCGATGCAAGTCATGATGTCCTGGGCCACGTTGTCCTCGGGATTCACGTAATGCACATCAGAAGTAGCCACCACTGGCACGTCGAGCTCTTTGCCAAGTTTTATTAGGCCCTCGTTAATGGTTCGTTGCTGAGTGAGAGCCGGGTGGTGCATGAGCTCCAGGTAGAAATTTTCTTTTCCGAAGACGGACTGAAAGCGTTCTACCATCTCTTTGGCGCGACCGGTATCGCTGTTCAAAACAGCTTGCGGCACATCACCCTGCATGCAACCAGAAAGCGCGATGAGGCCCTTGGAGTGCTTTTTCATGAGCTCCCAATCGACACGAGGCTTGTAGTAATAACCTTCCAAACTAGCTGTAGTAGCCATGGCTAAAAGGTTCTCATAACCCTCCTGAGTTTCGGCCAAAAGCACCGCGTGCGTGCGCTTGTTGTCAATTTGATGACGCTTGTCCGTGAGCTTGTTAAAGGCAATGTAAACCTCGAGACCAAGGATGGGTTTGATGTTGTGCTGCTTGCATGCCTTAAAAAACTCGATGGCCCCGTGCATGGTACCGTGATCGGTGATCGCGATGGCCGACATCCCCTGTTCTTTGGCTTTTTTCACGTATTCTTCCGGTTTTGAAAGACCATCCAGAATGGAATAAAAGGTGTGAACGTGAAGATTGACGAACTTGGATTCGGACATGAAGAAAAAGCTTGAATTGCGGACTTTAGATTAACACAATATACTGAGCAACAAGTAATATTTAATGAAAAAATATGCCTCTGAAATTCCAAAATCTTCAAAAAATCACGAAAGATAACCTAAAAGACTTAGGCGAAGTCCAAAAAGAACAAATTGTGCTAGCTGGAATGCTATGTTTTGGTGCAACAACCACTCCAGAAGAAGTACTCGCCCAAACCTACGACGGCGATGCGGACCTATGGCAAGTAACAAATGAAGCCGAAGAAGTTCTATATGACGTTTGGGTAATAAACATAGATAGTGGAGTGGTTTTTAAATCAGGCACCGCAGAAAATTCAGGCGTGGGGATGATCCAGTTCTATTTTGATCCCATGGATGACGATTCCGATGAAGCCGAAAAACTGGCAGAAGATTTACAGGCAGCTTTCGATCAAGCCAGGGGCAAGGCTTCAGCCTAACTTTTTCACAAACGCTTCCGCTTTTTTTTAGTATTCAGAAAAGCCCATGTGCCTTCTTAATGCTTTAACAGCAGCCTTTGATCTAGCATCTTTTGTAGCGTAAAACGCATTTCTAGCTATTTTTTCCAAAGCCGGATTTGCTTCTTCGGAATTAAACACCCTTTTCAGAAAAGGTACATTGGTAAGGTCGTCAGGACTATTAAATATGGTTCGCAAAAGTGAAAAAAGATAGCGCGCTTCGCTCTTATCCATATCGTGTTTGGTCAAATCCACGCCAATTTCCTGCATTGGCCTTCCACCATTTGCAGGATCTAAATAATAATACTTCCTTCCTTGTTGTGAAGGAGATGCAACGATGGCATATGCATGGCCACTTCGATTATTTTTTGATTTAGACTGCTCCCCCATAAAATTAGATCTCAAATCGGTAGGCAATAACCCACTGTGCTGAGGATCGGCCTTGATCTTTTCAATGATAATTGCAGCAAGAAGGCCCATGTGCCTGCACACCATGTCCGAATCTCTGCCCTTTTTCATGAATTCACCAAGATAACACTCTTTGCCCGGTTTGTATTTTCCTATGGCATATCCATCTTTGTTGCGCATTCTATGGGAATATGGGAAATCCGATTGAATCTTTTTAGCCATCTTCTTCAGCACGTGTTCAGGCGTCAGATTGCTTCTGTGCCACTTGGGAGCAAGATGTTGAAACATTTCATCAATATAACTCACAAGAACAGGGTCTTCATAAGTTCCATCGGGCTTTATCCCCGTATCAACAACAATTGCCTCTTGTATTTCTTCCAGGGATTTTGGCATATATACTTGCCCATCAATATATTCACTTGTACTTGTGATTTTCGTCCTCCCCTTGTACTTATCCAGTTTGGCTCTTTCAGATGTATCTGCACCAAATCCTACCTGTACGGTGTAAGCTACATGGTGCGGAACCTTGTCTGCTATTTTGCGTCTTTTGGCTTCTATTTTGTTTTTTTCACTTGCCTCTGCTATCGCTGCCTTTAGTCTGACTTCTCTGTCAGCCGCATTAACTTCTATTAAAAAATGATCCACGCTATCAAAAAGTTTTTCTTGTCCAGTGCCTTCATTAAAAACTCTGAGCTTTTTAGTTTCCGGATCAATTATATTGGTTACACGCCAACCACCTTCTAAATCCCCCGAACTTGTGGAAAGCATTTCAAAATCCGATTTTGTATATTCGGCAACAACTTCAACCATGGCTATTTCCTGCTGCAACAACAATTCATGGGAATAAGTTGTATATGCCCGTTGGCCTTCTTTCTCACCCTCAAGTACAACCGCATTAGAATCTATAGGATGCGGTCTATACTTCCATCCTTCACGAAGCTTTCCATCGGAAGTCATCGCCAATACTGGCTGCCCTTTTTCGAGAGGTTGCATCATACTTTCTCTCTTGGCCTTCATGCCTGCAGCAAGGTGGTCTATGGGTATATCAAAAGACATTACTGCCATACCACGCCTATTTCTATGATCTGCAATAGAGATTGCCTTTCTGCTTTGACTATAATATTGAATGGTATATCCATCATATTCATATCCACTGATACATATTTTATCATTCTGTAGCATTTCAGCAGATTCTTCTGACTGGGGAGGATTGAGAACCTCTGTTACATCGGTGCGCGCTCCGTCGGCGGGAGTTTTTTTTGCTGCATTTGGCTCCTGATCGTCGTAAGCACTAGCTGTGTTGGTACTATTAGAGGTCATACGTATTCGGGATTTTCAAAAAAGAGCGCTAATAGCATTATACTATAAAAAGACTAGTACTGCAAGAACTTATATATTACTCAATATTAGCTAATTATCTTAAGTTTTTCACAAAATCTTCCGCCTCTTTTTCGTTCTTCACCTCGCCTTCTATCTGAGCTTCGCGGAGGGCATTTAGAATGTCCTGGACTTCGGGGCCGGGCTTTAGGCCGGTGAGCTTCATGATTTCGTCGCCGTTTAACATGGGTCGAAAGTGATCTTCGAGTAGCTTTTCGTTTTTGAACTCGGTAAAGAGTTTCATATTGGTCTCGTACAGGCTCAGATCGATTGGAATACTGCCGTGCTCATCACAATAATGCAGTCTCATAAGGTCTTCGAACCATGGGTGCAAAAAGAGGTTTACTTGGCTTACTCGCTTCATTTTGGGAATAAAGCCGACCGTCATGTGGTGGTCTATGAGCCAGGTAACCTTTGTAACAATGGCTTTAGGAAATTTGAGACCTTTTAGGATTTTACGAGCGATTTGGGCGGAAAGTTCGGCGTGGCCGTCGAAGTGAATGCGATCTGGCTTTAGTTCGTATTTAGCCGGCTTGCCTATATCGTGCAAAAAGATTGCCCAGCAAAGATCAAGACTTGCCCACTTTTCTGGCATGTCGTGGAGAGCTTTGAAGGAGTGAGTTAAAACGTCGCCTTCCTGGTGGA
>JAJDCF010000002.1 GCA_029260955.1 Patescibacteria group bacterium | reverse complement strand
GAGGACGAGGACGAGGAGGACGAGGATGAGGATGAGGATGAGGATGAGGATGAGGATGAGGATGAGGATGAGGATGAGGATGAGGATGAGGATGAGGATGAGGATGAGGATGAGGATGAGGATGAGGATGAGGAGGATAGTCGAGGAAGGTCAGATGAAAAGAAGTCTAATAGGAGCTAGTTCTAAACATTGAAAGTTGCACTAAAAGGCCCCGCGATCCGCAATGGACCGGGGCTTTTTATGAACACAAAATTTGTTCATAATGCTTTTTTTGAGTCTTGCTCGAAAATTTGAGGACCAAGGACATACCTATTGGACCCTTTGTATTCTGATGCACAGATCTTGCACAAAGTTTGCACAAATCCTGCACAAACCTTGTGCAACAGAATTTTCTACCTCAAAAGGGGCACCCGCCTCCTACTGATGAAGATGATCTAATACATTGACAGATCATAAAATACTTTATAAAATATGCCTCCATTAAAGAATATTATGACCACCAAAATTGAACTATCTACAGCATTGACTCCAATAGTTAGCGATTTCATGAGTGGCAGAATTACCACTAGTGACATTGACGATATGGAAAGTGGATTATCTTTGGTGGCAACTGAGTGTAGGAAGCGGCTTGGCGACTTGAAAATCGATGAAATGATTGAGACTTTAAGGGATGTCTTGGAAAGTGTTGCTCCAGAAAAAACAGAAAGCAATCTTGCCATATTACTTGTCAGCAATGTACGAATGAGACTAAAAAAAGCCAGTTAAGCGCTCTACTGGATTACACTAACTTATAATGTTCAACAATCATCTGAGCTACTTTTTTTGCAGAAAGCTCAGAATTATCAATACTCAAGCTATGTTTTTTAGGTACTTCTGTAAACAGATCATACTGACCCAGCACCTTTTTCAAGGTTTTTTTGGTGCTGATTTTAAGATGCTTTCCTCTGGATTTTTCCATGACCCTGTCCATCAATTTTGCCTTGCTACAGACCATTTGTACAAATAGCACTTCCCCATCGTATTTCTTGATACCCTTAATAATTCTGTTAATAAACTTGGTATCGTCGGGGTAGGCGTAGCAATAAGTGAAGATTAACCCAGGCGTTTTTTCCTTGGCGGCCAATTCCAACATCTGTAAATACAGTTTTGCCTTTTCTGAGCCAAATACCGCTGACTCCCAGCTAATGACCGATTCAACTAAATCGCTCACAAGATGATTATGAAAGAGTCTGAAACCGGTTATTTTTTGAAGCTCATTGGCAACAGTCAATTTTCCTACCGCTGGTGGTCCATATACTAATATTAGTTTCATAGGTTTATTGCTTCAGAGAACTAATGGCTGACGTAAAAATCTGATTGCTGTCGAAAGCGGTTTCGAGAATGGGTGAGAGTGAGAATGTGTTTGAAGATGGTGGGTAACTTTCGGTGATTTTCACTGTATCTGGAGTTATAAGTTCTTTTTTCAGCGTTACATTTTCTGCACCAGCCTGATGTTCGGCAATAAATTGGTAGTTATCCTCCGTGCGGAGAGAAAGTTTGTAAGGAAGGCTATAACGAAGCATTAGCTCTTTCGACTCCCCTGCTCCGATCGGCCCATTCGTGAAGGCAAAAACTGTGTAACCAAGATCTTCAGAAACCTCGATGGCAGACAAATCAATTCCGGTGGCGCTTTGGAGCTGACTACCTTTTGGTACATAGACTCGCATGTAATCAACGTTAGGACCACGCCCCAAAACAAAATATAGAGATTCCTTGGTTAGTTTGCCGGTTCCGTAGCGCTCGATCAGATTTTCCAGACGAGTTTCTTCCGAATTGCTCCATGTGTGAGTTTTTTTGATAGTGAGTTCGTTAGCTATTACCCCCTTCTCATCAATCACACTGCGATGATGCAGATTGGTTGCCATGTACTGATCGCTTTTGTTACCACCAATAGCCGTCGTTACAACAGATAGATAATCAGTTTTATTGTCTGCTGCAACCACTGCCCCATCAAGGTCGAAACGTACGATTAGATCCTGCACCTTGGGATCTAGTGAGTAAGCCTGTACGTGCCCCTCTTCAAGAAGCTGTATCACCAGATTGCCAAGTTCTTTAAGGTCTTTTACACCTGCAAAATGCTTCTGAAATACAGGAATCAAATCGAAAAGTAGTTGCTTTGGTGTGGCCGTATCGCTGAGTTTAGCCTCGGTGTAAAAAGAAACAATGTCGTTGAAGTTCTCGGCCCTTAGCTGAAATGGAAAGCCCGGCACGACGAGGGTGCCGGTAAGGGTCAAAAGACGCTCAACCACGACTTGGTCGATGGCGATCACGGTATCGACCGATGGCCCCTTACTGTGCTCCAAAAACCACATAATGTCTTGAGCGCTGGTCGGAAAATCGGGGCTATAATTGGCATCACGCATGTAAAGACGGTCTGCAACCTTATCAATTCCCGGTGGCGGGTCGACTACATCTCGCAATTGACCATCTGTTTCATAAACGTCCTTGGCTTCCATTTTGATAATCTTTCCGTCATTAACATCCACAGTCAGGTAACTCCCAATAAAGCCCCCAGTCGCGCGGAGTTCATGATTGTTTTGTAGCAATACAAGATAACGATGAGGTATTTCGTCTCCGAGCAAGCGAAGAACGACATCAAAATTGGCATCTACATCCAAAAGCGCGGCCATCAGCTGACCGATTTGCGTTCGTGCTCCTGTAAGTTTTGCCTGAAGCTCATCTGGCAAAATACTATCGTTAAGTGTTGTGATCTTTCGCTGAAGTGAGGCGGCTAAGGCAAGGATTTCATCGAAGGCCTCCTTTCTTTCCAAAAGGGCCTCAATAAGATTGCCGTCTTCCCCGCCAACTACCGACATAGCCGCCTGTGGAAGCTCGGAAAAGCCTTTCATAAGCTCCGCTAGCTCGACACCAATCTGCGCAACCTCTTGTGCTCCGTCAATCAGCTTGTCAGCTGTATCCAGATACAGGCTTTCTGCAAGCAAATGATTACTCTGAGAGGTTATATGCTGCGTGGTCTGACTTAGCTCTTGGAACGATGATTCTGCCATCATGAAGAATTCGGAAGCTTTGGATGCATCTTGCGTGAGCAAGCTATCCATGCCGTTTTTCAGATTTTCGTATCCTGTATATGCCGCTTCCTGACTATCCCAGATAAGGTCTCGCCCAAGAACATAAGCGTTACTTACGCCAAGTACAACAAAAGCTGCAATGGCAACCATGGCAAAGCGTATAAAATCTGTATTTCTACCCAGTTTTGGCGACTTTCCACCTGATTTTGCTGGCTTGATATCAAAAAACCGCCCCTTTAAGGGCTCCAACTTGACACTCCCAATCTTTTTAACGGGCTTTTTTTGACTCACATATGCATTTTACCCTACAATCTAGAAATGAAAAGTACATACGACCAAATCTGGGCATCAGCACTAAAAAAGCTGGAAATACGTAATCACAGCAAAGCGGAGCTAATTCGCAAGTTAACCGAAAAATTCCCCGGTGATCGGGGTACAATTTTGAAAGTGATCGAAGAGATGGAGCGAGTTCAGCTACTGAATGACCGCCGTTTTACTGAGGAATACGTGAATCACCTTATTCAAAAGCCCATAGGGCGCTTTAAAATCATGATGGAAGCTAAAAAGCGTGGCCTTGACCAGGATTTGGTGGAGCAAGCACTACTAGACGCCGGTTGGAGTGAAATAGAGGCTGCCAAGGAAGCTCTAGCCGCTAAAGAACGCCTGCTAAACGAGAAGGATGAGCGAAAGAGGAAGCAAAAGTTGATAAACTTTCTTAAAAATAGAGGTTTTGGCAATTCTACTATTTACAGAACCTTGCAGTAACTGTATAATGGATATGTTCAGGACTTGACAGTTCTGCCTTTCTACGTAACCAAACAGACTATGAAACCACAATTTTTTGCTGCCATCCACCAAATTTGTGATGAGAAGAATATCGCTTACGACCGCGTGATCGATACCATCAAAGCCGCACTTGCCACTGCTTACCGAAAAGACTTCGGTAACAAGGAGCAAGAGGTTGAGATAGTATTGCAAGACGATATAGACATTGCCACAGTACTACTTGTAAAAGAAGTAGTAGAAGAGGTTGAGGATGTGAACATCGAGATTTCGCTGGCAGAAGCCCAAAAGATGAAAAAAGATGTAGAAGTCGGCGATATTATTAAAATCGACGTAACTCCGCTTGAATACGGTCGTATTGCGGCTCAATCTGCTAAGCAGGTTATTCTTCAACGGCTTCAGGAGGCTGAACGTGATGCTCTTTATGAAATGTTTAAGAATCGTGAGAACGAAATCATGACGGCCCACGTTATGCGTGTAGAAAACGGCATGGTTCATATTCAAATCGAAAAGCACAATGTGATGCTTGGACACCGTGATCAGCTTTCGAATGAAAAGTATTACAACGGAAAGCGCGTCAAGGTTTACCTAGATAAAGTGGTACATACAAGTAAAGGACCTCAGCTTTCCATCAGCCGTACGCACCCAAATTTAGTGGTTCGTTTGCTCGAAATGGAAATTCCGGAAATCTCTGAAGGTGAAGTGGAGGTTAAATCTATTGCCCGTGATCCTGGAACTCGCAGCAAAGTGGCTGTGTGGGCGGAAGATGACAAGATTGACCCTGTTGGAGCATGTATAGGGCAAAAAGGTGTGCGTATTCAGGCAGTTATGAATGAAGTGAATGGTGAACGTGTGGATATTATCGAATGGACTGAGGATCCTAAAGAATTTATTGCTACATCTCTTCAGCCAGCAAAGATTGCCGAGGTGATAATTGTAAATGCTGGTGAAGATCCTAGAGTCCCAAAACGTGCTGCTGTATTCGTAGAGGAAGAGGAAAGGCCTATGGCAATTGGTAAGCAAGGTCAAAATGTTCGCCTGGCTTCTGATTTAACAGGTTATGAGCTTGATCTTTACAACCTTGATCAACTTCCTGCCTTTAAAGATAAACTTAAAGAACTACTTAAGTCTGATACATCTGCTGGCAGGCGTATTGATGATAAAGAACTTGAGGCTGCTGCTACCGACAAAGAACTTGAGGCTGCTGAGAAGTCTTTGAAGCAGGATACAGGTGATAGCGAGTGGGGTAAGCTTACCAAAGCTGTCATCACTAAGCTTGAAGCTGCAGGCTATGCAGGCTTGGACGACTTGAAAGACATGGATTTGAAAGCACTCGAAGGAATTGAGGGAATCGGCAAAGTGAGTGCCAAGAAGATATTGGGTGAGCTTGAATAAAGCTTTATGAAAAAACGAATATCGGGCATCAAGGGGTACCACTTTTTCTATGCTAGTTTTTTTGTGGCTTATTTTTTTCTAATCTATTTTCTTCTATATCATCCGAATGGCCTATTCCCCTTTCAGGTCAATATTCACTTTTTTTCCAACGTTATTGGCAGCCTTAGCAAGCGTTTTTTGGCTGAAACAGCGCCATACGCCTTGCTATTTTACCTGATTTTTTACTCTAAGCGCAAATGGCTTAGAATAAGCCTGATTGCCATTTTTTTACTTTTGTTTGCGCTAAATTTTAGTGAACTTTATTACTATTTTGCTACAAAAACTGATGTGCAATTCTATGTACTAAGAGGTATTGAATGGAAACTGCTTCTCAGCTACATCGTCAGCGAAGCTCTGCTTGCGACCATGATGCTTCTGGCAGCTATGGCTGCACTTGGTGCTTTTCTGTATCGCCTTGGAGGCACAATGAATCCCGCCTTAAATAAACGAATTTTCTTTTCTATCCTTTTCGTTGGCCTGGCTTTTGGGGGAAATTATATTCCTGTCGTGTACAGCCCACACGCTAGCCTATTTGACAGTGATGTACTGGCTAAAAAACAATACAGACTAAAGGACCTTGAAAGCCCAGGGATTGTCACACTGCTAAATGAAATTCAATACGAATATTTTAGGCCTGCACCAATCAAGCAGGCCCTGGACGCGAATGAGCAGGTATTCATTGACTCTTTGAAGCTTGAAGAAAGATTAACGATTGAGTCTGATTTTCACCCAACAAAAATTGTACTGATTGCTGTGGAGTCGCTAAGTCAGACCCTGCTATCACGTTACAACGAGGAAATTCCCAATGTGACGCCTTTTTTAGATGGACTAATAGAAAATAATCCCCATATTGATGAGTTTTATCCATCTGGGACATATACCCTCTTTGGCTTAGCGTCGATTTTATGCAGCCATACAAACACTTCAATGGTACAAAAGGATGCTGACTATGAATGTTTGCCCAATTTACTTCAAAAAGCAGGTTACTGGACGGAGTTCATTCGGGGCTTCAGTAAGTATTATGTGCGAGAAAACATATTCTTCGACAAAATTGGCTACGATACTATTACGGCACTGGAGGAATTTGATGAAATGTACCCTAATTTTAAGAATGAAAGGCCTGACCTTTATGATAGCTGGGGCTTTAGTGATGACTATTTATTTGATGAGGTGATTGTGAGACTAAAAGAGAAAAGGGATGATAGCCTCTTTTTGACTGTATTGACTGTGGATACTCATGTAGCGGGCGGTCGATGCTACCGGGAAAGAACTAAAAGTGACCATGAGAACGATGTTTTATTTTCGGTCAATTGTTTTGATTCGGTAGTGAAAGATTTTATTAAAAATCTGGAGGCAGAGGGTCTTTTTGATGATAATTTGCTTATAGTTCTTACTGCTGATCATTTGTATCCAAATTACTCAAGTGTTCCTGGGAATACCGAGGCGAGCGGTTTTACTGTCAAGCCAGGTCATATTCCACTTGTATTTATCTCTAAAACGCCGATCGACCTGATTGCTTCGCGCGGCTCACAGATTGACCTAACTCCTACATTTTTGGATATATTGGATATTGAAGCCCCTGATTACTACATGGGGAAAAGCCTGATAGCTAATTCAGATACTATTCCTATGGGGCAGGATAGAATATATGCCTACATGCTAGCTGAAGATAACTTTATAGGCCTAAACTTACTGCATGGTATCACCTCTACTGACACGAATGTGCGCTCTGGTGATTACATGACTGTCGTTTCCGGTAACATTGAAGAATTAGAGCTAAAAATAGAGCAATTGAAGCGTGAGAATGGTATGGAATGGAATGCAGATTCGACTCTGCTCAAGTGGTACGAAAATCAAATGTAACTAAAAACCCCCTCCGGCGTGATGCAGGAAGAGGGTTTTTTGATACTAGACTATGAATCTTAGTTATAGAGAACGTAGACTGTATTAGCTGCATTACTTGCGTCAGCCGTAGCAATAGCGCTAGGGGCAGCAAGTGCTGCACCAATTCCAGTTGTATCGGTAATGGCACCAGCGGTTGAAAATGCAGTTGTTAAGAAATTAGCTTTCTGAAAAGTCTCCACATCGCTAAACAGTGCATAACCATTATTGGCTATACCTCTACTTGCAAGCGAAACATAAATGTAGCCTCCTGTACAAGTATTCGCAGCCACATCGGTCACCTGAGAAGCAGCAGGTGTAGGTACTACACCACCTTTAAGATAACCTGAAATTTCAGGGCTGATTACATCAGTACCGTCCATACAGAAAACATTAGCACCAGCAGGATTTGGATACTGACCATTGTCATCGAAATAAGTTTCTAGTGCCTGACCAATAGTATTAAGGTCAGCGATACGTCCTGTATCACGAGCACGAGCCTGTGCACCAGTCAATCGAGGTAGAATTGTACCCATCAAAATACCGAGGATGACGATAACGATCATCAGCTCAATGAGGGTAAAACCGCGATGAAAAGCACTTTTTGTGTTCTTTTTCATTTTTGTTTTGTTTAATGAAATATTGTTATACAAATTCTAGCATACAAAATTTGTTCAACGCAAGACTTTTTTTGCATGCTATACAGCTAAGTCAGATACTGATAAGATCGGCTCCATCACTGCAATTACTAGGAAAGCTACCGCACCACCAAGAACCACCATAATGATTGGCTCCATCAAAGAAGAAAGACTTTTTACCATTGTATCGACTTCGTCTTCGTAATATTTAGCTAATTTTTCGGTAATGTTATCCACTTGAGCTGTTTGTTCGGCAACGCCCATCATGCCCACTACCATATTAGGAAAGTAGTATAAGTCATCCTTCATGTTCTCGGCCATACCGATACCGTGCTTTACATCGTCTGCAATTTGATTGATGCGTTTTTTATAAAGTGGATTCCCTACGCTGGCAGCCGTAATATTGAGCGCCTTAATAATGGGTATTCCGCTTGAAACCATTGTAGACAGTCCTCTGCAGAAGTGTGCTATTGAAATCTTTTTAGATAGTTTTCCAAAGAGTGGCATAACAAATACAAAGCGTATCCATAGTACGTTGCCCCACTTTGTCTTCTTCCATTGCTTAAATACAACCACAAAAACTACAACGGATGCCATCAGCCAAAGAAAATTAGGAATGCCCATATAACTGGATACAAACCAATCTGACATTCCAACAAGCGCCTGTGTCATGGCTGGAAGTTCTCCGCCAAGCCCTACAAACATATCTTTGATCTTTGGCATAACGAGCACCATCACAGTAATAAAGGCGGCCATCATAATTATGACGATCACCACAGGATAAACCATGGCTCCTTTTATACGTGATGTGAACGCTGCTTGTTTTTCGGTTTCGTCAGCGATTTGAAGAAGGGTCTGATTGAGACGTCCGGATGCTTCACCAGCCTCTACCATTCCGATTTGAGCTTCGGAGAAGTATTTTGGAAAAGACTCTAGCGCCTGAGAAAAGCTTCCGCCACCCTCGATCTTGCTAACAATATCGCCGATGATTTGCTTCATATGGTTATTTTCTGTTTGCTCAACCATAATATTGAGGGCTTTCAGGATTGAAATACCTGCATTGATCATGGTGGCTAAAAGCCTGAAAAAGCTTACTTTGTCAGTCGTTTTAATGGCTTGAAACTGAGCAAGGAAGTCGTTCATGGCCGAAAGCCAACCAGCCTTTTTCCCTGGCATTGCAGAGGCTTTTTTTGTAACTTCTGGAGCAACTGTTGCCGTGGCCTGTTTGCCGATATGTAATGAAGGTGAAGCCATAACTTATTTTTATTGAGCGATTCTAAATATTTCTTCCAAGGTAGTAAGTCCCTGAAGCGCTTTAATGAAGCCATCTTGTTTAAGGGTTATCATTCCCCCCTTCTTTGCTTGCTCTTCTAACTGAGCATCTGGCGCACTTTGCAATACTAGTTGTCCGACTTCACGGTCCATACTTAGGATTTCAAAAACAGCGACTCTTCCCTTGTAGCCAAGGTCGTTGCATTTTTCGCATCCCTTACCTTTATATAGCTTGATATCTTTGAGCAAGGCAGGGTCCAAATCTTTTTCTGTAATATTTTCTAGTTCTTTTTTGATGTCTTCCATAACCTGAGCTTCTGGCACCAACTCTTCTTTACAGTCCTCACAAATACGACGAACCAAACGCTGAGAAACAATTCCACGAATGGATGAAGTGATCAGGAAGGGTTTTACACCCATGTCGGTAATACGGGTTAAAGTGGAAACAGCGCTGTTTGTGTGAATGGTTGATAGCACAAAGTGACCTGTCAGGGCCGCGCGAATGGCGATCTCGATTGTTTCCTGGTCACGGATTTCCCCCACCATGATGATGTCGGGATCCTGACGCAGAGCGGTACGAAGTCCCATCGAAAAGTCGTATTCGATATCTGGGCGAACTTGTGATTGATTGAGGCCATCCATTTGATATTCGACTGGATCTTCAAAGGTCATTATGTTCACACCTACCTGGTTCAGGCGGTGCAAAATGGAATACAAGGTATTGGTTTTACCACTACCTGTAGGCCCAGTAACCAAGATGATTCCATTGGGAAGCTTGGTAAAGCCCTCCATAACCTCGAGAGAAGTTCCTTTAAGTCCCAAGTCGGGAAGGTCGGGAATGCTTTTGGTCTTGTCTTGTAAACGCATCACGATCTTTTCTCCGTTTACCGTTGGAAGCGTAGATACACGAAGCTCAATGGCCTTACCGTCGTCGGTGGTTACCTGAGTACGACCATCTTGTGGCACGCGCTGTTCGTCGATTTTCATGGTGGACATGATCTTCACACGAGAAACAACCGCCGGGTGAATATTGTTCGGATATTCAACAATATGCCTGAGTACACCGTCAATTCTAAGGCGAATGCGGACGGTTTTTTCCTCGGGTTCGATATGCACATCGGAAGCACCCATATTGAGGGCTAAAGTGATAGCGTACATAACGATTTGCGGAATATTACCTGCAATAATTGCATTCTGAAGAGATTCGCTTAGAGCCGCCGTGTTTACACCCTTTTTCTCTTTTGTTGCTGCAGGTTTCTTATCTTCCTTTTCAACAACTTTCACAGGAACTTCTGTCTTTTCTGCTTTGGCAGCAGTCACAGCAGGTTTAGGTGCTGGTTTAGGTGCAGCGGGTGCAACAGGTTTTGGAGTAGCGGGAGCTGGTGCAGCGGTAGCCTGTGGCGCTACTGCGTCTGTTTCTTCCAATGGTTTTAAAATGACGTCGTCTGCCAAGGAATTATTATTTTATATTATTTCTGGTTGATCTGAAGTTCTTGAGTAAACGTTCAACTTTACGCTAAAGTCCACTCCCTGATCTTCTCCAGTTTCATCATCCACACCGCGATATATCACGCTTATGTTAGAGATGCTTATCAAGCGTATTTTCTTCTCGATAGGAGTTTTATCTTCTCCTTCTCCGGAGTAGATATGTCCAGAACGATCTACCAAGCTTAGGAACCTGTCAAAACCTGCCAAACTGGAATGGATCGAGGTTGAAACAGGAATGATCTGGTAGCCATCCATTTGCTCAGGTGTTGCAAGATTAATTGAAGTGAACTCAAAAGGTGGATAACTGGCAGCAACTTCTGTGGCAAAAGATTCAAACAGGCGAATCATGCCTAGCTTATCTACCTTTGTCGGAAACACCGCCTCTAAAGATTGAATGACTTCTGCAAATTCCTGATCATAAGCTGACTTATGAAGTTCTTTGGTCTTTTCTAGGCTAGGCAAAGTAACCTCACTGTACTCGTTAATCTGAGCCTGAAGACTTGCAATCTCGGCTGGCGCCTTGAGATAAGCAGCAGTATTGCCATAAAAGAATAAAACGGATTATGCCATTAGGACTGCAAAGGAAACACCCATTCTGATGTAAGACTTTTTCTTATTCTTTGCGCCGATGTACTCGTCCTTCTTGGACTTTACCGTCTTCCTTGTGCTTAGCGTCTTTCCGAAAATACTACCCTTCTTTTCCGGAGTTTTGGATTCCGGTTGAGTCGGTTCGTTATTTTCGCCACTAGTTTTTTTGAGTGAAATCATGATGTGTGTTTATTTGTTTGGTGCTATTCTCTCTAGCTTCGCCCTACCTAAGTTCGGCTATCTAGGGGTTAATCGTTAAGTGAAAAAGAGAGCTGAAAACTTGAAGTGTATCGGCCTGTGTCTGCATCTAGTGTTTTGCTGAAAGAAGTAAATTCTTCGAATCCGCTAAAATATGGCTCTGTCATGTCATCCGGATTACTTCTGTCATTTGGATAGAATATGAAGGCTTCTTCGAGCTCTACAAGCTTAGTCAAATTTCTGCCCAATGGATCGCTGAGCGAACCAGTCACACGAATAGCTTTTTTTTCTACATCAAATGAATAATTATTATATTCAATGTACTTAAAGAAGTCGTTTAGCTCGTAAACCGAGTTGGTTACCTCGTTGATTTTACTGAATATATCTGGCCAATTGATGCGATCAGCAATGATCTGATCAACGGTAGATACTGCCTTGTCATCATATCCACCTTTGTATAGCTCAATGTCAGTATTTAGAGTGGTCTCTTGTTTTTTTAGGGAAATAACCTCCTCGCTAGCACTGTGCAATCTTTCACCTGTATTATGCTGAAAGCCCACTAGACTAAGTAGTGTGTTTTCTTTATCTACCCACTCTACATACAAAAATGCAGCACTGAAGACGATAAATATTAGGGCGAAGTTCATAAATACCTTCGAGAAAGTCAGTAACTTCTGTGAATTATTCTCTTCATCCTGCTTTGCCCCCATTTCATTCTCGGGTGCTTTCTGCTCTTCCTTTTTGTCTGTCTTGGCAACAATAGTGTCGATGATGGACTTCTTGTCTGTGACCTCTTCCTTTTTGCTAAATATCTTCGTAAAAATATTCCCCTTTGTTTCTTTGGGTGCAGTTTCTTCTTTTTTTGGCGCCACCTTTTCTACAGGCTTCGTAGTAACTACAGGGGCTGGAGTTGTAGGAGCTGGCTGAGAAACTATTGGAGCTATTGGAGTTATTGAAGCTGCGATAGGCTTGATGGCCTCTGGCTTTGCTTCGATCTTCATAGACGCCTCTTCTTCTTTTTTTGCCACAATCTGCATTAGTCCTTCTTTTTTCTCAGGCTCACCTTGTTTATTTGATTTCTTAAATAGATTTGCGAAGAAGCCTGGCTGCTTTTCTTCCTTTTTGCCACTAAGCTTATCTTTTAGCTTTTCAGATTTCTTGATCCATTTGTCTGCATCTTTGCTCTCCGGATCAAAAGCTTTGAATTCATTAGCTAAAGCAGTTAGCTTCTCTACGTTTTGTTCCTTGTAGAGTTTTTTTAGCATAGTTGCATATTCCTTTGCCTTCTTAGCCTTTTCGACAGACTCTGCTTTCTTTCTGACTTTCTCCGCCTTGTTAATCATCTTTTCAGCCAAACGATTATCTGGATCGAGAGCTTTAATTTTATATGCAGTAACTTTTACAGCTTCATAATTACCCTCCTTGAATGCACTCTTAATTGCCTTTTCAAGAAGGCTAATTTGCTGCTTTGCATCGTTCTGCTTATTTTTGTCTTCTATAGCTTCCATAAACTTATTATTTTTATATCTATTCATTTTATCATTTTTTCATGATTTTTTCAAGGCTTTTATGCTAGAATATGCGAGATAACCACTAACCAGGAGTAATCCCAAATGGACATCCGAAAACTTGCTGAAAAAATCGGTCAGGACCTCCAACATCTTTGAAGCTGCTGGCATAAAAGAGAAAATAGCTGAAGCTGGGGATAAATCCAAGCAGGAAGGATTGTGGGATGCCCCTAAGAAAGCGGAAAAAATACTAAAAGAGCTCAAGTACTGGACCGACCTGGAGGAAACTTGGAACGGTCTTTCATCGAAGGCAAATGACTTGCAGGAGCTAATCCAAATGGTAGAAGAAGGTAGCCCGGAGGGAGCTGAGCTTGAGGCAGACTATGAAAAGCTCGAAAAAGCGTACCAAAAGGCTCATGTTGAACTGGTTTTGAGCGGTCCTTACGATCAGCATGATGCCATTTTGGTGCTTTCGACTGGTACCGGAGGAGTGGACGCACAAGATTGGACAGAAATGCTACTACGTATGTACCTGCGTTACGCCGAAAAGAAGGGCTGGAAAACGACTGTTACCGAAAAAACCATGGGCTCTGAAGCTGGCATAAAAAGTGCCACTATCGAGGTAAAAGGCATGATGGCTTACGGTTTTTTGAAGGCTGAACATGGAGTTCACAGATTGGTGCGGCTATCCCCTTTTAACTCCAAAAACCTGCGCCAAACTTCTTTTGCTTTAATCGAAGTATTGCCTGTTATTGAGGGAAGTGACGGGGTGACCATTGATGAAAAGGATCTGAGAATAGATACCTACCGAGCTAGCGGAGCCGGCGGTCAGCATGTGAATACTACCGATTCTGCCGTTCGAATCACTCACGTGCCCACTAATTTGGTAGTCACCTGCCAATCTGAGCGCAGTCAGCAGCAGAACAAAGCGCAGGCGATGAATGTACTGAAAGGCCGTCTGACCCAAAAGCTACTGGAGGAAAAAAAGGACAAAATTGATGAGCTAAAGGGCGGCTACAAGGAGGCAGCCTGGGGTAATCAGATTCGTTCTTACGTTTTTCAGCCATATACCATGGTCAAGGACCACCGTACCAACGAGGAAACAAGCCAGGTGGACGCCGTCATGGATGGCGAGCTGGATGCCTTTGTGGAAGCCTATTTGCTCAAGAATTAGTAATCCTGTATTTTTCTTTCATCACTATGTTTTAATTATGATTATCGACATTGTAAAAGGAGCGGATAACCCCATTCTTCGTAAAGCTTCTGAAAATCAGGGGAAGATCTCAAAAAAAACCCTGAAACTACTCAAAGATATGGAGGACAGCATGATTGCGACCAAGGGGGTCGGTATTGCTGCACCTCAGGTTGGCGTAAATTTGAGAATGGCTCACATTACGATCAACAAAGATCAAATTTTTACAATCATCAATCCCGAAATTGTAGAAATGGCAGAAGAAATTGATGAAGATACTGAGGGGTGCCTTAGTCTTCCGGGTCACTGGGGACCTGTAAAGCGGGCTATTTGGGTGAAGTTGAAATTCACTGATACCAAGGGGTATGAGAAAATTATGGTATTTGAAGGTTTTGAGGCTCGCATCGTTCAACACGAGGTTGATCATTTGAATGGGAAGTTGTTCGTGGATCACGTGCCAGAAGGAAAGCTTCAGATTGAGGGTTAGCTCTTGCATTTTGATACCAATGCCTGTATAAAACAGGGGTCCCCAAAAAATTCAATCGCAGGCCGAAGGCCGAGAAGGATTTTATGGGGAGAGGAGACAGTTACGGAAGATGCAGTTCTGACTCTGTCAGAACGGAATCTGAAGTGTAGTGTCGACGTGCCCAGGTGGTGGAATTGGTAGACACGCTGGTCTTAGGAACCAGTGCCGCAAGGCGTAAGAGTTCGAGTCTCTTCTTGGGCACCATACCCCCCTCGATAGACTAAAGCGAGTAGGAGCGAAGCAGGTTGAATAGCACAAGCTAACGAGGGGTTGATTGCTCAGCCCGTATAGGGCGAAGCAAGGAGCAATAGCACTTGCTTTATTGGGGGTAGAAAAAATTATAAGAGGGGCATATAATCAAAGTAATCAATAATCAAATTTGCTATGAAAAAATATCTACTTAGCTTTATGGTTGCCGTACTCTTTTTGCCAAGCTTAGCGCAAGCTGCAACTTTTGAATCAGGTGATGAAGTTTATATCGATACAAAAATCAGTGACGACCTTTATGCCTCTGGTGGTGTACTGAGTGTTCAAAAAGGAGTGAACGGCGACCTGATTGCCGCGGGCGGAAAAGTTGACATTAATGAAGAGATAACCCAGGATTTGATGGTGGCTGGCGGTGATATATCGGTTAACGGTGCGATTGGTGATGATGTTCGCATGGCTGGAGGAAGCATTAGAATTGATGCAACCATTAAGGGGGATCTACTTGCTGCCGGTGGAGATGTAAGCCTTGCAGATAGTAGTTTCGTGGGAGGTGACGTGAATATGGGTGCAGGGAATATTATGCTTGGTGGTGTTATCAACGGAGATCTGAGGCTCGCGGGCGGCTCTGTTTACCTAAATAGCGATGTGAAGGGTGATGTGACACTGTATAATTTTGATAAAATCAAGTTTGGACCCAGCGCAAGAATTCAGGGTGATCTTTCGTATCGATATGCTAAAGAACTTGAGATTCCTACTGGAATGGTAAATGGTGATGTAGTTTACAAAAACATTCCAGAAAGTCAGATCGAGGCGAATATGCCGGTTATATTTGCTGGTTTTTCATTGTTTTCTCTTCTAGCTACTTTATTTTTTGGACTATTCCTAATATGGCTCGGTCGCTACTACGTGATTCATGTCTCTACTACTGCTTACGAAATCACCCTTAAGAGTCTGGGGGTGGGATTTCTGGTTCTTATTTTGACACCCATCGCTGCTTTAATTCTTTTGATTACTACGATTGGAGTTCCAATGGCTTTGGTGTTGATGGCCTTTTGGTTTGTAGCTCTTTATGTTGCGAAAGTCATGGCAGCCATACTAATTGGCTTTAAGATTGTAAAAGTTAGTGGCAAAAGCAGTTTTAGCAGGATTTTTGGAAGCTTTGCCTTGGGCGCACTTATCTTCATGCTGATTGGAATGGTTCCAATAGTCGGATGGGTAATAAATCTGGTCATTACTCTGATTGCACTTGGTAGCCTTACACTTTATGAGTCCGAAGTTTTCGTACAACTTCGTAAGAAAAAGCTGATATAGATATGCATTTGATTGATACCCATTGTCATATTAGCCACCTGAAGAAGGGGCAGAAGGCCGTGATTGATCGCGCGCTTAAGGTTGGGGTAAAAAAGTTTTTGAACGTGGCCTGTAATATTCCTGAATGCGAGCCGCATTTGAAGCTGGCCAAACAGTATGACTTTATTTGGACGACTGCCGGAATTCACCCCACAACTTTGACCGATAATATGGAACGAGATTTGAAGTGGATTCGGGATTTTGCTGCGCGTGAAGAAAAGGTAGTCGCAATTGGTGAAATTGGCTTAGATTACTACCATGACAAGCACCCGCATGGTATGCAGGAGGACTTTTTTGTTGGGCAAATAGATATTGCGAAAGAGCTTGGCCTGCCCGCCATTATTCACCTGAGAAGCAGTAAGAATCCGGGTGGGAATGAGGCGGTGTTTATAGACGCCCTGCGAATTTTGGAGCGCGAGAACTTTAGTAACGGCGTGGCCCACTGTTTTAGTGGGAATATGATTGAAGCGGAGAAACTGCTTGATTTGGGCTTGATGTTCAGCTTTACGGGCATAATCACTTACCAGAATAATGAGGATCTGCGAAAAGTAGTGAAGATGGTGCCTCTGGATCGCATGATGCTGGAAACCGACAGCCCCTATTTGACGATTGAGAGTAAAAAAGGCCAAGCTGGAGAACCTGCATTTTTGGTGGATATTGCGAAAAAAGTAGCTGAGGTGAAGGGTGTGCCTTTTGAAGAGGTCGCGCGGATGACGACGGAGAATGCGGAGCGGTTTTTTGGAATCTAAGTCAGGAAATTTGTGCTTTTTTGGCTTATTAAGCTCATTTATTTGTCTATTGACAAAAAGTTATAAATATTATATTATATGGTACATATGCCACCATATCAATGACTAAAATTGACTATTATGAACATGCCTAATAAGAAACCAAGTGGATTAGCTCACCAACTAGGGATATGTCGTGAAATACTAACAGCCGCGATACTAACTCCAAAAAGATTGGTGTGTGACGCACTTGACGTGGTAACGAGTGTCCGAAATGATAGATGTTCAATTAAGGATGCGGTATCACAGGCAATACCAGAGGGGTATGAGCGAATTCTTGATGCACCAAATAAAGCGTCTCAGAGATTCGCGGAAATTAGAGCTACAAACGAAGATATAAAATAAAATATGAGTGAGATAGCTTATGAAACATCAAAGATATCTGGCCCTGCATTTGAGAGGGCTGTTGAGTATCGAATCGGTTTAATTAGCGATGCCTTGACTAATATTGGCGTCAGCATACCGGAAGAGGCCACTGTGCAATACCTTTCAGAAATCGATCCTGAGATTCTGGATTATCCCTTTGGTAAATTCTCGGATTTTACCCAATCAATAACGAATGTAGGAATCAAACTTTGGTACAAACTGTTTTATAAGCGGGGCCCTGATGGTGATTCGGTAGATCATGAACATATAAGTGAAATACGTGATGAAGATACATATAGTGCCAATGGAATATCAACCTTTCGCACTATTTGCTTATTGGCTCACCTTAGCGGAATGCCCCTCTCCGAAATACGCAGTAAGACTGAAAGTGAGCTATACAATCGTGCAATATTTTTTGCCGGTCAGCATGATGGCTTCGATCTTCCCGTGACCTGGAATGCTGGTGCGGACCGGAAAAAGGTAACAAAGCTGTTTAAAGCCGGGCATGATGCAGGAAGTAGAAGTAATGGCATAGAAATACTAGAAGGGTCAGCACAAGGAGTAGACGACATCACTCAGGAACTGCCGAGTATAAATGACGCTTACGCAATTGAACTCCAGCGAGACGTAGCCGAATATGTTGTAGCGAATCCTGATCCAAAAGTACTTGCCACCAAAATGCTGAATACAGATCTGCTAAGATTACTTGGGCAAATCGGCACTAAGAAGCCTTTGTCGTAAGCACCTTTAAAGCCTCAGCAATCGATTGCCCTTCGGATGAAGAAACTACCTGGCTGAAACCCATCTTTTTCGTCTCTTTTTCACGCTTTTCCATTTGAGGAACCTTACGAAGTTCGCCCGATAAACCAAGTTCACCTAGGGCAGCCATGGTGGCTGGCAGAGGCTTTTTGAGTTTGGAACTGGCGATCGCCATAGCCACGGCCAAATCGGCAGCGGGTTCATTCAATTTTAAACCGCCCACTACATTTATGTATACATCCGTCGAATCGAGTTTCATACCGGCATAGCGATTGAGAATAGCGATGATGATGTTTAAACGATTCAAATCAAAGCCACTGGCGGTACGCTTTGGGTAGCCGAATTGGGTGTAATTGGTCAGGGCTTGTACTTCGACTAAGAACACTCGAGTACCCTCAAGGGTTGGCACAATGCAGGATCCAATGGGATTTTTTGCCCGACCTTCCAAAAATAGGGCTGATGGATTGCTAACTTCAATCATGCCGCCTTGTTCCATAGCGAACACGCCAACTTCGTCTACTGCGCCAAAACGGTTTTTAGTGGAACGAAGTAAGCGGAACTGGTGAAAATTGTCGCCTTCGAGGAAGAGGACAGTGTCGACCAAGTGAGTGAGCACTTGTGGGCCAGCTAGATTACCCGCCTTGTTCACATGGCCAATGAGCAAAATGGGAATTTTACTGCCCTTGGCCATCTTCATCAGCTGCTCGGCTACATAACGAACCTGCGAAATAGAACCGGCCTGCGAGGCAACTTCGTCACTAGCCATGACCTGCACGCTGTCGACCACCACAAACTCGGGTCGCTCGGCCTGAATGGTGGCAAGAATGGTCTCCAGGTCATTCAAATTAATCAGGCCAATCTCGTTTTTGAGCTTCAATCGCCTCGCTCGACTAGCGATTTGCCCAACGGATTCTTCACCCGAAAAATAGAGGACCTTTTTGCCCTGTTTGGCCATTTGGTCGCAGATTTGCAGTGTTAGGGTGGATTTTCCGATGCCCGGATCTCCGGCCAGAAGCACCAGAGAATCCTCCATTAATCCCCCACCCAAAACACGATCCAGCTCACCAATGCCCGTCCCTAGCCTTTTCTCTTTGAGTTTTAGATCACCAACGGTGACGGCGGGTTTTACGGGCACGGCGGCTGAAACTTTTTTGTCTTGTTTTCCAACATTGATGACATCTTCGACCATTGTATTCCAGGCATTACACTTCATGCATTGACCGGACCAACGGGGTGCCTCTGCGGCGCAGGAGTTACAGACATAGATTGCTTTGAGTTTCATCTTTGTTTTATTAGCTTGGCCTCATCTTAGTAAACAAATGTTCACCTGTCAAACTTTAAATAATTTTGTATACTGAGAGTCACTACTTAACAAATTGACTATGGCTGACTTTAGAAACCTTGCCCCCTTTCCTAAACTTCCTAAGATAAGCATTGGTAGCAAGGCAACTACCTTTATGATTGCTGTCATCATCGTTGTACTGATTATTCTTGATGGCCTTGTATCGGTACCCCCTGGACATGTAGGTATTATTTATGACCGTGGACGCGGAGTGCTTGCCGATGAACTTCCTGAGGGACTGCATCTTAAAATCCCCTTCTGGCAGGTTTCTTACCTGACCGACGTACGTACACAGGAATACACCATGAGTGTGGCAGCCGGTGAAGGCGCTGTTTATTCTGATGATTCTATGACTGCTCCTACCAGTGATGGTCAAACGGTATGGGTGGATGCTACTGTACTGTTCCATGTAGATCAAAATAAAGCGGCTGAGCTTTTTCAGGCGGTCGGCCCTAATTACGTTCAAAAGATCGTACGACCAATAGCCCGCTCACAGATTCGCTCACAGATCGCCAAATATACCGCCATTGATGTTTATGCCAAAAAACGTGATGACGCAGAAAAGGGTATAGATGAGAGAATTAAAGAGCTTTATTCTGAAAAGGATATTGTCCTTGAGAAGTTGCTACTAAGACATATCGCTTTTTCTGACCAATACGCTTCTGCTATTGAAGAAAAACAGGTGGCTGAGCAACGCATTCAGAAAGCCGAGTATCAAAAACTTGAGGCTGCTGAGTTGAAGCAGAAAATTATCATTGAGGCAGAGGCAGAAGCCGAGGCCATTAGCCTGAAGGGTAAATCGCTTAGACTTAACCCACAAGTGATACAATTTGAATTCGTGCAGAAAATGGCGCCGGATATCAGCTGGGGTATTATGCCTGATAGCATCGTTCCACTTATTAACCTCCAATAATGGACCCGCGAATAGACAAGATAACTAATGGCCTCAAAGAGTTCTTTGAACAGGCCGGCTTTGATAAAGCCGTTGTTGGCCTGAGTGGCGGCGTAGATAGCGCTCTTGTGGCTAAATTTGGCGTGCTAGCCCTTGGAAAAGAGAATGTGACGGCTCTTTTGATGCCAAATGATGGCATGAGCTCAGAACACAGTATTTCTGATGCCAAAGCTTGGGCGGAAGAACTGGGAATTGAATACCGTGTGATTTCGATTGGAGACTACGTGGAGCGTTACAAAAAGCTTCCGTGGGATGAATCGGAGGAGGCCCACATGAACATTCAAGCCAGAGTGCGCATGACGATTTTGTACCACTATGCCAACACTCATAAGGCCCTTGTGCTTGGCACAGGGAATAAGACCGAGGAAACCCTGGGCTACTTTACTAAATACGGCGATGGAGGAGTGGACGCACTACCCATTGGCAACCTATATAAGACGGAAGTGTGGCAAATTGCCAAAGAACTTGGGCTACCTGAAGCCATCATCAAAAAAACTCCAAGCGCGGAGCTCAGAGCGGGCCATACGGACGAAGAGGAAATTGGCATGAGTTACGTTGAGATGGACGATATTTTGAGGAAATTTGAAGCTGGCGGTGAAGCAGAAACGGATAAGGAGAAGAAACTACAAAAAAGGATTGAGGCGAATAAGCATAAGAGAAAGTCACCTGTTGTTATTGCGTGTTAATAGGCATGGTGCACTTTCTGAGCTAAGACGCTATTTCATCGAAGGTATCAAAAAAAGCATCTAGTTGCTCTTTTGGAGTAAACGGTCTGCATTTTTTTCTATCTTCTGGTCCAAGCTCCATAGCATCTAGATCTGTGTCATCAAGAAAGACAATCCTAGCTCGATAAGCTTTTATGACGCCTACTATTTGACCCCAATTGCTTGTGCAACATTCAGAACCCCCACCTTCACCAGCATGCCTCACTTGATATGAGGGTGGATGATTCTCTTCTTGGTATATGAATGCTACGGGCGTAGTCCTAGGTTTAGTTGTCCAATCAATTTGTGATACGCGTCCTGGTGGCATATTGCTTTATTAGAGGGTGATGATTATAGCACATAGAGCGTTGTTTGCAATGTGAGGTACTAAGCTACTTGACAAAATAGTATCTTAAGTTATAATGGCATTACTATAAAGTAATCAAACTCTTATGAAAATCAATAAACCAGCTATCGTTCTTGCTAGCGCCTTAGCTATGACCACTGCCTGTGACGATAATAAAGATGTCACCAATTATCCGGGAATGGCCACCAAAGATGCTGGCAATAAAACGACAAGTACTACATCAACAAGTAATAGTGATGAAGTTCAGTATCCGCATGGCAACGGCGTTGTCACCAAGGGTGCTGGAAATGAAACGGCCACTGAAAAAAAAGCTGCGGCCTTCTTGCAAAGCGATTCTAAGGCCAAATATCGTTGTCATGACTATATTAGTCATCCAATGCTTGGAAAAATACTTCGTGAGCAAGTTGACTCAACTCGCACTAGAGTCAAAGCAATGACCAAATGCGAAGTTATTTCCGATGTAAAAGAGGAGTGCACTGAGGATGTTCTGTTCAATAAACACGGTGACCCATTTATGAACATTGCGTGCTAAATTGTGAATGATGAAACTTGTTGAACCTACACTAAAGTACAAAGACACCTGGCTGGCAGCCATCAAGGAATTAAATAATGAGGGTGCCAAGGGCTTTTGGAATGTGCCTACCTATCCGACTGACATTAATGAGTATATTGAACGGACTCAGAATCACTCACAAGGCAAGGATTTGCCGGACTATTGGGTACCTGCCACCACCTACTGGCTTATTGATGATGAGAAATTTGTTGGCCATGTTAATGTTCGCCACGAACTTACTGATAAGCTGAAGATCATTGGCGGCCACATCGGCTACTACATTCGCCCAACTGAAAGACGTAAGGGTTACGGGTATAAAATCCTGGGACTCGCCCTGATAAAAGCCCATGAACTTGGCCTGAAGAAGGTTATGATTACCTGTAATGATGATAATGTCGGCTCTATAAAAGTCATCGAAAGAAACGGCGGCATACTTAAAGATAAAGTGCAGACGGAGGAAGAAGGATTGGTGAGGCACTATTGGATTGAATCCAGGTGATATCTACTTGACAAATTGTTTATAGTATGGCAAAGTAATACCCTGTAAATAATTTGATATGAAATTAGCAAAAAATATATCTGGGTCAATTGTATCAGCAGCTCTTTTGTCGGCAATAGCTGGCGCAGGTTGTGCTGGAACTGGTAACAATGCTGAAATTCATGAGCCAAACTCACTAAGTACTCCTGATTCTGTACCAACAGTGGCTGCTGATGTAAAAACGGACAGAGAGAAAGTATTAGCATCACTTAACGTAACTCGTGAGGGGCGTAATGGTGATGAATCATACGCTTCATGTCGTAATGTGGCTTCATCTACAATGAGTGAACAAAGATTACGTAATTCTATTATGCTGGAAGTAGGTCGCCGTTTTTTATTGCAGGAGTGTGGCTCACAAATACGTAGCATTATTAAAGAAAGCTGTATAAAAGGAGTTTGCACTTCTGAATCAGTTGTTAAGGAGGTGCCTATAAAAGGCTCAATGTCGGGTTTGCGATCACTAGGATTTAATAGGATAGGTAATGAGGCATGCATGGTCACATCTATACCTAAAGTTACTTGTGTATCGCCGGAAAAATAAGATTGCAATTATCAACTCAACGAAGCCAAGTAATTCTGCAATATAATCTGGGCGCTCATCGCGTCCCGTTTGCCTTTTTGGTCTTTATCCTTAATCCCCTGTCCTCGCAAGGATTTGACGGCGAATTCGGTGGATAGACGTTCGTCAAAGAAGTCGATAGGCATGTTAGGCATGGCCTCTTTTAGCTTGTCGTGGAAGACTTGAGTCTTTTTGGCTCGGTCGCCCATGGTACCGTCCATCATAATAGGTAGGCCAAGGATGATTTTGGAAATGTCTTCATCCTCGCAAAACTTTTTAAGCTGGTCGATGAGGTCCTTTGTGCCTTTATATGTCAAAAAATCACGAGGAAAGGCAACCTCTTTATTATAATCCGAAACAGCAACGCCTACACGCGCGTCACCGTAATCGATGGATAAATATTTACCTTTAGACATCTTTCTTAGTTTCCACTGTCACTTCCTCTACTTTTTCAACATTCTCTTCAACCTTATCCTCGGCTTTCTCAACTTTTTCTTCTACTGCTTCAACCTTCTCAACCTTCTTCTTTGCTGGCTTGTCTTCCTTTTTAGGAGGACCGGCAGTAACTGCCTTCTGAACTCTGGATTTTTTGTGAGCAGCATTGTTCTCGTGAATAAGCTTCTTCTTGGCAGCTGTGTCGATAGCAGAGATTACATCTGGAAGGATCTTCTTAGCCTTATCCATTTCACCTTTTTCAACATGAGTCAAAATCAACTTGATCATGGACTTCATGTGAGAACCGTAATGACGATTGTTGGCACGTCGTTTGCTATTTTGCTTCATGCGCTTGATAGCACTCTTGATGATTGGCATTTGAAAAATGGATTAATGGGTCAATGCTGAGGTATTTTAGGGGAATTTTACCTTGTTTGCAAGCTTAATTCACCAAATAAACGTCATAGTCGTCACCCAATATAATTGAAAGGTTCATTCGACCTCCCTCGTAGACCTTCTTGCCGTCCTCTTCGGTAACCAAATAAGCGCTTCTGGAAGCCGTTTCATCGGCCATTACAAAGCCATCTAGGGCATTTAAAGTGGCCTGGTATTTAGGCTGAACCAAACCATGAACGTCTTCGGTATAATCGTAGAAATCAATGCGACTTTCTTCTAAATAGGCTTTTTCATCGTCCGGACCATAGTAATTTTCAATTTCTTGCACATCAAAACCAAAGCGAATCAGTTGATAGGCCGCGTTTCTGGCAATTCCAGGAATTTTGGTGGCATTCAGGATCTCGATTTTAGCAGGCTCATAGTAGACTTCCCGCTGATGGAAAATTAGGTCAGTGTATTTATGAATTAACTCATAGTCATCTCCGAATGGGATCAGTACGAATTGACCATTATAGATGTCCTTAAACATCTCTCTATCAGGTGTGTATAGGAATCCCCCTTCCTGGCCCGGATCATCGTGAATCACCTTGCGAACCATGCGAGAATGGTCCAAATTCTTTCCAAAACCGGCAAGTGAGATCATTTCGCGGGTGGTCATGTCGGTGTTCACATTGTCTTCTACCACACCATAAAGCGCCTTGAGCTTGCTTGCTGAGGTCAAAATGTCTTTGCTGAGCGCCTTTTGCTGAATTGCCTCTATGACCAGTTGCTGTCGAGCGGCTCGGTCGAAATCGGATGTGGTTTTGCGGCTGCGCACAAACTTAAGAGCTGTTTCTCCGTCCATCTCTTGTAGCCCCTTGTCGACGCTGAAGACTGTATAACCGTTATCGGTTTCGTTGGGATAGTAAGGGTCATAAATCTTCTCCTGTACATCCACCGCAACGCCATCAAGGCTGTCGACTACTTCGACAAAGGCGTTGAAATCCAGACGGACGTAATATTGAATGTCTAAATCAACAATCTCGCCGGCTGCTCTTTTAAAAAGTTGAAAACGATCTTCTTCGTCCTCCATTATATTCTTGTGATTGCGGTAGAGCTCGTTTATTTTGCCGCCATAAGTAATTTCCAGTTCCTCATCCGCATCTACATAAAAATCACGCGGAATAGAAAAAAGTGATACGGCGTTCTTATCGTAATCGATGCTAGCGATCATGATGGTGTCGATCAAATCCGCTCCATCACGTTCATGGCCTCCATCACCCAAAAGAAGGATGTTGGTGTAGCCATACTCATCTTGTTCCATGTCGGAACCCACGGCAAAAATAAGTTGCTTAGGATTAAAATTGGAAACCAAATTGTAAGCAGCGGTAGTAACTTTAAATACCACAAACATGCCAAAAATCACGAGTATTCCAGCCGCAATATAATTCTTGGTTGTTGGAGGTAGGCTTTTTATGAATCCAAGGAACCCTAAACCAGCATTTTTAGCTTTTTTAAGAGACTTTCGTCGTGGCTTCTTCCTAATTTTTCTGGTCTTAAAACTCATTTGGGCGAAGTTTGTACCTGAGCAAATCTATCATTTTTTGAGCCATCTGACAATATAGGAAAAAACCGTTCGTACATCGCGCGCGTGGGAGCGACGGCAAGAACGGTTTTTTGCTCAGTTTAAGTTATTGGAAGTTATTCTTTGTCCCGTAGGAACTTGACTGCCTCCTTGATTTTCTTTCGAACGCTTGGTGTCGTCTCAACCTTGAGACGTTCCTTGAGTACCGAAAGGACAGGGGCATGGTGTTTTTCATCTCTGACTCTGCCGACCCTGTAAAGGGTTGCCACGATTGCAAGGCGCACTTTTGTGTCGCTCCCGGGCAGCGCCTTGGCCAGCATGGGGATGAAGTAAGTTGGATCACTGCCGAAATTGAGGCTTTTCTGAGCCCACTGCCTGAGGCCACGATTTGGGTCTTGTGTCATCAGGTTCACCAGCAAGCTGGCAGCCTCACGAGTCAAGACATATCGCATGATCCCAGCGACACACTCGCGTAGCACACGGTCTGGATCTTTTGCAGCCTTTCGCAAGACTGGAGACACAGTTTTTACCAGGTGACCGAGTGCACATACGGCGTTACTACGATTTGCATCTTCTTCATCCAAACCAATTCGTTCCAGAACCGGAACGGCTGACTTGTCTCTGAATTTGCCGATCGCGTTGATCGCGACTCCTCGTAGCTCAGTGATCTTCTCTTGATTCACTACCTTGATAAGTGCACGTACTGCCACCTCCTGAACCTTAAGCCTATCTTTGTCAGAGAGACCTGGAAAGGAGCTGGGGCTAAAAGGTGATGGTGTAACAAAACGTGTCTGAGGAGTGAGGCGCTCTGCCATCGTCATCAAACCAAGGATTGCTCCACTGCGCATGCTTACATCGCCGTCTTCGGCAAGGTATCTGCTGAGTAGCTCAGCCTGGGGAAACTCACCGAGTCCCAAGAAATGTGCAGCTTGTTTACGCTTCTTGAGGTCAACGTCTTCCTTCACGATCTGCTCCGCAAATGCAAGCATCTGTGGCATGTCGATCATGGCTAGGGCCACGAAAGCATCATAGTTACCTCCCCTGGTCTTATGGATGATGTCCTTCAGAACAGGAACAGCTGCGTGGTGATCGAAATAGGCCAAGTACCTGACTGCTTTTCTTCCCGGTAAGGAATCAGCGCTGTAGGTCTTCAAGTAGCTCATGAGTGCCGGGAAAATCGGTGAACTTCTTGTTCCTTTCTCATCGTAGTAGTGATAATAGCGAGTGAGAGCGTTGACTGCCAGCTCCCGGATTTCCTGATTCTCGTCCATCACCGCTTCGCACAAGGGTGGAACGACCGATGGGTTTTTCCTTTCCTCGTCAGCAAAGAACTTGACCGCCATCTGGCGGGTCTCGAGGTACTTGTCCTTGACCACTTTACTCAAGGCGGGAATCACGCAGGGGTGATTCGGCTCCTTGGTGGTCAGGATCTTGGTTGTTTCGTAGCGAACGTCGACATTGTCACTGCTGAGTGCGTGGCACATGGCCTGGACGACCGGCATGTAACTGAGCTTGTCGCCTAGGAATTCCTGGGCAACATGCCGGACGTCATACCTTTCATCGGCCAAAGCCGGAATGAGCGCGTGAACCGCGTTTCTGCCAGCCAGTGCCTTAGCAGCTGAAATGCTGAGCAACCCTTTATGGCTCAGTGCCTGCCGGAGCATGGACACGATGTTTGGGCCACTTCGTTTGTTGAGTAGCCGGAGGGCCGCCTGACGATGGAAACCACGCTTGGATTGAAGCATGACCTCAGCAAGTGCGGCCACTGCCGAGGGACCGTCTATGCGGTCAATGCAGCGTACCCAATTGCCAGTATCAACGTAAGGCATAACCTCCTTATCGGAGATCAGCGCCTCTTTCAAAGCGGGAATGTCCGCCGGGTCAGTGCAGTTGTCTAGGCCTCCGTGCCTGTTTTTGTGGGTCGATGTCTCCAGGATGGAGACACCACAGCCCACCAGCGAGGTGAGCGCGATGAACGCAAAAAGAACAAACAATTCAAAAAAATGCTTGCACATGACGTACCTGTGCCCAACATGGGCATGAGCGTTATAACTTCCGATGTTTCAAATGAGCAGGATGCAAATACTACGCATTTTTGGCTTTTTGTCAACCCCTTATGCACTTTCCTGTGGCACAAAAAAGACCGCCCCTTGCAGGACGATCATTAATTGTTGTGTCGTTAGAGCTTATTTTAATTCACAAGTAGCACCAGCTTCTTCTAGCTGCGCTTTCATCTTCTCAGCTTCGTCTTTCTTAACACCTTCCTTGATTACTTTTGGAGCGGCATCGACCATATCTTTAGCCTCCTTGAGGCCTTGACCTGTTATTTCGCGAACTGCTTTGATAACAGAGATTTTCTGGCCACCAACAGCGGTAAGCTCAACATCAAAGCTATCTTTTTCAGCGGCAGCCTCTTCACCTCCACCACCAGCGGCAGCAACAGCGACAGGAGCAGCAGCGCTCACACCGAATTCTTCCTCCATAGCTTTTACTAGATCAGCTAGTTCAAGTACAGAAAGTTTTTTTACCTCATCAAGGATTCCTTGAGCGGCCTTAGACAATTTTACTTCGTCAGACATAATTAAATGGTTATATAGATATTAAATATTTATTGATAAATTTATGCGGCTTCGGCTGGAGCCTCTT
>JAJDCF010000001.1 GCA_029260955.1 Patescibacteria group bacterium | reverse complement strand
ATCCAGTGAGACATCTCTACAAATTGAACATTCAAAAGTGACACAACATCGGGATGAATGCGTTTAGTATTTTGCCCTCTAGCTCCAACGCCCCACTGAAACAATTCAGGATGTTCGCTTTCTATCCCCTTAATCATTTTTAGCATTCGCTCATAACCAATTTCTGAGTTTCCCAAGTAGCCTGTCACATCAAGCCAGTCCTCAGTTTCCTTAATACTTTCACGAATACCATCAATAATTTCCGGATTAATAAGCATTTCTTTACCTGAACGCGAGTAGCTCAAACGCCTAAAATCACGCATCTGACAAGCAATAGCTAGCCCTCGAATTCGTGGTTCTACATCACCAAGCTCATCTGCCAGTGATTCGGCAGTCGGCCATTTCTTTATAGCTCTTAATTCTTTTTTAACATATTTAATGGCAGCTGGTGGATAATATGGCTTCATAAGGCCGCGATCACTAATGAATGTCTGTCGTTCAGCCTTGCCATTTCCTGACTCTCGAAGCAAAAAACGAATAGTCCTACGATCAATTCCGGTTTCTTCCCAAACTTCGCGAGTTGTCTTCCAGCCCCTTTTTGGTTTTAATGATTTCATTTCTTTTTTAATCTCATTCACAAATCGCGGGCTAACGTAAATAGTCAGACCCATTGCAGAACTGGAAGTCAAAACATGATATTGCTTATCCATTTCTGATTTAATTCGGTCGAAAACACGCCGTACAAAGCGCATCTCTACACCAGCTTCAACAGCAATTTCTCCTAATGACCTCCAATTTCGCCCCATTGCCAGAAACCCCTTAAGCTTAGGGATATCTTCCTTAAGAACATATTCCAGTGTTTTTCTTTTATCATGTCGATCTTTGACTTTTGCAGGAGGCCTAGACAATTGTGCAAGGTTGATAGCCTCTCTAACGCCTGACAGCTTTCTTTTGTATCGAAGGGCAATCTGACGAATCTCCACATGCTTATTAGACTGTTCCAGGGCACGCCGCACAATCTCTTCCCCTATTTCAGGTTCAAAGTGAAAATCCCTATTTTCATCACCCTCTCGTCCGTGCATCACAACCTCACTTCTAGGGCCAAAATCAGAAACTACTTGATCAGCAATTGGTTGCAATAAATATCGAGCAGTGCTAACGCGTTTAGATAAAACACTGAGCGACACCCAACCTGCAGGAATTTCTTTATGCATCTCAAGTGCCATCTTCGTAGCTATCTTTGGAGAATAGTACATTCTAGACGTCTCACCAGGGAAAAGAAATCTTCCGAATTCCGTGCTCATTCTATGCGTTTTTGGATGTCTTTCAAAAAAGAACTGTATTTCATACGATGTCAAACTGTATTCATCAATAAGCTGTTGCCTTGTATGCCATCCGTAAGGAGCAGTATGCAGCTTAATCGCTGCCCGCAAATAAGGTAAAACTTGCGGCCGAAAAAATGAAACCGACGTTGTCCCACCTTCTTCCGAACTTTTGTGCCTCAATTTCGCTACTAAGCTAGGGCTCGGTATGTCGGCAATTCTTCCCAATTTGTGTGCATTACGGTAGCTAATTCCTAGCTCCTCAGCAATCATTGAAGTAGTCAACCATCCTTTTTCCAACATTTTCCATTCCTTCTCTTTAAAGTCTTCATCAAATGGTAATTTCATTCTTGTGGGGCGATCACTGAGTTTTTTTGCTATTTTTTCTGGATCTGAAGTAAAGCGAACCTTACTTAATACATCATCTTCCACTGCTTCAATCTCAACTCCCTCTGCCTTATGTTGGCTATTTAGAGCCTGTGCCTGCCCTAATACCTCCACAAAGGATATTGGATGTTCAAGGGAAAGTTTGCCACTCTTTTTATCAATAAAATCTACAATTGTGGCTACTTTATCAGAATTATTTGGATCCAAACGCACAGCACGACCACCTCTTTGCTCAGCAAACACCCACGAATATGTCGGCCTCAGATTAAAACAGGCTTCAATTGCCGGTTCATCATATCCTTCGACGAGTAAGTCTGCATTACACACCACTTTAATTTTCCCACTATGATGATCCTCTAGGGCTTCCTTCTTTTCCTTGGCTTTCATTTGGCCAAAAACAGCTACAGCTGGAACACCAGCTTTATTAAAAGCTTCCGCAACGTCTTCGGCATGCTGAATCCCGGCACAATAGCAAATAGCCGAACTGCCATCAAAATATTTTTGATAATATTCCACTGCTGCGTTATTGCGAGAGGGAACATTAACCGTCCTTGCAAGATCACCTCGGTTATAGTCATCCCCAGATCCACCTACAGTAGCCAAATCAATTTCGGTCTCTGCCAGTACCACTCTTACCGATGCTAACATCCCTTCATCAATCGCATCCTTAATATCTAATCTATCGATCTCATACGGAAGCAAATGCGAAACCTTTTTTTCTTCACTGAAGGAGGGTGTCGCCGTAAATCCAAGTCGAATCGCGTGCTTAAACTTACGTACAGTTGCCATACGCGCATCTGAAAGACATCTATGTGCTTCATCAAGAATTAAGCAGTCATAGTCCTCTGGTCTAAACTCCCCACTTCTAACTTTACTAACGAAGGAGCTATAGGTTGTAATTGTTACATCTTTGTCCATTTCCTTAGCCCAGGTATATACAAGACCAACATCAACTTCATCGGCAAACTCACTAAGCTTTTGCTGTGTCTGCTCCACGAGTGGCTGAGTTGGCGCTACAATAAGGGTCTTTAGATTCAGTGCTTCCAAAAACTCGATAAAAAGAACTGTTTTACCGTATCCGGTAGGTAACTTAAAATAACCACCCTTCTTGCCCTCCTCCAAAAAATCCCGCAACTTTTTGAAAGATTCAAACTGGTGCTGACGCAATGTGCGTGAATGCTCATCATCACTATTACTGCTGATGTATCGATCCAAATTGTTGAGTGCAGCTATATAAGCAGAAGCTTCCTTCGCTCTATCTTTAGACTCCTCTGAGCCTCTATTAGCGCTCAAGCCTAGGAGAAAAACCTTTAATCTTGCTCTAAAAACGCTCTTAATTTCATCCCTGGACATATATCGAATATCGCCTTCCATCGATTCAGGCACAATATTCGTACCTAGTAGTTCATCAACATCTCTAATCTGATCTCGCAACCTAGAACGCTGATCATCCGGCAAATTCGCAGGAGCATATCTATCCATATTTTCACAAAAAAGGATGTTATAATAACAAAATAAGCGATTTAGTCAATAAAAAATATGATCTAAGAACTTATTTAAGCCATTTTTTTGCTCTGCTATACTCTAGTCACGCTTAAAATTATTAAATGACCAAAGCGTTTTTTTAGTTTGCTAACATGGATTCGTCTTATTCATTT